>CBHWEO010000123.1:0-15594 GCA_966112955.1 uncultured Duganella sp. | reverse complement strand
TCGGCATGCTGCTGGTGCTGGTACTGCTGCCCCTGCAGCTGCTCTCGGGCGGCGTGACGCCGCGCGAGAGCATGCCGGCGCTGGTTCAGCACCTGATGCTGGCGGCGCCCACCACCCACTTCGTTGCCGCCGGCCAGGCCATCCTTTACCGCAACGCGGGCCTCGACGTGGTCTGGCCGCAGTTGCTGGCCATCGCCGCCATCGGCGCCACGCTGTTTGGCATTTCGCTGCGGCGCTTCCGCGCCACCATCGCCCAGATGGCATGAATACTTTCCCGAGGAGCCACTATGCCGCAAGATGATTTGAGCACCATCCGTAACCGAGTCTTCGACGACATCGCCGTGGGCGATAGCGAAACCCTGGTGCGTACCCTGAGCGCCGCCGACATCCAGCTGTTCGCCGTGCTGTCGGGCGACGCCAACCCGCAGCACCTGGATGAGGAATTCGCCGCCAACACGCGCTTTCACAGCGTGATCGCGCACGGCATGTTCGGCGGCGCACTGATCTCCGCCGTGCTGGGCACGCGCCTGCCGGGGCCCGGCACCATCTATCTGGGGCAGACGCTGAAATTCAGCGCTCCGGTGCGCGTGGGGGACACGCTGACCACCAGCGTCACCGTCACCGCCCGCGACGAAGCGCGCAAGCGCCTGAAGCTGGCCTGCCAGTGCATCAACCAGGACGGCATTGCCGTCATCACCGGCGAAGCCGACGTGATCGCGCCGACCGAGGCAATCGTCCGCCCGCGCGCCACGCTGCCGGGAGTACGGCTGATGCCGGGCGGCGGCGAAATGCAGGCGCTGCTGGCGCACGCGCGCGGCATCGGGCCGCTCGCCACCGCCGTGGTGCATCCCTGCGACGAGGCCAGCCTGGGCGCCGCGCTCGACGCGAAGGCCGCCGGCCTGATCTCGCCTATCCTGGTCGCGCCGCGCGCAAGACTGCTGGCCGTGGCCGAACGGGCCGGCCTGGACCTGGGCGGCTGCCGCATCGATGACGTGCCGCACAGCCATGCGGCAGCGGCGCGGGCAGTTGAACTTGCCGTGCAGGGCGACGCCGCCCTGCTGATGAAAGGCAGCCTGCACACCGACGAATTGATGGGGGCCGTAGTCGCCTGCCCGGCGCTGCGCACCAAACGCCGCATCAGCCACTGCTTCGTCATGCAGACGCCGGCCTACCCGCGTCCGTTTATCGTCACCGATGCCGCCATCAATATCGCGCCGACGCTGGAGGAAAAGGCCGACATCATCCGCAACGCCATCGACCTGGCACACGCCATTGGCGTCGCAACGCCGCGTGTCGCCATCCTGGCGGCGGTGGAAACGGTCAACGCCCACATGCCCGCCACGCTTGACGCCGCGATCCTGTGCAAGATGGCCGACCGCGGCCAGATCAGCGGCGCCCTGGTCGACGGCCCGCTGGCCTTCGACAACGCGGTGTCGCCCGCCGCCGCGCGCATCAAGGGCATTGTGTCGCAGGTGGCCGGGCAGGCCGACGTGCTGGTCGCGCCCGACCTTGAAAGCGGCAATATGCTGGCCAAGCAGCTGGAATACCTGGGTGGCGCCAACAGTGCCGGCGTGGTGCTCGGCGCCCGCCTGCCGATCGTCCTGACCAGCCGTGCCGACAGCAGGGAAACCCGGCTGGCCTCTTGCGCAGTGGCCTTGCTGCTGACGCGCCAATATGAGGCGACGCCGCCATGAACGCCCGCATCCTGGTACTGAACTGCGGCTCATCGAGCATCAAGTTCGCGCTGTTCGACGCCGAATCCTCCGCATTGCACGCCAGGGCACTGTGGCAGGGCAAGATTGACGGCGTGACCAGCACAGCGCCAACGCTCGACGTATCCGGCTGCACGCAGCGCGCGCTGCCGGCTGCCGGCGCACAGCCTTATCACGCCGCACTGGACGCCATTCTCGCGCAACTGGCGCAGCGCCTTGAGCAAGCAGGCGAGACGCTGGCGGCTATTGCGCACCGCGTGGTACACGGCGGCCAGAAATACAGCACGCCGGTGCAGCTGGATCCACATGTGCTGGCCGACTTGCGCGGCTACATTCCGCTGGCGCCGTTGCACCAGCCTTTCGCACTGGAGGCCATCGAAACCCTGCTCGCCAGCCACCCCGGCCTGCCACAGATCGCCTGCTTCGACACGGCTTTCCACCACACCTTGCCAGTGGTGGAGCAAATGCTGCCCCTGCCCTACGCGGCCTGGGAGCGCGGCTTGCGGCGCTATGGCTTTCACGGACTGTCTTACGAATACCTGTCGCACGCCCTGGCCGCCCGTCACGGCGCAGCCGCGCGGGGCCGTACCATCGTCGCCCACCTGGGTAGCGGCGCCAGCCTGTGCGCCATGCAGGGCCTGGCCAGCGTTGCCACCTCCATGGGGTTCTCCGCACTGGACGGGCTGATGATGGGCACACGCTGCGGTGCGCTCGATCCCGGCGCGCTGCTCTACCTGATGGAAATTGAAGGCCTCGGCACGCATGAAGTCGGCCACATGCTGTACCACGAATCGGGCCTGCTGGGCATATCGGGCATTTCCGCCGACCCGCGCGTGCTGCTGGCGCATGAAGCGGAAGCGCCACGGGCGCGCGATGCCCTGGCACTGTATGTGCGCCGCATGGTGCGCGAGATCGGCGCCTTGTGCTGCGTGTTGGGAGGCCTGGACATGCTGGTCTTCACCGCCGGCATTGGCGAGCACAATGCCGAAATCCGCCGCCGCGTGTGCGCCGCGCTGGGATTCCTCGGCGTGCGGCTCGACGAAGCAGCCAACCGCGATAACGCGCCCGTGATCAGCTGTGGCCCCGGTCCACTGGTCGCTGTCGAACCGACCAACGAGGAGTGGATCGCAGCCCGCCACGCCCGCACCATCCTCGGCACAGGAAAGGAGCACACATGATGGCCTATGCCCGGATTGTCACCCTCACATTGCTCGCGGCGGCTTGCACAGCGCATGCCGGCGAACCCGTTACCGCAACGGCCCAGCCAGGCCTGCAGCCCTTAAACGACGGCGAATTGCGTGCCGTGACACGCCCGCTGCCCTGGCGCCTGCCAACGGGCGCCCTGCCAACCGCCGCGATTTCTCTGCGCGCCAGTGCGCCAAGGGATGGTCTCGCCGCCCCGTTCACTGCCCACTTGCGCGCCCTGCATCTGCTAACCGCCGACATCGAAATCAAGGGCGTGGCGTACAACTCCAACGCCTTAGCCTGGTCTCCGGCCACCGATAGCGCCTTCAACTTGCCGCTTCCCGCCACAGTCGGCGAAATCGACGTGCGCAACATACGCTGTGGGCCAAACGATAGTCTCACCTTCGGCTCCGTGCAGATTTTAGGCATCGATCTGCAAAACACCTCTCTGACTGTGAAGGGCAACAAATAGATCGGAGTTTGCAGCTTAACGCCGTCGATAGCGAACATCTGGCGGCCTTTCAATCCCTTGGCATCGCTAGTTAGCGGGACTGTTTGAACAGCTCGGCGATTTGATGCATAGCTCACGGATGATTTGGCGATCTTTCGGAACCAGGCACGCTACCGCCGGATATCGCCATGAACAGGCGTTCTCACGGCAGGGGCGCCAAGGCAGCCCTTACCTTGCGACTAAAAATACAGCTTCAACGTCCAAGATCACCGGCCTGCGCGTTTTTTGCGCAGGTCCGATGGATTGCGTGGTTAGCACTTTGTTCAAGCGACGAAAGTGTTTCTTTTGGAACCACGGCGCGCAAGAAAAACTCCTAGCATAAGTATCGGTGATTCGATCACTCCGACTAAAGTTCCAAACACAATGTCAGGCACCTCAGTCCCACCCGAAAGAAATGAGGAAAGAACGATCCTCGTAATAAAGTAAACAGCGATGCCGGCGGGTACGCAGGTAGCGTATCCCGGCCATCCTTTCGGCATAAACTTGCCGATGGCGTAACCTGATAGTAAGGCAATGAGCAATGGAATCAATTAGATCTCCTGAAATTCACGCTAACGTTTGACGTAACCGGACGCTACAGCGCGCTGCGATGTAGCGGTCCGGTTGACTTAATTGTTCGGCATTAATCCCACCAAGCAGCCAAGATTGGCGCCTTGTACTTCTGCAGAAGTGTGTCAGGCACTCCAAAATCTTCCGCGGCACCAACTTCATCTGGTTCGAGCAAAGAAAGTTCGGCTTCGAGATCAGACTGCGAAAGTGTGCCAACGACAAAAATCGTATCGGTGAAAGGCCACGAGTCATCGCCGGGATCGAGTTCGGCAATCTGCGCATAGATTGCTTGAACATCGCCACGTTGCATCAAGCGGGAGAATGTCGTTCGAAATACATCAATACCTGGATGATCTAGCAGATTGCAGCCGATCGACCCAACGTCGTCATTTCCATCGAAGAACTCAAGCACTGGAACGAGTTGAGGTTCCGCCTGATCGGAGAGCTTCTCAATTAATAGATTTCGCTTTTTTGTATCCATATTCCTATGAAAGAGAGGCCGAACGTGCAGGTTCAGCGGCGCTGTCAGGCGTCCGCTGGAACTGAAGGTTGGGCAACAACATCAATCCCACCACACCTGAATAGTACGTTGCGAATCGTCCGTGAACTCAAACGCGTCAGCGTCAAGGTGCTCCACGAAAACTTCACGTAATTCATCGATCAATCCTTGGAGTTCTGTTTCAGAGATACGGGTTCCACTAGTTCTTGGTGGGGTTTCTTCAACCTGATGCGTCCAAGATGCCAGTTCGATTTGCAGCAAGGGAGAACCAGCCCGGCCAACAGACCAACCAGATACGCGCCGTCGAAACCGTTCAATGGCGTTGGCGACTGCAACTCCTTCGAACGAATTATAGATCGGCACGATCTCTAATACGGTTTTCGCCTCCGTAGTAGTTAGCGTATCGGTCTGAAAATACAGTGAACGAAACGGAGCGTCGTTGATGATGTCTCCATATCCGATGCGAACAAATTCCAAGGCAATGGAAAGTCGTGAATCAAGATTAGTCATGAAAAGCCCAACGTGCGTGCTCAGCGGCGTGCGGAAGCGGGCAACGCCCGCTGCAGTGCGTCCGCTGGAGCTGAGGGTTAGACGATAGGTTAAAGGACTGCATAGATTGAGTTGCCTAGTTCAAGAGCTTTGGGATGACCAGCCAGATAATCGTCGAAATCGGAGGCTGGCGCAAACCATGTGTACTTGGCCCATTTTCTAACAATGAATCCGCGCAGCGCAGCAAGCGGATTCCTTTGGGCGGTTTCGATAGTGTCCGCGAGAAGCTCAACTCGAACCGCAAATTCGCTGGCACTCGAGAAGTGGTCGGACGCTACATCGCCGCCGGCGCGAATATGAGCAGCAGCTTCACGCAGTTCAAGGATAAGTTGTCCGGTGCGATAGTTCATCGGATGTCTAACGTGCCAAATTAACCGGCGCGCTTTAGCGCGTCCGGGTTGAATGCAGTGTTGGGCGCGTTATCTGCTGCGAACTCTCGTGCAGCCGACAAAGCCTTTACCAACGCCTGCCGCTTTTTTGGAGATTTTAGCTCACCCGGCAAACGGCTAAGCCAATGTTGATTGGGCCCGGTCTTGAGACCACTAGCCTCACAAAGCTGCCGCGAAGTGGGTAAGGCAGTTCGTGACAACACCTCGATGTAGTGATCAAGTTGTGCAGTGGAGCTAAATAGCAGATCGCAGTCTTCAAATTCAACATGTAACACCGGGTACCCTTTGTGCGGAATCGCCAGCGGAGCTGGCGGCGCAAACGTATCCGGCTTTCCTTCGACCGGTAGGTGCACCCAAAACGCACCAGGGACATGGCGCCAGTCCGACTCAAAGGTGAAGTGAAATTTACCGCTCATGCTTTCAAGTAGCCCAACGTTTCAAAATAACCGGCGCGCTTTAGCGCGTCCGGGTTGATTGCGTGGTTGGGCTGTGAAAACGCCCTGCCCAGAGTTCTTCAAAAGCTACCGCCGAAATTGACACTCCCAAAAATTGGTCGTCCTGATTGATTTCCGAAAGAGACGGAACCGGAACTTTGCCGAGCGCGCAGCCGTTAGCCGTAGCCGATTCGTCGGCGTAACCGACAACACCATTACGGAAGAATTCCAGCTTCCGTACCTCGTAGCCTTGTTCGTCGAGTTCCGAGACCAAGCGAACTGGATCGGCCGGATCAGTGGAACGCCAAATTACATTGATGTAAGTCATTGCGCCCAACGTGCTTGAATTAACCGGCGCGCGTCAGCGCGTCCGGGTTGAATGAACTGTTCGGCCATTTGCCGCTCATTGAAAAGTAAGTTTGCATGTTGGCGCTTCGGATTTCATTAAAGCAGCAACTTGCTCCGCAGCAGACGGCGCGAGTTTCGAATATTCGTCCACGAGGTACTCAATGACCGACTCGTGATCCCACGGGCCAAGCGAAGCCTTGTAGCCCGCATATCGATGCTGTATCTCGCGCCACGACTCAAAGCGCTCCTTCGAAAGGATCATTTCTTCTTCAGTGAAGATGATGTGGAGTTCCATACGCCGAACGTTTTAAGCTAACCGGCACGACAAGCGCGAAGCGATTGGCGTGTCCAGCGAACGAAGTGAGCGAGGTTGAGCGCATTGTTGGGCTTAGCACTTTGAACCCCGCTGGGAATAGAGATTGTAGCCAATGCCTCCTCCGAGCAAGCTTGCGTAGACCAAAACCAGCAGGCCGATGAAGTACGCAGCACCACTAAAAAATCCCGACTCCGGCACGATGTAGATTTGAAGCGGCAGCCACATAAGTAGTAACACCGTTGCACCTGAGCCGAACATAACTCCAGCGCGAGCGCGACCGAAAACGAAACCATGCACAAGGCCCACAAAAAGTACGAAGGCGAAAACAGCGAGCCAAATTAGGCCGAGAGAGTTTGCCAACCAAGTACGCTCGATCGCGAACATCACCGCGAGCGGGAAGAACAAGATGGCGGCAATCGCAGCGACGAATTTCATTCAGCGGCCCAACGTCAATGTTGAGCGGCAGCCGTAGGCTGTCCGCTCGAACTACCTGTTAGCCAAATAGCTAAGCAGAATAGCACCGTGTTTAGGATAAGCCCCCCAACCATTTCGCTTGGAAATACAAAGGCCGACGCCGTGACAACGATGACCGGTGCAGCCAATGGCATAGGAAGATGCCTGCGCCTTAAAACGACCGCGGACGAGCAGGCAGCCATCAACATCAGAACTCCGTGCTGCCACAAAATTTGAAATGGGAGTTCAACCCCAAATTTGACACGCACGTAGTTCCACCAAAGAACAGGCGCACATATAACCCAGGCCAAGAGGCAAATGGGGAGAAGCTTGAATGGTCGCGACATGAGGCTAACGTTGGACGTAACCGGCCGCAGCAGCGCGCAACGATGCGGAGGTCCGGTTGACGGAATGGTTGGGGCTCATGCGTCAACGTTCCATTGTGAAAGGTCGCTGACTGGGCGAGGCAAACGCCCCTCAAGCCATTTTGCCAAAGTTCCTGGTTTGAACGAAGCGTCGCTGCATTCGATCACCCAAGACAGGAAATCGCGAGGTCCGCCGTTCATGTACGGCGGCGGGGATACAGGCATGAACGAAGTAGGTAAACGTTCGCTGACCGATAAGTAGTTCACGACGTGCCCAAATTCCTGCACCACGTGCCACGCAAGCGGATTATCGATGTCGATAGAAAATTTCAGCCACCACTTTCCATCGGATTCGACGCCGTGTCCGAAGGGACCAACAATAGCGGGGACTTCCCCAAGGTAGGCTTCCAAAGTTTGAAATGCGAGATCTTCGTTCATGAGCCCCAACGTGCGGCGTAACCGGCCGGAGCAGCGCGCAGCGATGCGGAGGTCCGGTTGACGGAATTGTTGGGCAAGTGCGTCATTTCCGTGCCCCTGTTTGATAGAGATGATCGACGCAATAGTAGACCCCTTTTACTCGTTTGCCAGTGCATGCTTGCCAAAGGCAGCTCTCATCCGTAAGGCCACCACGCGAATGAACCAAGAAGTCTTTTTGAAGAGGCGAAGCATCAAAAGTCTCCCAATCAACGCCGGCGGGGATACGAACGACAAACTGAATTTGGTATTTATCCCACTCGTCGAGGCGCCAAAGCTGCCCGCAACTGGAACACTTATGCAGGTGAACCCAGTTCCCGGTCTTGAGCCGAATGGTGGTCTTCTCAAAATCAGGGTCAGCTTCAAGCGTGAAAAGATCTGGAAGGCTTGCGCATCTACAGGTCATATTTCTCGATCCGCCCAACGTGTTTATTCAGCGGGTGCCGAAGGCGATCCGCTGGAATTGATTGTTAGCCCATAGTCGTTGAAAAGAACATCGGCGAGCTTTGACTCGCTCAGACCACCCCTAAACCAAAAGCCCAGGAAGGAAGCAATGGTATCGTGCATTTCAAGAGACTTGGGCGGATACAGAACATGAATAGCAGCCCGAGTACGCAGTACATCGGCGTCTTGAGACATGTCTCGCCCGTTAATGAAGTTCCACAAACGAACTCGCTCTTTTTCGAGTTCTGCCACTGTCGCCACCCCGGTCGAGAAGCGATTTGCCACCGCCGCTGCGTCGCGAGCCTGCGGAGGCAAGTCTGCGGACACTCGGTATAGCGCGTCGATCATGAATTTTTGCGCAAGAGCCGTCTCGGCTGGATCGTCCAGATCAGCCGCTTTAGAAATCAATTCAAAGTACTCGTCGGCGTTCTTCATAGGCTAACGAATGTAAGGGACTTCCCCGGTGCTGGCTCTAACGCATGCAGCGTACTGCGTGCGATTACGGTGTGAAAATGAGGAAGTCTTTTTCATCATTGGCCAAGAAGAGGGGATATCATGAACAAGGTTATCACTTTAGCAGCAAATGGTGCTGGCGAGAATACGCCGACGGTTGTTGGCATTGATTTGGCTAAAAACGTGTTCGCGCTCCATGCTGTGAACCGCCATGGAAAGCCTGTGCTGGTCATGCCAGCTGTCCGACGTGACCAATTGTTAGAGCGGCTGGCGCAACTGCCACCATGTCTGGTTGGCATGGAAGCCTGTTCTGGTGCGCACCACTGGGCGCGTCAATTAATAGCGTTGGGTCATACCCCTAAGTTGATGGCGCCAAAATTCGTTACGCCCTACCGCATCCAAGGGAAGACTGGTAAGAACGACGCCAATGATGCTGCCGCCATCTGTGAAGCGGTGATGCGCCCCAACATGCGCTTCGTCCCGATCAAGAGCGTTGATGCCCAATCGATTCTTACCTTACATCGGGTGCGCCAAGGCTTTGTCGAAGAACGTACTGCGACGATCAATCGAATTCGTGGCTTGATGTCTGAGTTCGGGGTCGTACTTCCTCAACGCGCCGAGACAATTAGAAAACAGGCACGCAGTGCCAGTGAGCAGTTGCCGGATTGGGCGGCAGGATCAATACATGATTTGCTAGCTCATTTAACCTGGCTCGATGTGCTGGTTGATGATTACGACGTCCAACTGAAGCGCATGGCTCATGAAGATGATCGCTGCAGGCGGCTGATGGAGCTTACGGGGATCGCTTCAATTACAGCCACTGCATTGGTCGCAGCGATTGGTAACGGCCATGATTTCAAGAATGGTCGTCAGTTGGCGGCATGGCTCGGGCTAGTTCCAGGACAATACAGCTCTGGCGGAAAATCAAAGTTAGGCCGCATCACAAAGGCGGGAGATCGATATTTGAGAACGTTGTTGATCATGGGGGCGCGCTCAATGCTGATCAATGCCGCGCGAAAGACGGACAAAATTAGCCGATGGGCCTTGGCTTTACAAACCCGCGCTGGATATGGCAAAGCCTTGGTGGCAATTGCGGCGAAGAATGCAAGAATCGCTTGGGCCTTGTTAGCTAAGGGCGAAGCATTTCGCCCTTCGTAACTCGAAAGATTTCCGGTAGCACTGTCGATCAAGTCAGTATCGCGATGATGAAGTTTCGGTTTGGACCGAGTGGGGAAGAACCTGACCACTTTTGGGGGATTGAAGCATATCCCGACCAACGATTGAGGTTCCCCACCGCGTCTAGCATCAGGGTCCGGGTTAGATGAGAATTCGCCCAATAAGACCGTTTATAGTTTCGCCGGCCAACCACTTCACTTAGCAATAGCGCCTTGATCGAAGCACTATCTCGCCTTGCAAAATGGGGAAGTCCTTATAGTAAAGTGGACGTCATATTGACGTTTTAGTAAATTTCATTATGACGACTAATACCACATTGATCAATGCCTGCGCCCGAAGAGCAAGTTTTTCAGCGTTTAGGCATCCTAACACTGCACGCAAAGTGCTTCATGCGCTTACGGCCCGTTACAGCAGACTTGGCCCTTGCATCAAAGCTCATTCCTGGTTTCGGCCAGTTCCTCCAGCTGAGACCGATCCTCACTCCGCTCACCAATAGCCGGAACTTCGTGGCCTCGGCGCGGTCTTAGCTCGTGCGCATAGACCTGTTTTTAGGGCGCCTGCGCAAAGCTGCTCAATCCTGCTTAACGTTTCATATTGCTGCTAATTGCGCCTTATTTGCTGCACGTTCTTGCTCGTGTGCTGCACTTTTCGACTCGTTTCATCTTAAACCTGCTCGCTTCTTCACGCAGGACTCGCAGCGTGACGTGAGCAACTTTAAGCGCAAACGAGCAGCTTTGTGAAAATACGAGCACCAAGTTAGCAGGATCGAGCAAGCAATTAGCAGCTTTAAGCATCTTTGTGAAGGATTGAGCAGGTTTGAGCGCATTCTCGCCAAGGAGACGAAAATGAGAGAGCTAATCAACATCCCAGTGCCATTCCAGACCTACAACGACCTGAGCGCTTTCTGCGACGGCAGGCGTGTGACAGAGGAGTTTGCCGAGGTCGCCGGTCGCGCGATCTCTGAATGGATCGCCATGCAAAACACAGCGAGCGCCCATGACAGCGATTCGCTGCAAGGAGGCTACCAGTGGAAATCGCTTTTCCTACCCTCTGGCACGAAGATCCGCGTTGCGCTATGCGGCAAGACTTATCACGCCGCCGTTGATGGAGACCGCATCTATCATAATGGCGAGGAAGTGACGCCAGCACAGTTGGTGAACCGGTTGGCAGGTTGTACCCGCAATGCATGGAAGCATATCTGGTTACTACTACCTGGCGAAACGCGCTGGCAACTGGCAGAAAAGATGCGAGCCTGACCGGTTCAGGCGCCGCCGGCCAGCCGGCTGGCCTCCTGCAGTGCCGCGACGATGGCGGCGCGCGCTGCAGCCCGCGCGTCGCGGTCCGGCACGCGCAGGGCGAAAGCCGGGTGGTAGGTGGCGACCACCCAGCGTCCTTCATGCTGCACCGGCTGCTCCATGAAATCGCGCAGCGTCGCCTTGCCATCCTGCAGGACCGACTTCAGGGCGGTACCGCCCAGTGCCACGATCACCGCCGGCTGCACTGCCGCCAGCTCGGCTTCCAGCCAGTAGTGGCAGGCCGCCACTTCCTTCTGCGCGGGAGTCTTGTGCATACGGCGCTTGCCACGCAATTCCCATTTGAAGTGCTTGACTGCATTGGTGACGTAGACTTCGCGGCGGTCCACGCCGGCCGCTTCCAGCGCATCGTCCAGCAATGCGCCCGCCGGCCCGACAAAAGGTTTGCCGGCCAGGTCTTCCTGGTCGCCCGGCTGTTCGCCGACCAGCATGATGCGGGCGCGGCGCGCGCCCTGGCCACCGACCGGCTGAGTGGCGTTGCGCCACAGGTCGCAGCGCCGGCACTCATCCAGCGTGGCTGGCTGCTGCTCAGGATTGGGAGGCTTGGCTTGCATCGCCCCATTGTACGGAGCGCCCGGCCGCGCGGCGCACAATCGGCCGACGTCCGCAACTCAAGCCGGGCGGCCGGTCAGGGCAAAAGCGCGGGTGCGCTTGAGGAATTCGTTGAACTGCGTGGCGTGCTCGGGGAAGCGCTCCTGGCCTTCGGTGAAGATGGCGGCCGCCTCGTCGAGGTGGCCCAGCTTCATCAGGCATTCGCCCTTGCAGAAAAAGGCGGACATGCCGTCCGGGTCGATGTACAGCGATTCTTCCAGGTCGCGCAGCGCCTGCTGGTGCAGTCCCAGTTCCATGAACGAGAAGGCGCGCTGGTCCAGCGCTTCCGTGTACAGGGGATACAGCTCGATCGCCTTGCCGTACTCGTTGATGGCCTCGATGCGCCGGCCCTCGGCCGCATGCACGGCGGCCCGTTCGAAGTGCTCGGTGGCGGAGCGGCGGATGGCGTCGGCGTCCTGCCCGGTCAGCCGCACGTAGAGGTCGAAATCCATGTACTTCAAGCCCTGAAGCTCGCGCGCGGCGGCGGGCTCGTTGCCGAGCAGTTCCCAGCCGTCCGCCAGCGCCGCGGCGGGACGAGGCGCGTGGGCCATGCGCACGCTGGCCTGGGCCAACGAAGCCAGCGTCGGTTTGGCGGCAGACGGTTCGTAAGTCAGGCAGTGCGCGGTGGCGCCTTCCACGGCAAACACTTTGAGCGCGGACCAGCCCTGGCCATCAGGCGTCGGCTGGGCCAGCACGTCGCCGGCCTTCACGGCAAGCTGCTGGCAGGGGTGGAAATCCCTGGCCGCCCGGGCGCGCGGGGCGCCCAGGGAAGCCAGGAAGTTGGTAAGGAATGTGAGCATGCACGGGAGTGTACATGCTTTTTTGGCAGGCTTACTGGTTGGCGTAGGCCGCCAGGCGGTTTTCGATGCAGGGCTGCAGCTCGGCCAGCGAGCTGATGTTCATGCCCAGGTCGTGCAGCAGGCCATCCTTCAGGCCGTACACGAAGCCGTGCACGGTCAGTTCCTGGCCGCGGTCCCAGCAATCCTGCACGATGGTGGTCTGGCAGACGTTGACCACCTGCTCCACCACGTTCAGTTCGCACAGGCGCTCGCTCTGCTTGCTGACGTCGTTCAGCGCGCTGCCCAGGTAGCGCTCGTGCTTTTGCGCCACGTCCTGCACGTGGCGCAGCCAGTTGTCGACCAGGCCCACGCGGCCGCCGGTGAGCGCGGTGTGCACGCCCTTGCAGCCGTAGTGGCCCACGATAATCACGTGCTTGACCTTCAGTACTTCCGTGGCGAACTGCAGCACCGACAGCGAATTCAGGTCCGAATGCACCACCACGTTGGCGATATTACGGTGCACGAACACTTTGCCCGGCGGCAGGCCAAGCAGTTCGTTTGCCGGTACACGCGAATCGGAGCAACCGATCCACAGGTATTCCGGCGCCACCATCGACAGGTCGTGGAAGTAGTCGGGGTCGCGGGCCACTTTGGCCTCGGCCCATTTACGGTTGTTTTCCAGCAGGTGCTTCAGTACGTCGTCGCTCATATGTCTCACTCGAAGAAGTCTTTGACCTTATCCATGAAGGACTTGGTTTGTGGGCTATGCTTCGCACCACCCTCGGTGGTGGAACGCTCGAATTCGCGCAGCAGTTCCTTCTGCTTGTCGGTCAGCTTGACCGGGGTCTCAACGGCCACGTGGCAGAACAGGTCGCCCGGATAGCCGGAGCGCACGCCCTTGATGCCCTTGCCCTTGAGGCGGAAGGTCTTGCCGGACTGGGTGCCTTCCGGCACGGTGAAGGACACCTTGCCGTCCAGCGTCGGCACCTCGATCTCGCCGCCCAGCGCCGCCTTGGCGAAGCTGATCGGCATTTCGCAGTGCAGGTCGTCGCCTTCGCGCTGGAACACCGGGTGCGGCTTGATGTGGATTTCCACATACAGGTCGCCCGGCGGCCCGCCATTGGTGCCCGGCTCGCCGTTGCCGGTGGAGCGGATGCGCATGCCGTTGTCGATGCCGACCGGGATCTTCACTTCCAGCGTCTTGTTGCGCTTGATGCGCCCCGCGCCCGAGCACGATGGGCAAGGCTCGGGAATGATCTTGCCGGTGCCGTGGCACTTGGGGCAAGTCTGCTGGATGCTGAAGAAGCCCTGCTGCATGCGCACCTGGCCGTGGCCGCCGCAGGTGGAGCAGGTGACCGGCGAGGTGCCCGGCTTGGCGCCGGAACCGTGGCAGGTGTCGCACTTGTCCCAGCTCGGCACGCGGATGGTGGTGTCGAAGCCGTGGGCGGCCTGCTCCAGGGTGATTTCCAGGTTGTAGCGCAGGTCGGCGCCGCGGTAGACCTGCGGGCCGGACGAGCGGCTGCGGCCGCCGCCGAAAATATCGCCGAAGATGTCGCCGAAGGCATCGCCGAAGCCGCCGAAACCGCCGCCGCCCCCCATGCCGCCCATGTTGGGGTCGACGCCGGCGTGGCCGTAACGGTCGTACGCCTCACGCTTTTCGGGGTTGGTGAGCATCTCGTAGGCCTCTTTGACCTCCTTGAATTTCTCCTCAGCCTCCTTGCTATCCGGATTGCGGTCCGGATGGTATTTCATCGCCAGCTTGCGGTAGGCTTTCTTGATTTCGTCCTCGGACGAGTTCTTAGCGACCCCGAGGATCTCGTAAAAATCACGCTTTGCCATGGTGTACCAATTTATGCGAAAAAGCCGAGCGAGCCCCTGGTGGATGCTCGGCTCGGCAGGTCATTATTCAGACCGGATTTGAAGCTTACTTGCTGTCTTTGACTTCCTTGAAGTCGGCGTCGACCACGTCGTCCTGGGCCGGCTTGGCTTCGGACTGCGCGCCGCCGGCAGCACCGGCGCCGGCGGCACCCGCCGCGCCCTGCTGCGCCTGCATGTCAGCATACATCTTCTCGCCCAGCTTCTGCGATGCTTCGGACAGCGCCTGCACCTTGGCGTCGATGGCCGCCTTGTCGCCGTTCTTGATCACTTCTTCCAGCGCGGTGATGGCCGCTTCGATCTTTTCCTTCTCGCCGCCGTCCAGCTTGTCGCCGTATTCGGTCAGCGATTTGCGGGTCGAGTGCACCAGCGCGTCGGCCTGGTTGCGCGACTCGGCCAGTTCCTTCAGGCGGTGGTCTTCCGCCGCGTTCAGCTCGGCGTCCTTCACCATCTTCTGGATTTCCTCTTCGGACAGGCCGGAGTTCGCCTTGATGGTGATCTTGTTTTCCTTGCCGGTGGCCTTGTCCTTCGCGCCCACGTGCAGGATGCCGTTGGCGTCGATGTCGAAGGTCACTTCGATCTGCGGCGTGCCGCGTGGTGCCGGCGGGATGCCTTCCAGGTTGAACTCGCCCAGCGCCTTGTTGCCCGCTGCGATTTCACGCTCGCCCTGATAGACCTTGATGGTCACGGCCGGCTGGTTGTCGTCGGCGGTCGAGAACACCTGCGAGAACTTGGTCGGGATCGTGGTGTTCTTCTGGATCATCTTGGTCATCACGCCGCCCAGGGTTTCGATACCCAGCGACAGCGGGGTCACGTCCAGCAGCAGCAGGTCCTTGCGGTCGCCCGACAGCACGGCGCCCTGGATGGCGGCACCCACGGCCACGGCTTCGTCCGGGTTCACGTCCTTGCGCGGATCCTTGCCGAAGAACTCCTTGACCTTTTCCTGCACCTTCGGCATACGGGTCATACCGCCGACCAGGATGATGTCGTCGATGTCGGACACTTTCACGCCGGCGTCCTTGATCGCGGTGCGGCAAGGCTCGATGGTGGCGGCGATCAGTTCCTCAACCAGGGACTCCAGCTTGGCGCGGGTCATCTTCAGGTTCAGGTGGACCGGCGCGCCATTCGCCATGGCGATGTACGGCTCGTTGATCTCGGTCTGCTGCGAGGACGACAGTT
>CBHWEO010000122.1:0-15598 GCA_966112955.1 uncultured Duganella sp. | reverse complement strand
TTGGGGTCAGTTCTTTGGGTTTCACTGGCCATCCGCCGTTCACCAAAAACCCCCCCCACCCCAAGTTTGACACGGGCTGGGCTGTTACTCGGCCTTGGCCATCGGTTTGCGTTCGAAGACGGCGGCGAAGAAGCCGTCGGTCTGGTGCTTGTGCGGCAGCAGCTTCAGGTAGTCGCCCATCTCGAGGTTGGCGATCTTTTGCTCGGCCAGCACTTTGCTCATCGGCACCAGCTCGAAGTCGGGGTGGCTTTCGATGAACTGCTTGGCGACCGCGTCGTTCTCTTCTTCCAGCAGCGAGCAGGTGGCGTACACCAGGCGGCCGCCGGATTTCACCAGGCGCGCGGCGCCGTCCAGGATCGACACCTGCTTCTCGTGCATCTCGCCAATCGCACTTTCCGGCTGGCGCCACTTCACGTCCGGGTTGCGGCGCAGCGTGCCCATGCCGGAACATGGCGCGTCCACCAGCACGCGGTCGATCTTGCCGGCCAGGCGCTTGACCTTGGCATCCTTCTCGTGCGCGATGGCGACCGGGTGCACGTTCGACAGGCCAGAGCGCGCCAGGCGCGGCTTCAGCTTGCCCAGGCGTTTTTCGGACACGTCGAAGGCATACAGGCGCCCCGTATTGCGCATCTGCGCGCCCAGCGCCAGCGTCTTGCCGCCGGCGCCGGCGCAGAAGTCCACCACCATCTCGCCGCGCTTGGCGCCGAGGATTTGCGCCAGCAGCTGGCTGCCTTCGTCCTGCACTTCGATCGCGCCAGACTTGAACAGCGGCAGGTTCTGCAGCGCCGGCTTTTTCTTCAGGCGCAGGCCCAGCGGGGCGTATGGCGTCGGTTCGGCGGCGATCGGCGCGGTGGCCAGCTCGGCGATCACGGCGTCACGGTCGGTCTTCATGGCGTTGACGCGCAAGTCCAGCGGCGCCGGGGTATTCAGGGCGTCGGCCAGCGCCAGGGTTTCTTCTTCGCCGTATTGCGCCACCAGCTTGTCGAACAGCCACTTGGGCATGTTGGCGCGCATCGATTTGTGCAGCAGCGAGCGGTCGATTTCCAGCTGGCGCTTCAGCCATTCGGATTCGTCTTCCGACAGGCCCGGCAGGGCGTCGATGCCGACGGCGTCGGCCATGCCCAACAACACCAGGCGGCGCATGGTGGCGCCGCCGGACGAGCCGGCTTCGGCGCGGTCGGTGAAGAAAGCCTTGTTGCGCAGCACGGCGTACACGGCTTCGGCAATCGCGCCGCGCTCGCGGCCACCCAGCTTGGGATGGGATTTGAAGAAGTGCGACAACGTGGTGTCGGCGGGCGCGGTGAAGCGCATGATTTCACGCAGCACGTTTTCGGCGCTGGTGAGGACGTAAGGTGGCAAACGCATTGTGTTCTTTCTGTTGTCAGTTGCGGTCAATCGTGACCTTGCCATCCTCGACCTTCAAGCGGCCTTCGATGAACCAGCGGATAGCGCGCGGGTACATCACGTGTTCCTGCTCCAGCACGCGCGCCGCCAGCGTCTCGGCGGTGTCGCCCGGCAGCACCGGTACGGAGACCTGGTCCACCAGCGGGCCATGGTCCAGCTCGGCGGTCACGAAGTGCACGGTGGCGCCATGCGTGGCGTGGCCGGCAGCCAGCGCCTGCTCGTGCGTGTGCAGCCCTGGAAACAGCGGCAGCAGCGACGGGTGGATGTTCAGCATGCGGTGCTCGTAGTGGCTGACAAAGCCCGGCGTCAGGATGCGCATGAAGCCGGCCAGCACCACCAGGTCGGGGTTGAACCCGTCAATGACTTCCTGCAGCGCAGCATCGAATGCTTCGCGGCTCGGGTAATCCGTGTTGCTGACTACAGCGGTCGGGATGCCATGCCTGGCCGCGAATTCGAGGCCCTTGGCGTCCGCCTTGTTGCTGATGACGGCGGCGATGCGGGCGGGCCATTGTTCGGCCTGGGCTGCACGGACCACCGCTTCCATATTGCTTCCGCGTCCGGAAATGAGGATGACGATGTTTTTCATGGCCGCCATTGTACCTGCTCAGGCGAGCCAAGGCGACATTATGCTGCGTTGCAGCAGACTACGCAAGGGGAATCGGGGGACTACTCGAAGGAGTAGAAGACGCGGAACGGTACTTTCTTTTCGGCCCAGTAATCGGCGGCATCGCGGAACACATCCAGCAGGCACTCGCGTGCTTCACGGTCGAACTTTTGCGTGTTTGGCAATTGCTCCAGCACGATCAGGAAGCCGGGCTGTTCGCCGGCCTTGGCCATGGTTTCAGTCAGGGTTTCGCGCAGGGCGTCAAAATTCTTGGCGTGCGGTTTAGGGATGTGGAAAGACTCGGCAATAATGCCCAGCACTTGCTGCTTGGTCTGGCCGGCATGGCAATGCGCATACAAGAAGTGCTGCCCCAGGCGCGCTGCCTCGTCCTGCAGCTCTGCCACGCGGAACGCGCGAATAGACTGGACTAGATTAGGCGGCACAGTTATCAACAAACTCATCTTTCCCTCAAATCGACCTACCAGATACAAGCCGCAGGCGGGTCAATGCGCCGGGGCCGGAGCTTTCGTTTCTCCCTGTCAATCTGATTCCACGCCATAAGGGTAACGTGTTGTACTCTATGAATCAACCCGAAAGTGAGTCCTAACGCAAGTTTTGTTAAAAACTTACCATATTAACGCAAAAGCACGGGGTTACATTTTGTTGCCTTACTTCCCCCAAGGATACAAGCGGCGGCGTTACTATTTAGATGTGCAATTCCGATTTAACCAAGCGAACTGCCGAAAAACGCCAACGAGGTAAACAAAATGAATGCCAAAACTAAATTGCTGTTTGCAGCCCTGAGCCTCGGCGCCCTGCCCCTGGCCCAGGCCACGGATTTCGAGGATTACGGCCGCGTCACCCGCGTCACGCCGGTGACCGAGCAGATCAACCGCCCGCGCCAGGAATGCCGCACCGAATATGTCCAGGTCCAGCAGCCGCAGGAGCGCAGCGTCGGCGGCAGCATCCTGGGCGGCCTGGTGGGCGCCGCGGTGGGCAGCCAGGTCGGTTCGGGCCACGGCAAGACCGCCGCGACCGCTGCCGGCGCCATTGCCGGCGCCGTGATCGGCGACCGCGCCGCCAACCAGAACGTGCAGCCGGGCGCGGTACAGGAACAGGCCGTCAAGCAATGCCGCATGGTCGATTCCTACGAAACCCGCACCACCGGCTATAACGTGGAGTACGATTATCGCGGCCGTACCTACACCAACTTCATGAGCTATGACCCGGGCCAGCGTATCCGCTTGCGCGTGAATGTCGAGCCGATGAACAATTAATTCCCGGGCCACCTCTCCAATCCCGGACTGCCGGCCAGCGATGGCCGGCAGTTTTTGTTTGTGCGCTTGCCTGGAAGCAAGGATAATGCCGCTATGCTGATCAAACGTAAATCCATCGAAAAAGAAGAATCGCTGCGCCCGGCGTCCAAACCTGCCGCGCGCAAGCCCAAGTTCGCCCCCGTCACGCTGTCCGAACTGGATGGCGTGCGCTACCTCCACTTCGGCACCGAGTGGGTGCAAGGCGCCATGCGCATCCGCAAGCCGGACTGGCCGGAGCTGGAATACGCCCAGCAGATGATGGCCTGGATGCTGTGGATCGATGCCCCCAGCCATATCGCCCAGCTGGGCCTGGGCACCGGCGCCTTGACCAAGTTCTGCTACAAGCACTTCCCCGACGCGCAAGTGACCACGGTGGAACTGAACCCTGCGGTGATCAGCATCTGCTATTCCATGTTCAAGCTGCCTGAAAACGATGGCCGCCTGCATGTGATGGAAATGGATGCCATGGATTACGTCACCGATCCCGCCAACCATGGCACCCTGGATGCCCTGCAGGTCGACCTGTACGACGCCACCGCGCGCGGCCCCGTGCTGGACACGTCCGAGTTCTACCAGGCTTGCGCCAACTGCCTCAAGGATGATGGCATCATGACCGTCAACCTGTTCGGCGACCACCCGAGCTATGCCAAGAACCTGAAAGCGATGAAGTTCGCTTTCCCGCAAGTGGTGCCGCTGCCGGAGGTGCATGATGGGAACGTGGTGGCGATCGCGTTCAAGACCCGCCGCAACATCGACGTGGCCGCGCTGGCCGATCGCGCCGCACGCATCGTCGCCGATACCAAATTGCCCGCCAAGTCCTGGCTCAAGGGACTGAAAGCCGCCCTCGCATAAGGTCACCCATGGCAAAAGCACTCGATCTGCAAGTTATCTTCACCTGGCTGCTGGCCGATGGAATGGTCGAGAAAGCCGCCGTCAAATCGCATTACACCCAGGCCCAGGGCATCCTGCGCAACACGCCCGGCATCATGCATCCGCTGAGCGCCGTGGCGCACTGCAAGCTGGTGTCGGCCAAGACCGGCAAGCTGCTCACGCTCGACGTGCTGACCGAATGGCTGGCACAGCGCGCCAAGCTGCCCTTCTACCGCATCGACCCGCTGAAGATCGACTTCACCAAGGTGGCGGACGTGATGTCGGCCAGCTATGCGGCGCGCTTCAATATCCTGCCGGTGGAGATCACGCCCGATACGCTGACCGTGGCGACGGCCGATCCTTTCGCGCTGGAGTGGGAGGCGGAAATCGCCAAGGTGTCGCGCCGCATCATCAAGCGCGTGATTTCCAACCCGCTCGACATTTCACAGTACACCTCGCAGTTCTTCTCGCTGGCCAAGTCAATCAAGCACGCCAACAAGAACACCGGCCAGGACCTGGCGCTGCGCAACAACTTCGAGCAGCTGGTCGAACTGGGCAAGACCAACAAGACGGTCGACGCCAACGACCAGCACGTGATCAACATCGTCGACTGGCTGTGGCAGTACGCCTTTGAACAGCGCGCCTCCGACATCCACCTCGAGCCGAAGCGCGACCTCGGCACCATCCGCTTCCGCATCGACGGCATCCTGCACCAGGTCTACCAGGTGCCGGCCGTGGTGATGATCGCCATGACCGCGCGCATCAAGCTGCTGGGCCGCATGGACGTGATCGAAAAGCGCCGCCCGCAGGACGGCCGCATCAAGACCCGCACCGCCGGCGGCCAGGAAATCGAGCTGCGCCTGTCGACCCTGCCGACCGCTTTCGGCGAGAAGCTGGTGATGCGTATCTTCGACCCGGACGTGGTGGTGAAGACGCTGCCCGAGCTGGGCTTCCCGCCGGAGGACGCCGAGCGCTGGGACAAGCTGACCAACCGCCCGCACGGCATCATCCTGGTGACCGGCCCCACCGGTTCCGGCAAGACCACCACGCTGTACACCACGCTGAAGGCGCTGGCGACGCCGGAAGTCAACGTCTGCACGGTGGAAGACCCGATCGAGATGGTGGAAGCGTCCTTCAACCAGATGCAGGTGCAGCCGGGCATCGACCTGACCTTTGCCGACGGCGTGCGCGCCCTGATGCGGCAGGACCCGGACATCATCATGGTGGGCGAGATCCGCGACCTGGAGACGGCGGAAATGGCGATCCAGGCCGCGCTGACCGGCCACCTGGTGCTGTCCACCTTGCACACCAACGATGCACCATCCGCCGTGATGCGCCTGCTGGAACTGGGCGTGCCGCACTACATGCTGGAAGCAACCCTGGTCGGCATCATGGCCCAGCGCCTGGTGCGTACCCTGTGCGAGGACTGCAAGGAAACCGGCGGCGAGATCGCCGACGATATCTGGCAGGGCCTGAGCGGCGGCTGGAACCTGTCCAAGCCGGAACAGGTGTACCGCCCGGTGGGCTGCCCCGAATGCCGCCAGACCGGCTTCCGCGGCCGCACCGGCATCTATGAGCTGCTGACCACCAGCGAAGCCTTCAACGCCCTGGTGGAAGAAGAAACCGACATCGCCGCCCTGCGCAAGCAAGCCGTCTCGGAAGGCATGAAGCCGCTGCGCATCGCCGGCGCCCTCAAGGTGCGCGAAGGCGTCACCACGGCGGAAGAAGTACTCAAAGTCACCGCCATGGGGTGACGCAGAAAAAGCCTCTTGGCAAACGGCGCTGGCCGCGTATATAATACGGCCTCTTTCGGGTCGTTAGCTCAGTTGGTAGAGCAGCGGACTTTTAATCCGTTGGTCGCAGGTTCGAGCCCCGCACGGCCTACCAGTATCAGCAGAAAAGCCTCGTCTTCGGACGGGGCTTTTTTGTTTTCCGCGTGCCGCGAGCACGCCGCCGCCCCCAACCGTTCATCCCTGATTTTTACCGTTCGTCACGGCTAACGCGCGTTCGTAGCGGCGCGCTGGCGGGAGCGGGGACGGGTCTTTAGGCTGCATGCTGTCTCCCACTTTCTGGAAACAGCCATGCTCAAGCTCCGCCACCTGAACAAGACTTACGCCAACGGCGTCCACGCCAGCAACGACATCAGCCTCGATATCCCGACCGGCCTGTTTGGCCTGCTCGGCCCCAACGGCGCCGGCAAATCCACGCTGATGCGCACCATCGCCACGCTGCAGGAGCCAGACAGCGGCACCATCCACCTGGACGGCGTGGACGTGCTGCAGGACCCGCAAGCGTTGCGCCGCAAGTTGGGCTACCTGCCGCAGGACTTCGGCGTCTATCCCAAGGTCAGCGCACTGGAACTGCTGGACCATTTCGCCATCCTCAAAGGGTTGTCCCAGCGCGGCGAGCGCAAGGAAGCGGTGGAAGCCCTGCTGCAGCAAACCAACCTGTGGGAGGCCCGCAAGCGCGCCGTGGCCAGCTACTCGGGCGGCATGCGCCAGCGTTTCGGCATCGCACAAGCCCTGCTCGGCGCGCCGCGCCTGGTGATCGTGGACGAACCGACCGCCGGCCTGGACCCCGATGAACGCAACCGCTTCCTGAACCTGCTGGCACGCATCAGCGAACAGGTCATCGTGATCCTGTCCACCCACATCGTGGAAGACGTGACCGACCTGTGCACGCGCATGGCTGTCATCGGCAAGGGCCGCGTGCTGGTGGAAGGCGAACCGAAAGCGGCCATCGCCACGCTGCGCGGCCGCATCTGGCGCGGCGCCGTGAGCGATGCGCAACTGCCGGAGCTGCAGCAGCGCTTCACCGTGCTGTCCTCGCGCCTGGTGGGCGGCAAGCCGCAGATCAACATCTACGCGGACACCCAGCCCGACGCCGGCTTCACCCAGGTGGAACCAGGCCTGGAAGACGTCTACTTCCTGCAACAGCGCGCAGCCGCCTGAGGAGCACAGCATGTGGAAAAGCTTTTTTGCGTTTGACCTGCGCTATCACCTGCGCCAGCCGCTGCTCTGGCTCAGCACCTTCCCGCTCGTGCTGCTGGCCTTCATCTCCGCCAGCAGCGAAACGGCCCGCATCGGCGGCAGCATCGGCAATGCCCACCTGAATGCGCCGGTGGTGGTGGTCAACCAGATGGGCGTGTTGAGCATCATGGCGCTGTTCCTGGTGACATTCTTCGTGGCGGGCGCCCTGCTGCGCGACAGCGAGGCCGGCATGGCGGACCTGCTGTTCGCCACGCCGATGCGCAAGATCGACTACCTGCTGGGCCGCTTCCTGGCCGGGTTCTCGGCCTGCCTGCTGGTGTTCGCCCTGATCACGGCCGCCATGATGATCGGCTCGCGCATGCCCGGCATCGATCCCACGCGTATCGGCCCGTTCTCCTTCCATACCTATCTTTGGGGCTTCATGGTCTACGCCGTGCCGAACCTGCTGTTCGTCTCGGCCCTGCTGATGCTGCTGGCCGCCACCACCCGTTCGATGATGATGGTGTACGTGGGCGTGCTGGGCTTCATTGCGCTGTGGGGCATCGCCGGCTTCCTTGGCGGGCGCGCCGACAGCGCCGCGCTGGCCGTGCTGCTCGACCCGTTCGGCGTGCGCGTGCTGGCGCAGGCCACGCGCTATTTCACCAGCGCCGACACCAATAGCCACCTACCCGCACTGGAAGGCGCCCTGCTGGCCAACCGCCTGCTGTGGAGCGTCCTGGCGCTGGCCATGTTCGGCCTGACCGTGCTGCTGTTCAAACCACTGCGCGCTGGTACAGGATCTGGATGGCGCAAGCCGCGCCAGGCAGCGCGCGCCGGGGCAGGCGCCGAATCCGGCCCGCGCGGCATCAGCGGCCATATCGCCGCCCAGATTGCCGCCCGCGTCGCCTCGCGCCCGCTGCCGCGCAGCGTGCCGCGCTTCAGTGCGGGTACGGCCTGGCTGCAGGCCGCCAGCCTGCTGCGCGCGGACGCCCGCGCCATCCTGCGCAGCCTGCCCTTCCTCGTCATGCTGTTGCTGGCCCTGGCCAACTTCATCGCCAACTACACCATCGGCGGCATGCGTTTCGACAGCGTGCCCTACCCGCTCACACGCCTGATGCTGGAAGAGCTGGCCGGCGGCATGAACGACATGCTGGTCATCGTGCTGCTGTTCTTCGCCGGTGAACTGGTGCACCGCGACAGGCAGGCACGCATCGACGGCCTGACCGGTGCGTTGCCGATGCCGGCCTGGGCGCCGCTGCTGGCCAACTTCGGCGCCCTCGCTGCGGTGGTGCTGGCCTTCCTCTGCACCGGCGTGGCGGCGGCCGTCGCGATCCAGCTGGTGGTGGGCGGCGCACCGGTCGACCTCGCGCTGTATGCCCAGGGGACGCTGGTCGCCTCGGCCTATTTCCTGCTGCTGTCGGGTGCCCTGCTGGCCCTGCAACTGGCCGCCCGCAACAAATTCATCGGCTATGCATTAAGCATTGCCCTGCTGGCATCCGGACCGCTGCTGCGCAGCATGGGCATCGAGCACCCGCTGGCCATCTTCGGCGCGCTGCCGGCACTGACCTATTCGGACCTGAACGGCTATGGCCATTACCTGGCCGGCTGGAGCTGGTTCGTGCTGTACTGGGCCTTGCTGGCAGGCGCCATGCTTTGCGCCGCGGGAGGCCTGGGCATGCCCGGCGCCGCGGCGCGGCTGCGCCGCAACGCCTGGCTGGCGTGCGCGCTCTGCCTGGCCGCGGGCGCCGGCACCGGCGGCTGGATCTACTACAACACCAACATCCTCAATCAGTATCGCTCGGCCCAGGCATGGCTGGACTACCGCGCCGGCTACGAAAAAGCCTACCGCCAGGACATGGACCTGCCCATGCCCAGCCTGACCGGCATCCGCGCCGACGTCGACATCTTCCCCGCCACCCAGGCGCTGCGCATCCGTGGCCACTATGTACTGCAGAACAAGCAGCAGGCGCCGCTGAAGGTACTGCGCATCCAGACCGACGTGCGCGGCACGACGCGCCTGCACCAGTTGCCGTCCGGCCGCATGCTGCGCGACGACAAGCAGTACGGCGTGATGGACTGGCAGCTGGACCAGCCGCTGGCCCCCGGCGCGCGCATGGAGCTCGACTTCACCGTGGACGTGCAGCGCAACGGCTTTACCGCCGACGGCAAACCGATTCCCGTCAACGGGAACGGCACTTCCTTCGCCTTCGAAGACTTCTTCCCAAAATTCGGCTACAACCAGTCGATGGAGCTGGACGACAACAAGGCCCGCAAGGCGCGCGGCCTCGGCCCCGCCCATCGCATGCCCAAGCTGGAAGAACGCCAGGCGCAGTCGAAGAATTACTGGAAGCTGTTCGGCATCGACGCCGACATGGTCGACTTCGAAACCACGGTATCGACCAGCGCCGACCAGACCGCGCTGGCGCCGGGCGCCCTGGTGAAGAGCTGGGAGAAGGATGGCCGCCGCTACTTCCACTACAAGATGGACAAGCCCGTCCTGCCCTTCTTCGGCTACCTGTCGGCGCGCTGGCAGGTCAAGCGCGACCAGTGGCGCGGCGTGCCGATCACGGTCTATTACGACAGCAAGCATCCCTACAACGTCGACCGCATGATCGATGGCGCCAAGGGTGCGCTGGAATACTACACCGCCCATTTCGGCCCCTACCCTTACAACGAAGTGCGCATCGCCGAAACGCCGCTGTACCAGAGCTATGCGCGCG
Organism: uncultured Duganella sp.; assembly: GCA_966112955.1. Lineage (GTDB taxonomy): Bacteria > Pseudomonadota > Gammaproteobacteria > Burkholderiales > Burkholderiaceae_D > Rugamonas. Next base: position 5,715 of record CBHWEO010000122.1, on the reverse strand, counting down.
CCTTCCCGACGCTGACGCCGTTCTCGGAATCGCTCGGCTTCATCAGCGACTTGCGCGCCCCGGACGCGGCAGACCATGTGTACTACGTAACCGCCCACGAACTGGCGCATCAATGGTGGGGCGACCAGGCGATCGCCGCCAATATGCAGGGCGGCGGACTGGTGACGGAGTCGCTGGCGGAGTATTCGGCGCTGATGGCGCTGGAAAAGCGCCACGGCGCGGCGCATGTGCGCAGCATCCTGCGCTTCGACCTGGACGAGTACCTGCGCGGCCGCACCGCCGAAGGCGCGGAAGAACAGCCGCTGGTGCGCAATGAAAGCCAGGTCTACCTGCAGTACCGCAAGGCCAGCCTGGCCTTCTACCGCCTGCGCGAAACGATCGGTGAAGCGGCGCTGAACCGGGCCATCCGGCGCTTCCTTGATGCCACGCGCTACCGCAGTACGCCTTATACCACCAGCGTGGAGCTGCTCGACTACATTCGCGCCGAAACACCGGCGGCCAGCCAGGCGCTGGTGACGGACCTGTTCGAGCGCATCGTGTTCTATGACAACCGCGTGGTGGCGGCAACGGCCAAGCCGCGTGCCGATGGCCGCTGGGATGTGGAAGTCACCCTGCGCCTGGCCAAGACGGAAGCCGATGGCCATGGCAAGGAAGTCCCGCGCGCTTACGACGAGCCGGTCGAACTGGCGGTATTCGCCGGCCAGCGCCAGCTGCAAACGGGCTGGCACACGCTGGCGTCCGGCGAGTCGCGGGTCGTGCTGACCGTGGCGGAAAAGCCGACCGAAGTCGCGCTCGACCCGCGCCAGCTGCTGATCGACCGCGTGCCGGGCGATAACCGCAGGAAGGTGGACGGGATTTAAGGCCAGTGCCTGACCCCGCGGGTCAGGCACTGTTTTTCCGGTTTCGTCCGTGCTTAGCCAGGCTTGGGCTAAAACCGACAAGGCAGTGCCAGACCCGCGGGGTCCGGCCCAGGTCTGCCGGCGCCGCCGGCCCGGCCCACACCCGCCCCCCGCCGCCCCGCCCCGGGGCCCCCCCCCACTGGTCTGCCGGCGCCGCAGGGCCTAAGCATATTGCCCCGCAAATCCACGATGCCCGTTTTAAAGGCGCTTGAGCTGCTTGAACTCGACGGCGCGGCGGCGCGACATGTCGACGTTCAAACCGCCTTCGAGCCGCAGCACCAGGCCGCCGGCCGGCGACGGCCCGACTTCGCGCACGAAGCGCAGGTTGACGATATGCCGGCGGCTGACCCGCATGAAGTGCTGCGGATCGAGGCGCTCCTCGAGCTGGCTCAGGGAGCGCAGCAGCAAAGGACGGTTGTCGTCGAAGTAGACCCGCGTATAGTTGCCCTCCGATTCGAACAGCACGATCTGCTCCAGGTCGACAAACCAGCAGCGCTCACCGTCCTGCATGAATACTTTGCCGTCATTGGGCTTGGCGGGCGCCGGCGCCGAGCCACGCCCCTGCTTTTGCAATGCTTGCGCCAGGCGCGGCGCCTCGATCGGCTTGAGCAGGTAGTCAAGCGCATTGGCATCGAACGCCTTCAGCGCGAACTGGTCGTGCGCCGTGGTGAAGATCACGGCCGGTGCCTGCTCCAGCGCGGACAGCAGGTCGAAACCGCTGCCGTCTGGCATCTGGATATCGAGGAATACCAGGTCCGGCGCCATGGCGCGAATGGCGTGCAGCCCGTCGGCCACGCAGGCCGCTTCCGCCACCACATCCACTTCGGGATGGGCGTCGAGCAGGCGCCGCAACTCATTGCGCGCCAGGCGTTCGTCATCGATGATCGCGACCCTCATGCTGTCCCCTGCGGCAACGTCACGGTGGCACGCACCCAGCCCTCTTCCTCGGCCACCACGCAGCCGGCTTGCGGGCCGCATTGCAACGCCAGGCGCCGCACGGCATTGGCCAGGCCGAGGCGCGTCGAATTGCTGGATGCGGCCAGGCGGCCCTGGTTGCGCACCTCCACCCGCACCAGGCCATCGTCGTGCAGGCGTGCGCTGATCCGCACCTGGCACGGCGCCACCATGCGCTCCACGCCATGCTTGACCGCGTTCTCCACCAGGGTTTGCACCACCATGGGCGGCAGCCGCGTATCGACCAGGGCCGGGTCCACGTCCATCGCGACCACCAGCCGTTCGTCAAAGCGCAGCTTTTCGATGCCGAGGTAGGCGCTGACGGCAGCCAGTTCTTCGGCCAGGGTGATGGTGCCGGCCTCCCCTGCTTTGAGGCGCTGGCGCATCATGCCGGCCAACTGGCCGAGGGCGTTGGATGCGGCCTGCGCGTCCTCATGCACCAGCGAACGTATGCTGTTCAGGCTATTGAAGAAGAAATGCGGGTTGACCTGGAATTGCAGCGCCCGCAGTTCCGCGTCCTTGGCGCTGACTTCGAGTTCCAGCCGCGCCAGTTCCGCGTCGCGCGCGCGGCGCCGGGTCAGCGCCACGGCATAGCACAGGGTCCAGGCGCCAAAGGCGAGGAACCACAGCACGACCAGCATGGTGTAATCCATGGCACTGGTGCTGGGATCGCGTACCAGCGCGCCGTCGCGGAACAGCAAGTCGGCCAGCAGCAGGAAGCCGGTCTGCGCAACAGCCAGCAGGAACAGCCCCGCCAGCAGCTTGCCGAAGGGGAGCGCGGACGCGGCCAGCCAGGCGCGCCGCTTCAGGTGCCAGCGCCACAGGTGCGACAGCCCAAAGCCCGTCGCCATGCAGAATGTCTTGGCTGCGGCAAAGCGCAGGGCTTCATCGGTATTGCTTTGGGACGAGGACAGCACGCCGATGACGGCCATGCCGCCCCACCCCGCCAATTGGCATAGCCAGTAGTCGCGCTGCGTCGATCGATCCTGCATATCCGGGCCGGTGGAAGTTCAAACCAGCGAATGGTAGCAGCAGGCTTGCAAACTTGCTATCTCCGGATAAAAAAAAGCAGGTGGCAGGCGCCTAGCGGAAGCGCTTCGGCTGGCGGCGGCGGTTGGCGGCGTTCTGGTCTTGCAGGATCGAGTCCACGCGCTCGGAGGCGGAGCGCGAGAGGTCGAGGGCTTGCGCCACGTCAGGGAAGTAGTCGGGCAGGCGGTAGCCGAGCCAGGCGTAGGCCGAATAGAGGCGGCAGGCGTCTTCCGCTTCCTGCAGGTTCATCCACTGCAAGGGGTTCTGTTCGGGATGCAGGTGGGTGACGCGCTGGCGCGACAGGGACACGCACCAGTGCTCCCAGGCCTTCTGCAGCGTCACCACATTCGATGAAATCGGCACCAGCGACAGCGTGAACTTGTCCGCCACCGACAGCGGCAAGGTATCGAGCCATTCCGCGCGCTCGAACTGCTCCTCGGTGATGCGCGGGAAGAAGAAGCCGTCCGGTACATCGATGTTGTGCACGAAGCGTTTCAGCAGCCGCGCCAGCGAATCCTCGCCGGTGACGGAGGCGATGCGGTGCAGGTGCTCCAGCGTCGGCGCCACGGCAAAGCCGGTAGCCTTCAGCGGCGGCAGCTTTTCCTTCAGCAGCGAGCGCATCACGCCGTGCGTTTCGTCATCGTAGCCCGCCACGTGGCCTTCCTCGTGCACGCCGTAGCGCCCTGCCCTGCCGGCGATCTGGCGCGCCAGGGCGGCAGGGATTTCCTCTTCCTCGTAGCCGTTGTACTTGACGGTGGTGGTCATCACCACGCGCTGGATCGGCAGGTTCAGTCCCATGGCAATGGCGTCGGTGCCGACCACCACGTCGGCATGGCCGTCGCGGAAGCGTTGCGCCTGCGCGCGCCGCACTTCGGGCGACAGGTTGCCGTACACCGTGGCGACGGACAGGCCGGCTTCGGTCACCATGTCGCGCCACATCAGCACATCGCGGCGCGAGAAGGCGATCACGGCGTCGCCCTTGCGCAAGCCCTTGAGCTTGCGCACGGCGGAAGGCTCCATCGACAGCGGCGCCTTGCGCTTGAGGATATGGACTTCGATCGGGCATTCCAGCCGCTCCGCCAGCGCTTCCACCGCGCGGCGCGCTTCGGCCGCGCCCACCAGGTAAACAGTGCGGGCCGGGGCGCCGCAGACGGCGGCCGTCCAGGCGGCGCCGCGGTCGCGGTCGGACAGCATCTGGATCTCGTCGATCACCGCCACGTCGACCGGCGTGCGGGTGTCGAGCATTTCCACCGTGCTCGCGACATGGGTGGCACCCTCCTCGATACGGCGCTCTTCGCCCGTGACCAGGCTGACCTTCAGGTTCGGGTCGGACGCCTGCAGGCGCTCGTAGTTTTCCAGGGCCAGCAACCGCAGTGGCGCCAGGTAGACGCCGCTGCGCGCCTTGGCCAGCGCTTCCATCGCCTTGTGGGTCTTGCCGGAATTGGTCGGCCCCAGCACCGCGATGAACTTGCGCGGCAGGCGGCGCGCCACTTCAAAGGTGTCCGGGTATTCGGCCAGGTTGATACTCTGGCGGGTACGTTCGGCGTGGCGCTCTTCGCGGTGGCGCTCCACCGCGTGCTCGAGCCGTTGGCGGATGCGGTCGAAGACGATGCCTGCCGGCTCCGAGGTCTGCATGTCCTCCAGCGCATGCAGGAAGTCCATCGGCGGCATGCCGTAATCGTCGCACTCCTCGCGCAGCTCGGCGGCGAAGGCGGCGACGTCGGCATGCAGGGCCGACTGCGCGGCCTCGCTGCCGCGCTCCATCAACAGGGCGGCCCGGCCTTCGCGCTCCAGCTTGCGCCATTTGGACGGCTTGGCGAGCACGCCTTGCTGCGGTACCAGGTCGTAGGGGATGTGCAGGCCGTCCAGCTCCACCGTGCCGGTGAAGCGCAGGAATACGCGGCCTTCCTGCTTTGCCAGCTCGATGCCGCGGGCCGCAAGGCCCAGTTCAGTCACCAGCTGTTCGTCGTCGTCGAAGTCTGTCATGGCGAGCCGATTATAGCTCGCGCTTGCGTTCACGCTAGTTCCAGATGCGGTAGACCCAGTAGGTCTCGTCCTCCAGGCCCCGGCGCAGGATTTCCGCCGGGCTAAGGCCGCTGATCTCGCGCGCCTCGCGGCTCATGTGCGACTGGTCGGAATAGCCGCCCAGCTGCGCCATGTCGCCCAGCGAGACCTTGCCCTTCAGCGCCGCGTCGCGCGCGGCGATGAAGGTCTGCTCGGCGCGATAGGCCCGGCGCAGGCGGCGCAGGGGCTGGCCCGCCCACTCGCGGATGCGGCGTTCAGCCATGCGCACGCTGCGCCCCAGCCCCGCCGCCGCGGCCTGCGATTCCAGGCGCCGCACCCAGTCGCCGACCGCGCCATCCAGCGCGCCGCCACCGCGTACGGCACGCCAGCGCGGTTCCAGGAAATCCTCCAGCAGCGCGACGCGCGCCTCGTCGTCCGGCTCGGCCACCATGCGCGCCGCCAGCTGCTGCCACTCGGCGCCGAGCATCGCTTCCAGCGGCTGGAACTGGTCGACGATGGTGCTCATGTCGATCCCCGTCAGGCGGTGCAGCGCCTCCGGGAAGAACAGCACGGTCATGAAGTGGGTCGGTCCGGGATTGCCGGACACCGTTGGCCTGGTCCACGCACCCGACAACAGCACGCCGCCTTGCGGGCATTTCATGTCCGGCCTCGGTGGCTCGACCATGACGGATTCACCCACCAGCTGCAGGAACAGCACAGGGAAGCCCGTCGCGGGGTAGCGGTTCAGGCGCTGCTCGTCCGGCAGATCGCAGCCGACAGTATTACGCACGACACTCCCGCGCAGGCAGGAAGCGAGCGAGCGGCGGGG
>CBHWEO010000121.1:0-15691 GCA_966112955.1 uncultured Duganella sp. | reverse complement strand
CCGACCGCCCCGCGCTGATCACCCCCAACGTGCCCGGCGCCCACCCCCGGGCGGTCCCCCCCCCGGCCGGTCAGATCAGCCAGTCGCCGATCACCTGGCCATTGGCCGACAGCAGGTGGTGGCCGACCAGTTGCGCGACGGTCCAGTCCTGCAGCGTCACGGAACCGGTGCCCAGCGCGCCGCCGGTGATCACCACGCCATCGGCGCTGTCGGCGAAGACGAAGGCCACCGCCGCTTCGCCGGACGCCGCGTAGCCGGTCACGATCGCATCTTCGACGCGGAAGTCGGTGACGGTGTCGACCGCGCCGCCCGCGATGGCGAAGGTGTCGGGACCGTTGCCGCCGGTGAGGACGTTGTGGCCGGCGCCGCCGAACAGCAGGTCGGCACCGTTGCCGCCGAACAGCTGGTCGGCGCCGTCGCCGCCGTAGACCGTATCGTTGCCGTTGTCGCCGTACAGGATGTCGGCGCCGTCGCCGCCATTCAGCTTGTCTTCGCCGTTGCCGCCGAAGTAGGTGCTGTCCTTGCCGGCGGCATCGGTGAAGTCGTCAGCCTTGTTGCTGCCATTCAGGACGCGGTTGTCGCCCGCTTCGCTCACTTTGACATTGACGGTGACCGGCGCGCTGTTGCCGCCATGGCCGTCGGTCACATAGTAGGTGAAGCTGTCGGCGACGCTGGCGCCGGCTGCCAGCAGGTCGAAGCTGTCGGCATCGGCGCTGTACACCACCTGGCCATGGTCGATCGAGATCGAGGCGCCCAGCGCCGACTTGGCGCCGCCCAGCACGATGGTCAGGGCGTCCAGGTCCACGTCGCTGTCGTTGGCCAGCACGTCGATGCGCACGCTGGCATCTTCCGCCACCGCAGCGCTTTCGCCTTGCGCCACCGGCGCGTCGTTGACGGCCGCCACGCCGATCTGCACGGTCATCACGGCGGACTGGCCGCCGAAGGCATCCTTGGCAACGTAGCTGAAGCTGTCGGTGCCGTTGTAGTTGGCGACGGCCTGGTAGTCGAAGGAACCGTCCGCGTTCAGGTGCAGGGTGCCGTGGGCCGGACCGCTGACCAGGGTTGCGCTCAAGGTGTCGTTATTCAGGTCGGTGTCGTTGGCCAGCACGCCGTGGGCGGCGTCGGCCGTGAACAGCAGGTCTTCGGCGGCGGCCACCAGGTCGGCCACCGAAACCGGGCCGTGGTTGAACAGCACCTTGGACAGCACGGCATCATGGTCGGAAGGACGGGTACCGTACGCCTGGTTGGTGTTGAGGTGGACGTTGTCGAACACGGCGCTGCCGGCCACATTGGACGACAGGAAGAGCTGGTCGATCTGTTCGTTCTGGCCTTCGAAGGCGCTCGAATAGCGGTCGGCAGCGTCCAGGGTCCACACCATGTTCTTCAGCAGGCCGCCGGATTCCAGCTGGGTCTGCGCGGTTTCGTAGTGGTAGCCATTGAAGTCGCCGGCCACGACGACGTTGGCGTCCGGATTGGCGGCCTTGAGTTTCTGCACGAAGTCCAGCACGGCCGAGGTCTGGTCGGTGCGGCGCGTGTCGCCCGAGTTGACGGGCGGCTGGTCCTTGCCGAACAGTTCATCGCTACCGAGGCGCGAGTAGTTGTGCACGCCGATGTAGGTCACGGTCTCGCCGTGGAAGGTGAAGTCGGCTGCCAGCGGCTTGCGGCTGTTGTGGAAGGAATCGCCGTTGGCCGGCGAAATGTCTTCCAGCAGCTTGGCCGAACCGTCGACGTAGCTGACGCGGGCCGGGTTGTACAGGATGGCGGTGCGGATATTGCCGTTCGGCTCGCCGCCATTGCTGTTTTCGGTGGTCGGGTTGATCACCACCCAGGCGTATTGCGGGCCGCCGGCGGCGACGATGCTGTCGACCAGCTTCTGCAGGGTCACGGTGGCGTCCAGCACGCCGGTGCCGGTGCCGTTGCTGTCCTGGATCTCTTCCACGCCCAGCACGTCCGGGGCCTTGAGGCCGATGGCGATATCGTGGCCCAGCGCGGCCCACTTGGCCGGCGCGTCGTTCGGGTCCAGGTTCTCGACGTTGTAGGCGCCCACGGTCATGTGGGCGGTGTCGCCTTGCAGGGTGGTGGTTTCGAGGGCGATGGTGGTGTGCGACACCACGTTCAGCGTGGTGGTCGGCACCAGTTCGAAGTTGCCGCCGAAGTAGTGCATGACGCCGGTGACGTTGCCCAGGTTGTCGCCCGGGATGAAGTTGTCGTTGACGATGCCGGACTGGCCGTTGACGCCGTTGTCGGAATAGATCTGGATGCGTTCGGGGTTGACGTCGTTTTCGGCACGGGTCACGGAGCCGCGGTCGTTGGCGTTGGTGGCGCTGCTGCCGGCGTCCGGCAGGATCCAGGTGGCGCTCTGGTAGGTCGTGGAAATCACCGTGGCGCTTTCCACCTGCACCAGCATGCCTTCCAGCGACTCGTAGAAGTCGATCGCGTCGTGCTCGGGGTTGAAGCTGGCGAAGTGGTCGCTGTCGATCACTTCGGTCGGCGCCATGCGGCCATCCGCGCCCAGGATGGTGGAAGCGACGGTATTGCCGCTGCTGATCACGGTCAGGCCGCTGACGTCCTTGATCTCGGTGGTGGTCAGGTTGTTGGCGTTGCTGCCGGCATATTCGTCGACGGTGCCCTGCAGGCTGACCAGGTCGCCGATCTTGACGGTGGCGCTGCCGGACGAGGAGAACACGAAGATGCCGTCGGAGGTGGCGGCGTTGCCGTCGCCCGTCATGTCCTGGATCCAGAAGCCCTTGCTGCCGTTGGTGTCGATGGCGGTGACCACGCCCTGGGTGTTCACCAGCTTGCCGGCGAAGGCGGAAGTGTGGCCCGCGCCCTGGATCTCGTAGATGCGGGTGAGCGGGGCGATGGTGCTGAAGTCGACCGGGTTGGCGCCGGTACCGGCATAGGCGTTGCCGGCCAGGTCTTTCACGGTGCCCGCTTCCAGGCTTACGTGGTAGGTGGTGCCCAGGTTCAGATCGGCGGCCGGGTTGATGGTCAGGGTCTGGCCGGACAGGCTGACCTGGCTGGCGTCGGTCACGTCGATCACGCGGGTGTCGGCAGCGCCGTCGGTGATGGTGATGTTGCCGGTGCCCAGCGCAACCAGTTCGGAGAACTTCAGGACCAGGTTGGCGCCGGCGGCGATGCCCACGGCGCCGTCGGCCGGGGTGGAAGCGGTCAGCGCCGGCGGCGTGAGGTCGGCGCCCATGGCGGAGCTGGAAAACTTGATGTTGTCGATGCCGATCCATTCGTCGTTGCTGACGGCATTGGTGGTCATCACGCGCACCTGCACCTGCGACTGGTTGTCCACGGCGCCCGGCAACGTCAGGTCGAGGTGGGTCACGGCGGTGGCCAGGTTCGGGCCGGTCGAGGCGTCGGCCACGTAGCCGTTCGGGGTCACGTTGGTCCAGGCGCCGCTTTCGCCGATGCGGTACTGCACGGCGATTTGCTGGATGGCGTTGTCGGCGGAGCCGTCGATATCGCGCAGGTCGAGCGAGAAGGTGACTTTCTCGCGGCCGGAAGCGTCCAGGTAGAACGCCACGAAGGGCGCCGCGCCGGTGCCGGAACCCTGCAGCGCGACCACGGTATCGCCGCCCGCCAGCTGGAACTCGGCCACGCCGCCGCTGGTGAAGGTGTTGGGATTGGTCTGGTTGGCGAAGACTTGCGTGGTCAGCGTGGTCGGGTCACCGGTCAGGGTGGTGGGGTTGACGCCGGTGGCGCCGGTCATGCCGACACCCTGGAAGCCCTCGATGCTGGGCACATTGCTCCAGTCGTTGTTGGCCGTGATCAGGGAGCCGTTGCCCCAGTCTTGTGTCAGGTCGCCCGTGCTGAGCTTGAAATAGGTCTTCGCCATGTCGGTTTCTCTTTCCCCTGCCGGTCTCGTAAACCGGCTTTTAAAAGTGGTTGTTGATTGTTGACAACTTATGTAGATTTGTTTGAACTTTACGTTTCAAAACTCGCAACAGTGTGAGCCAGGCAAGCTTGTCAAGTCAAATTCTCAATTCGAATGAATTCTCAAAGGATTCGATATGAATGACCGCCGTGTGACAGGCCTGCACGATTGACCGGCGCCGGAGGCGACGCCATGATGGGCACACCATGCGACAGAAATACAACAGGGAGACCGCCATGAAGCAGCTTGCCATCCTCATTGCCTGCCTGGCCGCCTGCACGGCCTGCGTGGCCAATCCGGGCGCGTCGAAGACGCTGGGGGAATTGCGCGCCCTGGGCCGCAACCCCGGCTGCACCGCCGACCAGCAATGCAAGACAGTGCCGGTCGGGGCCAAATCCTGCGGCGGGCCGGAATCCTATATGGCTTACTCGACCGCCAGCGTGAGCGCCGACAAGGCGCAGGCGCTGGCGGAGCGCTACCGCAAGGAACGCGAGGCGGAAAACAAGGCCAGCGGCCTGGTCAGCGATTGCCGCTACCTGATGGATCCCGGCGCCAGCTGCCGCGCCGGCAGCTGCCAGCTGGGCGGCCAGAACGGCGCGCTGGCGGAATAAAAAAAACGCCGCGGCCAGGGGCGCGCGGCGTTTCCGTCGACGGGCCGCGGCTTAGTCGCGGCGTTCCGCCACGTTGCGCTCCACGTTCTGCTCAGGGAGAGGCACGGTGGTGTCCACTTCCAGCAGGGTGGTGGCGCTGCTGCCGCCGGCACCCGTGAAGACCACGGCGCCAAGGTGCTTGGCTTCGCCCAGGCCGGACCAGGAGGCGCCCACGGTGGCGGTGGCGCCGGTGAACACCATGGCCGGCAAGCCCACTTTCAGGTTGCCGCCCATTTCATCCTTGGCCACGGTCCACGACGACAGCGTGTAGCTGGCGCTGCCGCCGTGCGGTGCATAGCCCACCACGCACACCTTGTAGTTGCCTGCTGCCGGCTGGTTCAGCGTCACCATCTCGTTGGAGGTGGAGCCGCCGCTGCTGCCGACCTGGGTGCCGGCGCCATTCAACACCACCAGGTCCAGGTCGTCCGTGCTGCCGGCCTGGTGGCCGGAAGTGTCGGCATCGTACAGGGCGAAGCGCGCCACCAGCGCATTGGCCGGCACGGTCACGTTGTGCACCTTGACGCCGGCATTGCCGCCGGCCAGGCAGGCCGCTACGCCGCCGTCGCTGGAAGCGTCCTTGCCGACGGTGGCCGCGCTGCGCACGGCTGCCTTCAGGCCGCCCTTGGCCGCCGCCAGCGGACCGGTGAAGCCGGTGCCGATGGTGAAGGAAGTGCTGCCGGTGGCCGCTTCGTTGTACACCTTGGACGGCACGCTCAGCATGGCCGGCTTCGCGGTCAGCGGGCTGCGCACGACGTGGCCGTTGCCATCGTTCCAGGTCAGGTTGCCGTACGCCCAGGTATTGGCCGGAGCGCTGACGTTGGTCAGGCTGACGGTGAAGCTGGCCTTGGCGCCCGGCGCCAGGGTCAGGCTGGCCGGGTTCACCACCACGTTGAAGCCGGGCAGGCTGGCGGTCGCGGTGTAGGTCGCTTCCTGGCTGCCGACGTTGGTGACGGTGCGGGTCATGGTCAGCTTGCCCAGCACGGCCGACGCGGTCAGCGACGGCAGGTTCAGGTTATACGGCTGGATGGTGACGTACGGGGAGCAGAACGCAGCCGACAGGGTGCCCGGGATGCCGCACATGTAGCGGATCCAGTCCACCGGGCCGGAGTCATACACCAGGCCCGGATCGACCGCCTTGTTGGGGCGCACGTGGCCGGCGCCCTGGCTCCACGGCAGGGTGCCGTTGGCCATGCCCGGCTGGCCGTCAGGCTGGGTGTCGTAGGCCGTGGTCATCAGGGCCGACTTGATGGCGGCCGGCGACCAGTCCGGGTGCGCCTGGCGCAGCAGCGCGCCCAGGCCGGCCACGTGCGGGCTGGACATCGAGGTGCCCTGGTAGCTGGCCCAGTTGGCGTACGGCGTCATGGTGCCGTTGGCGATCGCGTCGCGCTCGGCCTGGCTGTTGTAGTCGGCCGTCACGCCGGCCAGGATATCGACGCCAGGCGCGGTCAGGTCGGGTTTGAGCACGTTGCTGTTGTGCTTGTTCGGGCCGCGCGACGAGAAGCCGGCCATCTGCGGCGCCGGGGTGGCGCTGGTAGTCAACACCGACTTGCCGATCGCGCTGGCGCCGCCCGGATGGGCCGCGATCCAGCTGCGCGCCGCCGAGCCGTCGGCGAAGTTCAGGTGCACGGCCGGGATGCTGTGCGGGTCGGCCACCGGCGCCTGGGCCGAGGAGGTATCCATCAGGATCATGCCCACGCCGCCGGCTTCCTTGACGGCACGCGACTTGTCGACGCGCGCGCTGTTGCCGCGTTCGCACAGCAGGACTTTGCCGCTGGCCTTGGCCGGGTCCAGTGCCGCGTCCGGGCCGCCGCCATAGGTGGCGCGGTCGGCCGCGGTATAGCACAGGCGGGCGGCGGCCTTGTCGGCGGTGCTCAGCTCCGCATACGGCTTGATGGCGGCGTCGCGCGCCAGGATGGTCGGCGTGTCGGCCAGCGGTGCCTGGTTGTAGGAAGCGCCGGTGTAGCTGGCGCCGCCGGCCAGGCTGACGGTGGCCACGCTGGCACGGTTATGGGTGGAGGCGGCCACCGTGGTCAGCCACGGCGACACGTGGGCCACGGCGTTCGATGGGCCCGAGTTGCCGGCCGAGGCGGCGACGAAGACGCCGGCAGCGGCAGCGTTGAAGAAGGCCATTTCGACCGGGTCGGTGACGCTGGTCTGCGAGCCGCTGATGGAGAAGTTCAGCACGTGCACGCCGTCGGCCACGGCCTGGTCGATGGCGGCCACGCTGTCCGAATTGAAGCAGGAATTGCGGCTGCCGGTGCCGTCGGTGGCGGTGGCGTCGGGGTAAGTCCAGCACACCTTGTAGGCGGCGATGCGGGCGCGCGGCGCCATGCCGGACATGCTGCCCACCGGGATGCCGGACAGCTTGCCGGTGGCGCCGAAGTTGCCGCCGGCGGTGGTCGAGGTGTGGGTGCCGTGGCCGCCGTGGCCGGTGGCGCCGGCCAGCGAATCGCGCGGCGACACGAAGTCGGTCCAGTGCAGCGGACGGCCGCTGGCCAGGAAGCCGGCGTTGAAGTAGCGCGCGCCAATCAGCTTGTTGTTGCAGTGGGATGCGGTGAAGCCTTCGCCGGTGATGCAGGCGCCGTTCCAGTTGGCGGGAGCGCCATAGGCCAGGGTGCCGCTGATGTCGAAGGTGGGCTTGCCCTGTTCGTCCACGCGGTCGGCGTAGGAGGTGTGCTCCGGCCAGACGCCGCCGTCGACGATGCCGATCACCACGTCCTCGCCGGCCTGGGCGGTGCCGCCCAGCTTGGCCCACAGGCCGTCGCCCGGGGTGTCGAGGCCGAGGAATTTCGGCGTGTAGTTGGTGTCCAGGCTGCGCGCTTCATCGGCGCTGATGTTGGCCACGGCGCTGGATTTCTTCAGCGCGCGCACTTCGGCATCGGTCAGGCGGGCGGCAAAGCCGTTCAGCACCAGCTTGTACTTGTGGATGATCTGGGCGTCCGGCACGATGGCCGTGGCGCTGTCCTGTTTCTGCTCCAGGTAGGCGATGTAGTCCTGCACGTTCTGCGCAGTGACGTCGAGGCGGGTGCCGGCGGCCGGCTTGGTCGGTGCCAGGCCGCTTACGCCGCCGGTGTAGTTGGCCACCGGCGCATCGGCCAGTTGCACGATGTAGGCGTGGCGCGCTTCTTCGGCGCCGGCGTGGACGGCCAGTCCGGACAGGACGGCCAGCACGGCCAGGGTCAGGGGTCGCAATTTCATCGTCGTTCCTTATTGTGCGGTGGGTTGGGCGCGGCGGCGCACGGCGGCCAGGCCGGCCAGGCCCAGCAGCAGCAGGGGCGCGGAGCCGGGCAGGGGCAGCTCGACATCCAGGTCATCGATGGCGAATTGCGCGGCATACGGCGCCCAGTCGGCCATGTTGAAGCAGCCGCCATTGCCGTCGAACAGGCAGGCGCTGATGTTGATGCTGCTCAGGCGCAGGGCGGCGAAGTCGGCATCCAGGTTCCAGGTCGAGAACATGAAGTGGCCGTTGCCGTCCTGGCCGGCGAAGTCGGCGCTGCGGGTGACGCTGGCGCCGTCGGTGGTGGTGGCGTTCAGCACCAGCTGGCCGTAGCTGCCGTCCGGCTGGCCGGCGACCGGGGCGAAGAAGGCAAAGCGCAGGGCGTGCAGGGAATAGAAACCGCCCGCGTGCTGCACGTCGACCGAGCCGTCGTTCCAGCCCGCGTAGAAATTGCCGCTGGTGCCGGTGGGGCAATCGATGACCGCGCCGCAGCTGTTCGGGTTGTTGCTGTCGAGGATTTCGCCGCCGAGGCCGGTGTTGATGCCCAGCGACTGCACGTAGGCCGAGATCTGGGAAGTGAAGGTGAGGCCGCTGTCCTGGAAGGTTTCGCCATGGTTGTAGACCATGGGCGGCAACGATTCGAGGTTGGCGACACCGGCGTGGGCGGGGGCGGTGAGCAGGGCGGCGGCGCCGAATAGCGCGCTGCCGGCCAGCGTTTTGAAGCGTGTGAGAGGTCGGTTCATGATGCGTTCCCTTGCATTGTTCTAGTGGTCGAAACGGCTTTCCCTGCGTTGCACAGGTTGCAAGGAATATAGCAACGGCAAGCCTCGAAGTGATCAAATATTCAATGACACAAATTCAATTTTGTTACACAAAAATCAAACAAAATTTGGAAATCCCTATGGCAGGGGCAGCATGCAAAAAAACTATATGTTGTGAAAAATTTGCGACACTTTTGATAACAATCCAAGCAAAAGCGCCGCACGGCGCCTTTGCGGTGCGCGCACGGCAGAAAAAATTGTCGAAACCTTAAACCGCGTGGTAGCCTTAACAGTTCTATTCAAGGCGGAGGTAGTACGGATGTTTGCAGCACCGACTCGTTGTAAAGACAGCAAAGGTTTCACCCTGCTCGAGCTGCTGGTTGTGATCGTCATCATCGGCCTGCTGGCCGCATACGTGGGCCCGAAATATTTCTCCCAATTGGGCAAGTCGGAAGTCACGGTCGCCAAGGCGCAGATCGAGGCCTTTGAAAAAGCGCTCGACACCTACCGCCTGGATGTCGGCCGCTATCCCACCACCGAAGAAGGCCTGGCTGCCTTGCTGGCGGCGCCCGCCACGGCCGGTGCCAAGTGGAACGGCCCCTACCTGAAGAAAGGCGTGCCGCCCGATCCATGGGGCCGCCCTTACCAGTACAAGGCGCCCGGCGCCAAGGCCGAATATGACATCATCTCCCTCGGCAAGGACGGCCAGCCGGGCGGCGAAGGCGAGAACGCCGATATCGGTGCCCAGTAAGGGCAGCCGGGCCTGAGCCATGCAGTTCGACGTCCGCACCCTGTCGCCGGATATGGCGATCGGCCAGTTGGTGGTCGATGGCCGCGACGAGGCCGATGCGCGCCGCCAGGTGGAGGCGCGCGGCCTGTTCGTCAGTGCCATCACGCCGCGCCGCGCCGGCCTGCGCACGGGCAAGGCCAAGGCGCTCTCGCTGGTCCTGTTCAGCCAGGAGCTGCTGGCGCTGCTGAAGGCCGGCCTGGGCGTGGTGGAAGCGCTGGAAGCGCTGCTGGAAAAGGAAGCGGCGCCCGCTACGCGCGGCGTGCTGGAACGCCTGCTGGCCGGCCTGCGCGAAGGCCAGCGTTTCTCCACCGTGCTGGCCGAACAGCCGCAATTGTTCCCGCCGCTGTATGTGGGCATCGTGCGGGCGGCCGAAGGCACCAGCGACCTGCCGCGCTCCCTGGAACGCTACATCGATTACCAGCAGCGCGTGGACCTGGTGCGCGGCAAGCTGGTGAGCGCCGCCATCTACCCCTGCATCCTGCTGCTGGTGGGCGGCGGCGTGTCGCTGTTCCTGATCGGCTATGTGGTGCCGCGCTTTGCCGAGGTGTACCAGGGCGCCGGGCGCAACCTGCCATGGATGTCGCAGCTGATGCTGACCTGGGGCCAGTTCGCGGCGGCCCATACCGCGCCGCTGCTGGCCGGGATCGCCGCGTTGATCGGCAGCCTGGTGTTCGGCGTGCGGCGCCTGGTGCGCAGCGGCGGCATGGCGCGCCTGCTGGCGCGCTTGCCCGGCGTGGGCGAGCGGGTGCGTATCTACGAGCTGTCGCGCCTGTACCTGACGCTGGGCATGCTGAGCGAGGGCGGCATCACCATCCTGCATGCGGTGGACACGGTGCAGGGCATGGTGTCGGCCAATGTGAAACAGGGCTTGCAGGGCGCGCGCGCCATGATCGAGGCGGGCTTGCCGCTGTCGTCGGCCTTCGAAGCGAATGGATTGACCACGCCGATCTCGCTGCGCATGCTGCGCGTGGGCGAGCGTACCGGCGAAATGGGGGCGATGCTGACGCAGTCCGCGGCGTTTTACGACGGCGAGATTGCGCGCTGGATCGACCGTTTTACCCGCACCTTCGAACCGCTGCTGATGGCTTGCATCGGCCTGGTGGTGGGTGCCATCGTGGTGCTATTGTATATGCCGATTTTTGACCTGGCCGGAGAAATGGCATGAGCCTTCCGGTACTTGATGCGGGCGTGCTGGCCAAGGCGCGCGCCCAGTGCCTGCTGTCCAAGCGCAGCCTGGTGGAGGAGCTGGAGGAATTGTCCGGCATCGAACCGCGCCTGGCGGTGCGGGCGCTGGCCCAGCCCTTCGGCCTGGCCGTGCTGGAGACGGCGGACATGCTGTCGTTCGAGCCGGCCTTCGACCTGCTGCCGCTGTCGCAGGCCATGGCGCGCCATTGCGTGCTGCTGCGCTCCCACGACGGGGCGGCGGTGGGCGTGATTGCCGACCCGTTCGACCTGGACTTGCAGACCTGGCTGGCCACGCAGGCGCGCTGCACCGGCGCGGCGCCGCTGCAACTGCGGCTGGCGCTGCAGGCCGACATCCAGGCCTACCTGTCGAAGCAGGAAGAGTCGGCGCGCGCGGTCGATACGCTGGCCACCGGCGGCGAGGGCGGGCGGCGCGACGGCAAGACCGTGGCGGTGCTGTCGTTTGCTTCGGTGTCGGAGGGCGCCAGCCCGGCCGTGCGGCTGGTGAACTCGACCCTGTACGATGCGCTGAAGGCCGGCGCCTCCGACATCCACCTGGAATCGACGGCCGGCGGCCTGGCGGTGAAATACCGCGTGGACGGGGTGCTGGACCATGCCACCGCCGTCAACGGCGTCGACGTGGCGGAACAGATCATCTCGCGCCTGAAGGTGCTGGCCGAGCTGGATATCGCGGAGCGCCGCGTGCCGCAGGACGGCAGCTTCTGCGTCGAATCGAATGGCCGCGAGATCGACCTGCGGGTGTCGATCATGCCGTCCATCCACGGCGAGGACGCGGTGATCCGTATCCTGGACAAGCGCGCCATGATCGACTCCTACGGCTCGCTGACGCTTGAAGCGCTGGGCTTCGATGCGCCTTCGCTGGCGACCCTGCGCTCGCTGGCGCAGGAAGCCTACGGCATGCTGCTGGTGACCGGGCCGACCGGTTCGGGCAAGACCACCACGTTGTATGCGGCGCTGACCGAGATCCACAACGGGCGCGAGAAGATCATCACCATCGAGGATCCGGTGGAGTACCAGCTGCCGGGCATCCTGCAGATCCCGGTCAACGAGAAAAAGGGCCTGACGTTTGCCAAGGGCTTGCGCTCCATCCTGCGCCACGACCCGGACAAGATCATGGTGGGCGAGATCCGCGACCGCGAAACGGCGGAAATCGCCGTGCAGTCGGCGCTGACCGGCCACCTGGTGCTGACCACGGTGCACGCCAACAATGTGTTCGACGTGTTCGGGCGCTTCACGCATATGGGCATCGACCCCTATGCCTTCGTGTCGGCGCTGAACGGGATCTGGGCGCAGCGCCTGGTGCGCATCAACTGTCCCCATTGCGCGGTGCCGGTGACGCCCTCGGACGACGAGCTGGCCAGCGTGGGCCTGGCGCGCGGGGACGTCCATGACTACCACTTCAAGGAAGGCAAGGGTTGCGGCGATTGCCGCGGCACCGGCTACAAGGGCCGCCGTTCGATCGCCGAAATCCTGACGCTGAACGATGAAATCCGCGAGCTGATCGTGGAGAAGCGGCCGATCCGCCAGATCAAGGCGGCTGCCTATGCCAACGGTACGCGCAGCCTGCGCCACGCCGCGCTGGAAGTGGTGCGGCGCGGCGATACGACGCTGGCGGAAATCAAGCGGGTGACCTTGCATGCTTAAATTTTTCAAACACTCGCTGCGGATCGAGGTCACGCCGCAAGCCTTGCGCCTGCTGCGGGTGCCGCGCTGGGGCAGGGCGGCGCCGGAACTGCTGGCCGCGCAGCCGCTGGCGGCGGGAGCGCCGCTGTCGCCCGCGGCGGTGGCCGAGGCGCTGCCTGGCGCCCTGGCCGCGCTGCTGGCGGGACAGGATGCCGCCGGCCTGGCCGCATGTTTCATCCTGTCCGACGAACTGGTGCGCCTGTGGCAGGTCACGCCGCCGGTGCAGGCCACGCGCCTGGCCGACCTGGAAGGCGCGGCCGCGCTGCGCTTCCACACGCTGTATGGCGAAACGCCGGCCGCCTGGCACGTCAGCGCCGACTGGAACGCCGCCGCGCCCTTCATGGCCGCCGCCATTCCGCGCGGGCTGAAAAGCGCGATCGAGAACGCCGCCGCGCAGCACGGGCTGGCGCTCACCGCCATCGTGCCGCATTTCGTGGCGGCCTGGAACCGCCATGCGCGCGCGCTGAAGAACGGCGCCTGGTTCGGCGTCGGCCAGGGCAACGTACTGGCGCTGGCGGCCTGCGAGGATGGCCGCATGCGGGCCGTGCGCCATCTCGTCATCCCCCACGGCGCCGACCATTACTGGCTGACGCAGGCCGCCCAGCGCGAAGCCTTGCTGCTTGGCCTGCAGCCGCCGGCCCTGATCCAGTTGAGCGGCGACATTCCGCCGGCCCTGGCCAAGCCGGCCGACAGCGACCAGCACATCGCCACCGCCGCCCTGGGAGCCGCAGCATGAAGCCGATGCGGATCGATTTCGCCGCGCCGGGCTGGCGCCGCGCCCTGTACAGCGCGCATCCGGCCTGGCTCGCCGCCGGGGCGCTGGGTGCCGCGATGCTGCTGGCCGGCGCCGCGTTGGGCGTGCAGGCAACGCAGCAGCAGGCCGTGCGCGAGGAAGCATTGCGCGCGCAGCAGCGCAAGCAGGCGGTTGCCGTGCGCGCGCCGGAGCGCAAGCCGGAAACCGCCATCCCGGAAGCGCAGGCCGCCGCCGTGAATGGCGCCATCCTGCAACTGAACCTGCCATGGCGCCAGTTGCAGGATGCCGTTGCCGCCGCCAATTCGCCCGCCGTGGCCCTGCTGGCGCTCGACCCGGACCCGCGCAAGCAGACGCTCAGGATCACGGCGGAAGCCAAGAACAGCGACGATATGGTGGGCTATATCGAACAGTTGAAACAGCAGGAATTCTTCACCGGCGCGGCCTTGCTGCGCCATGAGACCAACGAGCAGGACCCGAACCGCCCGCTGCGGTTCCAGGTGGAAGTGCAGTGGAGGGCGCGATGACGGTTTCCGCACTGATGCTGCGCTTGCGGCTGGCGGCCATGCGGCTGGGCGCCGCGGGCTGCGTGGCGCTGGCCTTGCTGCTGGCGGGCGCGCTGGCGCTGGGATGGTCGCTCAAGGCGCGCAAGCTGGCGCATGCGCCGCTGCCGCCGGCGCCGCCGCAGCTGGTGCAGGCGCCGCCGCCCCCCACCGCCAACGAGAACCTGGCGCATTTCTATGCCACGCTGGGCGAGAAGCGCTACGCCGAGCAGCAGGTGAAGCAATTGTTCGATATCGCCGCCAAGACCGGCCTGGTGCTGGCGCAGGGCGATTACAAGTTCAGCGTGGACAAGGCCAGCGGCGTCGCGTCCTACCAGGTCAACCTGCCGGTCAAGGGACCCTACCAGAATATCTGGCAATTCAGCCTGCAGGCGTTGTCGGCGATTCCGTTCGCGGCGCTGGACGATATCGCGTTCCGCCGCGAGACCATTACCGAACCGGTGGTCGAGGCGCGCATGCGCTTCACGCTGTACCTGAAGGAGCAGCCATGAAGCCGCGCCATATCGTGATGGGCGTGGCGCTGGCCGGCGCTGCCGCGCTGGTGGTGTTCGGCGACCGCTCGCCCGGCAATACGGTGGCCGAAGCGGTCGAGCGCAAGCCGGCCCGCGTGGCGCCGGCCGCTTCCAGGGCTTCCGCCCCGGCGCCTGCGGCCGTGGCCCCGGCAGCGACTGTGGCGACGGCAGTCACCGCGCAAGGCGGGCAGGGCGCCATCCTGCGCCTGGTGCCGCGCGATGAATTGATCGGCGACACCGGCGACGGTTCCTTCAAGAGCCGGGACGGCGTATTCGGCGGCCAGACGTGGAATCCGCCGCCGCCTCCGCCGCCCAAGCCGGACCCGAACCCGCCGCCGCCGCCACCGCCGACGGCGCCGCCTTTGCCGTTCCAATACCTCGGCAAGGCTGCCGCCGACGGCCAGTGGGAAGTCTACCTGGGCCGCGGCGAGCAAACCTTCGTGGTGCACAAGGGCAGCCAGATCGACGGCACCTACCGCGTCGACGCCATTGCCCCGCCGACCCTGACCATGACCTACCTGCCCATGAACCAGGTGCAGCAGCTAAACATTGGAGTAATTGAGTGAAGCAAAGTGTGAGAACTCTGGCGTTGTCCGTGGTGGTGCTGGCGCTGTCCGGCTGCGCAGCCGAAATGGCCTACCACGACGGCCGCAACCTGGTGGAGAAAGACCAGGTGGAAGCGGGCCTGCTGAAGTATCAGGAGGCGATCAGCCGCGACCCCGGCAACCCTGTGTACCGCTCCGCCTACCTGGACGCGCGCGACCGCACCAGCAATCGCCTGCTGGAGCAGGCCGACCAGATGATCAACGACGGCAAGTATGCGCTGGCGGCGCAGAATTTCCGGCGCGTGCTGGCAATGAACCCGCAGAACGAGCGCGCCCGCGCCGGCATCCGCGCGCTGGAGATGGCCGATCGCCACGACAAACTGCTGGCCCAGGCCAGCGCCTCGCTGGCGCAGAAGGAATACGAAGCGGCCAAGAACCGCGTCGGCATGGTGCTGGCCGAAAAGCCCGACCATGCGCGCGCCCACGCCCTGATGCGCGAGATCAACGAGCAGATGCCGCAAGCGCCGGCCGAATCGGGCCTGTCCAAGGCCTACAAGACGCCGATCACGATTGAATTCCGCGAGGCGCCGCTGAAGCAGGTGTTCGACATCATTTCGCGCCGTTCGGGCCTGAACTTCATCTTCGACAAGGACGTCAAGAGCGACACACGCACCACCATCATGCTGAAGAACAGCACGGTGGAATCGGCCATCTACTTCCTGCTGATGACCAACCAGCTGGAGCAGCAGGTCATGGATGGCAATACCATCCTGATCTACCCGAACACGGCGGCCAAGTTGAAGGAGTACCAGGAAACGGTGGTGCGCACCTTCTACCTGTCCAATGCGGAAGCCAAGAACGTGGCCAACACGCTCAAGACCATCCTGAAGTCGCGCGACGTGGTGGCGGACGAAAAGCTCAACCTGGTGATCCTGCGCGACAGTGCGGACGCGGTGAAGCTGGCCGAAAAGATCGTCGCCATGCAGGACCAGGCGGAGCCGGAAGTCATGCTGGACGTGGAGATCATGGAGATCAAGCGCAGCCGCCTGATGGAACTGGGCGTCGAGTGGCCAAGCACGGTCGGCCTGACGGTGCTGAACGCCGACAAGAAGGGCACGCCGCTCACCTTG
>CBHWEO010000120.1:0-15796 GCA_966112955.1 uncultured Duganella sp. | reverse complement strand
GCCAACCTGCTGGTGATGCCGAACATCGACGCCGCCAACATCGCCTACAACCTGGTCAAGACCGCCGGCAACGGCGTGGCCATCGGCCCGATCCTGCTCGGCTGCGCGGCGCCGGTGCACATCCTGACCCCGTCGGCCACCGTGCGCCGCATCGTCAACATGACGGCGCTGTGCGTGGTGGACGCGGTGTCGGAACGCGCCTGAGCGGAGGCAGGCCATGGTCGACCTGCTGCTCGCCATCGTGCACCACCTGCTGGCCTTCGGCATCTTCGCGGCCGTCACCGCCCAGCTGGTGCTGGTGCGGCCCGGCATGCAGGCGCCGGCCGTGCCGCTGGCCGCCAAGTACGATATCGCGCTGGGCATCATGGCCGGCTCGCTGCTGGTGGTCGGCTTGCTGCGCGTGTTCTTCGGCGCCAAGGGGGCGGATTTCTACCTGCACAACCATGTGTTCTGGACCAAGGTGGTGCTGTTCGCCCTGGTGGGCCTGATGTCCATCAAGCCGACCCGCGCCTTCCTGCGCTGGCGCAAGGAGCAGGCGGGCGACCCCGGTTTCGTGCCCGCGGATGCGGACCTGCGCGCGGTGCGCAAGACCCTGATGATCGAGATCCACGTGTTCGCCCTGCTGCCGATCGCCGCCGCCGCCATGGCGCGCGGCTATGGCTACGCCTGACTCCCCCAGCTAAAAGTTTCCCAGTAACAATATGTAACTGTTGTAAGCCCCCGCCGCCCCCAACCGGGCGGCGGGGTGGCCTCTGTTACAATAGCTGGTTTCAAAATGATGCCGTTTGGATAAGACAATGCAAACCACGAAACGCGCCCTGATCACGGGCATCACCGGCCAGGATGGTGCCTACCTCGCCCAGCTGCTGCTGGAAAAGGGCTATGAAGTCACCGGCACCTTCCGCCGCACCAGCTCCGTCAATTTCTGGCGCATCGAGGAACTGGGCATCCAGGACCACCCGCAGTTGCAGCTGGTCGAATTCGACCTGACCGACCTCGGTTGCATCCTGCGCCTGCTGCAGAAGGGGAACTTCGACGAGGTGTACAACCTGGCGGCGCAATCGTTCGTGGGCGTGTCCTTCGAGCAGCCGGTCACCACCGCCGAAATCACCGGCGTCGGCGTGACCAACCTGCTGGAAGCGATCCGCATCGTCAACCCGGGCATCCGCTTCTACCAGGCCTCCACCTCCGAGATGTTCGGCAAGGTGCAGGCCATCCCGCAGCAGGAAGACACCCCGTTCTACCCGCGCAGCCCGTACGGCGTGGCCAAGCTGTACGCGCACTGGATGACCGTGAACTACCGCGAGTCCTACGGCATGTTCGCTTCCTCCGGCATCCTGTTCAACCACGAGTCGCCGCTGCGCGGCCGCGAGTTCGTGACCCGCAAGATCACCGACTCGGTGGCCAAGATCAAGCTGGGCAAGCTGGACGTGCTGGAACTGGGCAACCTGGACGCCAAGCGCGACTGGGGCTTCGCCAAGGAATACGTGGAAGGCATGTGGCGCATGCTGCAGGCCGACAAGCCGGACACCTATGTGCTGGCCACCAACCGCACCGAGACCGTGCGCGATTTCGTGAGCATGGCGTTCAAGGCGGCCGGCATCACCATCGAGTGGCAGGGCAGCGCGGAAAACGAGACCGGCCACGACGCCGCCTCCGGCAAGGTGCTGGTGCGCGTGTCGCCCAAGTTCTACCGCCCGGCCGAAGTCGACCTGCTGATCGGTAACCCGGCCAAGGCGCAGCGCGAGCTGGGCTGGCAGCCGTCCACCACGCTGGAAGAACTGTGCCAGATGATGGTGGAAGCCGACCTGCGCCGCAACACGGCCGGCGTATCGCTCTGATGGCGCACAGCCTGGCATTGCTGTCGCCGGCCCGCGAAGGCGCCGGCAAGCGCGCGCTGGTGACGGGGCTGCACGGCTTCACCGGGCACTACGTCGCGGCCGAACTGGCGGCGGCGGGCTACGAGATCGTCGGCACCGCGGCGCCGGGCCATTCCGCCCGCCCCGAGGCTGCGCTGGCGGGCGCAGCGCGCACCCTCGAGGTCGACCTGACCGACCGCGCCGCCGTTGCCGCCGCCGTGCGCGAGGTGCAGCCGGACGTGGTGGTGCACCTGGCGGCCATCGCCTTCGTGGCGCACAGCGACGTCGAACAGATCTACAAGGTCAACGTGGTGGCCACGCGCCACCTGCTGGAAGCCCTGGCCGCGCTGGAGCGCAAGCCGTCGGCCGTGCTGCTGGCGTCCAGCGCCAATATCTACGGCAATTCCGACCTCGAAGTGCTGCACGAAGACGTGCCGCCGGCGCCGGCCAACGATTATGCCGTGTCCAAGCTGGCCATGGAATACGCGGCCCGGCTGTGGCTGGACAAGCTGCCCATCGTCATGGTGCGGCCGTTCAATTACACCGGCGTCGGCCAGGCGGAAAACTTCCTGCTGCCGAAGATCGTGTCGCACTTCCGCCGCCGGGCGCAGGACATCGAGTTGGGCAACCTGCACGTGTGGCGCGACTTTTCCGACGTGCGCGTGGTGGCGGCCGCCTACCGCGCGCTGCTGGCGGCGGCGCCGGCCGGCCGCGTGTTCAACGTCTGCTCCGGCAAGGCTTACTCGCTGGGCGAGGCGCTGCGCATGATGGAAGACATCGCAGGCTACCGGATCAACGTCCACGTCAACCCGGCCTTCGTGCGCGCCAACGAAGTGGTGCGCCTGACCGGCGACAACCGCCGCCTGGCAGCCGTGGTCGGCGCCATCGAACCGCTCCCGCTGGAGCAGACCTTGCGCTGGATGTACGAGGCGTGAGCGCGCTGCGCGTTGGCCTTTCCACCACCACGACTGAGCCGGGCCTGACCGGCGGGCGGCTGGATGGCATCGGCGTGTACAGCAAGGCCCTGCTGGGCGCTCTCCCCACGGCCGGGGTGGCGGTGCAGCCGTACTCCTTCGGCGCCGCCGGCGCGCTGAGCGTCGGGCGCCGCATGCCGCTGTCCTTCCCGCTAGCCACGTTGCGCGACCTGGCCACGCCGGGCTTCGTGCGACAGGGCATGGAGGTGGACCTGTTCCACGCCACCGATTACCGCATCATCCGCATGGACAAGCCCATCGTCGCCACGCTGCACGATGCGCTGCCGATCGCCTATCCGGAGTGGTGCAACCCGAAGCAGCGCCGCCTGAAGAACTGGCTGCAGGTGAAGGCGGCGCGCAAGGCCGACCACGTGATCGCCGTGTCGCGCTTCGCGGTGGCGGAACTGGTGCAGTGTTTCGGCATCGACGAGCGCCGCATCAGCGTGGTGCACAACGGCGTCGATGAAGCGTGGCTGGAGCCGGCGCCGGCGGCGCAGCGCGACGCCACGCTGGCGCGCCACGGCCTGCGCCAGGGCTATTACCTGTTCGTCGGCACCCTGCAGCCGCGCAAGAACGTGGAGCGCATCCTGGCCGCCTACCTCGGCTTGCCGGCCGTAATCCGCGCCGCGCGCCAGCTGGTGGTGGTGGGCCAGCCCGGCTGGCGCAGCGAAGACCTGCAGCGCCAGCTGCGCGCCGCCGCCCAGCGTGGCGAGAACGTGGTGTGGCTGGACCGCCTGACCGACGGCGCTGCGCTGCGCCACCTGTATGCCGGCGCCGCCGCGCTGGTGTTCCCTTCGCTGTACGAGGGCTTTGGCATCCCCATCGTGGAAGCCTTTGCCTCGCGCGTGCCGGTCGTCGCCGGCAACGGCACCTCGCTGCCGGAAGTGTGCGCCGGCGCCGCGCTGGAAGTGGACCCGCTGTCGGTGGCCGCGATCGGCACCGCCATGCTCGACATCGTGCGCGACGAGGCGCTGCGCGCGCGCTGCATCGCCGCCGGCGAACGCCGCGCCCTGCAGCTGACCTGGCGTGAAACGGCGCGCCGCACGGCCGCCGTGTACCAGAACATTTTGAAGCAGTAGATCCACCATGCGCGTGCTCCATTTTTACAAGACTTACTACCCGGATTCCTGGGGCGGCATCGAACAGGTGATCCGCCAGATGTGCGTGGGCACGGGTCGCCTGGGCGTGAGCAATGAAGTGCTGACCCTGACCCGCAACGGCGGGCCGGAAACCATCGAGATCGAAGGCCACAAGGTGCACCGCGTGCCGCTGGACTTCGAAATCGCCTCCAACGCCTTCTCCTTCGCCGCCATCCGCCAGCTGGCGCGCCTGGCGCGCGAGGCGGACGTCATCCACTACCACTTCCCCTGGCCCTTCATGGACCTGGCGCACTTCATGGCGCGCGTGCGCAAGCCGAGCGTGGTGACCTACCACTCGGACATCGTGCGCCAGAAGGCGCTGCTGCGCGTGTACACGCCGCTCAAGCGCCGCTTCCTGCGCGACGTCGACGCCATCGTGGCCACGTCGCCCAACTACTTCGCCTCCTCCGAAGTGCTGGGCCGCTACCGCGACAAGGTGAGCACCATCCCGTTCGGCCTGGACCGCTCGACCTATGCGGAACCGCGCCCGGAAATCATGGAGAAATGGCGCGCGCGCACCAATGGCGAGCGCTTCTTCCTGTTCGTCGGCGTGCTGCGCTACTACAAGGGCCTGCACATCCTGCTGGACGCCGTGGCCAGCACCGATTACCCGGTGGTGATCGTGGGCGCCGGCCCCATCGAGCAGGAATTGAAGGCCCATGCGCAACGCCTTGGCCTGCACCACGTGCAATTCGTCGGCGCGGTGGACGAGGAAGACAAGGTGGCCCTGCTCAAGCTGTGCTACGCCATGGCCTTCCCCTCGCACCTGCGCTCGGAAGCGTTCGGCATTTCGCTGCTGGAGGGGGCGATGTACGGCAAGCCGATGATTTCCAGCGAAATCGGCACCGGCACCACCTACATCAATATCGACAATGAAACCGGCCTGGTGGTGCCGCCCAGCGACGCGGCCGCCTTCGGGCAAGCCATGCGCACCCTGTGGGACAACCCACAGCTGGCGGCCGACATGGGCCGGCGCGCCGAAGCGCGCTACTGGGAATTGTTCACCGCGCAAAAAATGGCGGAAAACTACGCCGCGCTGTACCGCCGGCTGGCTGCTGGTTCCACGCCACACACCGCCATATAGTTGTAGCTAATGTAATTTCCGCACGGTAAAATTCTGGAGCCACTGCCTGTTCCTTGGGCAGTGGCTTTTATGTTTACATTTACTGTAAGGAAAAGTTGTTATGGGGCAGCAAACCGCCGTGATCATCGGCGCCGGTCCCGCAGGCTTGACTGCGGCCCTGGAGTTGATCCGCCACACCAAGGTGCGCCCCATCGTGCTGGAAGCCAGTGCCGAAGTGGGCGGTATTTCGCGCACCGTGTGCCACAACGGTAACCGCATGGACCTGGGCGGCCACCGCTTCTTTTCCAAATCCGACTGGGTGATGAACTGGTGGCAGGATATCCTGCCGATCGACGCCGCCGCCGACGCCTCCCTCCAGCTGACCTACCAGAACAAGCGGACTTCGGTGCAGGTGGCCGGCGCGGCGCCGGAAAGCGACGACGACCGCCGCATGCTGGTGCGCGGCCGCCTGTCGCGCATCTTTTTCCTGCGCCGCTTCTTCGACTACCCGATCAAGATGAATGCCGCCACCGCCCGCAAGCTGGGCCTGTGGCGCCTGGCGAAGGTGGCCGCCACCTACGGCTGGATCACGCTGTTCCCGCGCCGGCCCGAGCGCAACCTGGAAGACTTCATGATCAACCGCTTCGGCCGCGAGTTGTATGAAACCTTCTTCAAGGATTACACGCACAAGGTGTGGGGCATCCCTTGCGACCAGATCAGCGCCGACTGGGGCGCGCAGCGCATCAAGGGCCTCAACATCAGCAAGGCGCTGTGGCACGCCGTCAAGCAAGTGTTCCAGCGCCAGGGCGGGGTGGCGCAGAAGGGTACCGAGACCAGCCTGATCGAACAATTCCTGTACCCGAAATTCGGCCCCGGCCAGATGTGGCAGGAAGTGGCGCGCCTGGTGACGGCCGGCGGCGGCGAGATCCGCTACCAGCAGGCCGTGACGGGCATCGACACCGCCGGCGGCAAGGTGGTGGCGGTCAGCGGCAGCGACCGCGCCAGCGGCGCGCCGTTCCGCCTGGAATGCGACTATGCCATTTCCACCATGCCGGTGCGCGAACTGATCCAGGGCATGAACGAGGTGCCGCCGGCGGTGCGCCAGGTGGCGGACGGCTTGATGTACCGCGATTTCCTGACCGTCGGCCTGCTGGTGCGCAAGGCGGACGTGCTGAGCACCAACGGCCAGCCGCTGCCCGACAACTGGATCTACATCCAGGAAAAGGACGTGCGCATCGGCCGCCTGCAGATCTTCAATAACTGGAGCCCGCACCTGGTCAAGGATGACGCCACCATGTGGATGGGCCTGGAGTACTTCTGCAATGAAGACGACGACCTGTGGCGCATGGCGGACGCCGACCTGGTCCGCTTCGGCGCCGCCGAGCTGGCCAAGATCGGCATGCTGAAGAATACCGATGTGCTGGACGGCACGGTGGTGCGCGTGCCGAAAGCCTACCCGGCCTACTTCGGCAGCTACGACCGCTTCGACGTGGTGCGGCGCTACACCGACAGCATCGCCAACCTGTTCCTGGTGGGCCGCAACGGCATGCACCGCTATAACAACCAGGACCATTCGATGCTCACCGCCCGCCTGGCGGTGCAAGCGATTGCCGCCGGCAGCACCGACAAGGCGGCGCTGTGGGACGTCAATATCGACGACGAATACCACGAAGAGAAGAAGTGATGACGCCGCTTGCCCGCCATCCTGCCGCCGTGCCGCGCCGCGCGCCATGAAGGAGCCGCCATGTTGAAGACCCTCTTGGGCAAACAGCATTCGTCCAGCAGCCTGGTGCAGTTCATCCGCTACGTGTTTGTCGGCGGCGCGGCCTTCGGCGTCGATTACCTGGCGCTGTACCTGCTGGCGCATTTCGCCGGCCTGCACTACCTGCTGGCGGCCAGCCTGTCCTACCTGCTGGGCATGGTGGCCAATTACCTGGTGTCCGTGCGCTGGGTGTTCGACTTCCGCCGCATCCGCCAATGGGAGCGCGAGTTCGCCATTTTCTTCATGATCGGGATCGCCGGCCTGATCCTCAACGGCCTGGCCATCACGCTGCTGGTGGAACTGGCCGGCGTGCCGTATATGGCGGCCAAGCTGGTGGCCGCCGCCGCCATCCTGTTCTTCAACTTCGGCGCGCGCAAGGCCCTGCTGTTCTCGGCGGCCCGCAGCGCCGCCTGACATGCGCGCGCGCCTGCCGCTGGACCGACGCGTGCTGCCGGCCGCCGTGCTGCTGCTGGCGCTGTGGCTGCTGACCCACCCGTGGGAAGGCCTGTGGCATGACAGCCGGCTGTACGCCTTGCAGGCGCTGCACCGCCTGCTGCCGGGCCAGTTCAGCGGCGACCTGTTCTTCCTGTATGGTTCGCAGGATGCCTTCACCCTGTTCAGTCCCCTGTATGCCGCCGCCATCGGCATGCTTGGGCTGGACCGCGCGGCCCTGCTGCTGCAGGGGCTGGGCAGCCTGCTGTGGGTGGGGGCGGCCGGCTTCCTGCTGGCAGCCTTCCTGCGCGGTTTGCCGTTCTGGCTGGGCTTGGCGCTGGTCATGGCCCTGCCGGCCGATTACGGTCCGGTCTTCGCCACCTTCCAGATCGGCGAGCCCTTCCTCACGCCGCGCCTGTTCGCCGAAGGGCTGGGCATGCTGGCCGTGGGCTGCGCCGTGCGCGGCCGCTGGGCCTGGGGCGTGCCGGCCCTGCTGCTGGCGCTGCTGCTCCATCCGCTGATGGCCGCCGGGGTGGCGCTGTTCGGCCTGCCTTACCTGGCGCAGGGCCGGCGCCGCCTGGCCATCGCCGCCGCCGTGGCGGCGGGCGGCGCGCTGCTGGCCGCCGCCCTGCTGGGCGTGGCGCCCTTCGACCGCCTGCTGCACGGCATCGATGACGCCTGGTTCGCCCAGCTGCTGGCGATGACGCCGGTCGTCACCTGGGACGGCTGGCGCCTGGGCGACTGGGCCAGCCGCACGGCGCTGGCCTTCAGCCTGGTACTGGCCGCCGCCTGGCTGCTGGAGGGCGCCCGCGCCCGCTTTTTCGCCTGCACCGCGCTGGCCGGCGCCGCCGGCTTGCTGGCCACCTGGGCCGGCACCGGCCTGGTGCACAACCAGTTGCTGATGCAAGTCCAGCCCTGGCGCGCATTATGGCTGGTGCAGCTGGCATCGGCCATGGCGCTGGCCTGCCTGTGGCAGCTGTGCTGGCCGCGCGGGCGGCTGTTCCGCGCCCTGCTGCTGGCCTTCTGCGTGGCGATCCTGACCCGCAATACGATCGGCGGTGCGCTGGGCGCGCTGGCCGCGCTGCTGCTGTGCCTGCAGGCGCGCCGCGCCCAGCCGGCCGAACTGGCGCCGCGCCTGTACCGCCTGCTGTTGCTGATGCTGGCCGCGCTGGCGTGCGCGCTGGTGCGCGAAATCGTGGGCGGGCCGCTGTGGACCGGCATATTCGTCAACGACATCGCGCTGGCCACGCCGTCCACGCTGTGGCTCTTCATCCTGCTGCGGCGCGGCCTGGCGGCCCTGGCAGGGGTGGCCTTGCTCTGGCTGGCGTGGCGGCTGGCCGGCAGCGGGCGGCGCGGCGCCCTGGCGGCGGCCTGGGGCGTGGCGCTGGCAGGGCTGGCCGGCAGTGCCGCCCTGGCGCTGGCGCGGGCCGATGCCGCGCAATGGATGGCGCCGGCCACCCGGGCCGCGGTGCAGCAAACCTTCCTGCCGCGCATCCCGCCGGGCGCCGTCGTGTACTGGCAGGAGGAAGTGCGCAATACCTGGTTCGTGCTGCAGCGTGCCAGCTATGCGTCCTATGCGCAGATGGCCGGTGCCGTCTTCAACCGGGGCACGGCAGCCGAAGGGCAGCGCCGCATGGCCCGCCTGGAGCGGTTGGGCGTGGCCGATGGCGTGCGCAAGCGCAACCGCATGGAAACCGCCATTGCCGAAGGCAAGCTGGCGCCGCCGAGCGCGGCCACCCTGGCCTATGCCTGCGCCGACCCGGCGCTGGCGTTCGTCGTCCTGAACAGCAACCTGGGGGGCGCCGTCGCCAGCGTCGCCAGCGCCGGCGACTTCTTCTTCCTGTACGGCTGCGCCCGCTTGCGCGGCGCAGCGCCAGCCCGCTGATGCCTGCCGGCCGCCCGCTGCGCCAGTTCCTGCGCTACAGCCTGGCCAGCATGCTGGCCTTCGGCATGGACGTGCTGGCGCTGTACTGGCTGGTGGAGCGCGCCGGCCTGCATTACCTGCTGGCCGCCACGCTGGCCTACCTGCTGGGCCTGGTGTGCCACTACCTGCTGGCGATCCGCTGGGTGTTCGAGGTGCGCCGCCTGCCGCGCTGGCAGCACGAGTTTGCGCTGTATGCGCTGCTGGGGCTGGCAGGGCTGGGACTCAATGTGCTGGCCATCGGCCTGCTGGTGGAGCAGGCGGGCCTGGCCTACCTGCCGGCCAAGCTGCTGGCGGCGGCGCTGACCGTGGCGTTCAACTTCGGCGCGCGCAAGCTGCTGCTGTTTTCTTAGGACGGGGGAAGCAGGAAGGAAGGGGTGGTGCCCGAGGCCGGAATCGAACCGGCACGCCTTGCGGCGGCGGATTTTGAGTCCGCTGCGTCTACCAATTTCACCACTCGGGCCACTTAACGCGAGCAGCATTATTACCGATTTGCCACCCAGCGGCAACCCTGGCGCGCATATTTAAGCTATGGGCCGCGCCAGGCAAATTGAAAAATAATAGCGCCCGGCCCGCTTTCCAGCCGGCAGCGGCAAGCGTAGGATGGACCGGGTATCACGTTCACCGTGCGGCCGGCATCCGGCCGCCGCAAGCGCGAGCTTGCCCCCACAGCGCCCAGCCTACCGGCCGCGGCGCCGGGTACCAGGTTTGGACCACCGGCGCGGATGCACACCGTCCGCCCCGGTCCCGGACGTCCCCCCGATCGCGGGCCAGGCGTCCCCCGGCAGCATTGCCGCAGCGCGCGGCAAGTCCTCCAGGCCGCACATGCAGTTTGTCCGCGCGCCATGCGTTCTATTCCAAGGATCGTGCGGTTCGTCGCCCGGCGCTGCACATCCGAAGCACGCTTTGCTACCTTGAAACCGTCCCCGCACACTTTCACGCCAGGCGGGCACACCAGGCAAACCAATCGGAGAAGATGATGAAAAAGCTGATGATGTTGAGTGCCGTGGCTGCACTGATGTTGGGCGGCAGCGCCTTTGCTGCCGATGATACGACCGTCCAGATCAAGGCTGCCGCCCAAGCGGGCTACAAGCTGCAGGCGGGCGAGTTCAAGGATTATGACGCGAACTATGCCCTGGGCAATGGCAGTTATATCCGCTTCAGCCAGTCCGGCCGCCACTACTGGGCGCGCCTGCATGGCAGCGACAAGGTGGAACTGTTTGCCGTGCAGCCGCGCGTGTTCATGACGGCCAGCGGCACCCGCGTCGAATTCCAGGAGTCGGGCGACCGCGTGGTGATCGACAACTATGAGCGCCTGCCGATGGCAGTGGCCATGGATGCGGTCAACGTGCGCGTGGTGGCCGCGCGCTGATCCCGCCATGCAGCGGCCGTGGGGGCCCCAAACCGGGGGGCCCCACCCACGCGGGGGCCGGGGGGCGGCCGCCGGCCCCCGGGGGGCCCGCGGGAGCGGGGGCGCACACTGGGGGGGCGCCACGACGCTGGCGCGGGACGGGCTCAGGCGGCCTGCCGCAGGGGCGCCGGATCGAGGCGCTCTTCCAGCAGGGCGAAGATGGCATCCTTCGACAGCACGTAGCGCTCCATCAGTTCATCCTTGATGGAATCCATCACGGCGCGGTAGTCGCGCATGGCGGCCAGGGTGGTGCTGTACAACTCGTCGGCCTTGGCTTCCACCTGCTGCAGCGTGTGCTCGTCGCCGGACTCGCCGCGCAGCTGGCTGTAATCGAGCTTGGAGCGCGAATACATCGACAGCCGGTTGACCATGGTGTTGAGCAGCTTGGTGGCTTTCTCGATATCGTTCTGGCTGCCCACCGAAATGCCGCGCGCGCCGTAGAACAGTTCTTCCGCCGCCACGCCGCCATACAGCTGCATCACGTCGCGTTCCATTTCTTCCAGTGTGCGCAGCGACATGTCGTCGCCCGCGCTCAGTACATAGCCCAGCGCGTTCATTTTCGACACCGCCTCGGTGGAAATCTTCAGCAGGTGCGATTTCTCCTTCACTTCGGCCAGCGGCAGGCCGGCGCGCAGGTAGGGGTCGATCTGCATGAAGAAGTGGCCCAGCTCGTGCAGCGCGATGCGCTCGCGCTGGCGCGTCTTTTCCGCCGTGGTGGCGCGGTCGGTCAGGCCGATGGTGGCGCGTTCGAAGGCGCGGAACATCAGCTCGGTATTGATCACGCACTTTTCCTGGATCGAGATCATGGAGGCGCGGTCCACCACGGTTTCCAGCAGGGCCGGGCTGAGGTTGGCGGTGATGTCGGCCACCTGGTCCAGGTCCATGTCCTGCCAGTCGACCAGGCCGTCCTGCTTGCGCTTCAGGAAGGAGTCGAGCAGGGCGCGCCGCTCGGCCTTGTTGGGCAGGCGGAAGTTGATCTTCACGCTGAAGCGGCGCAGCATGGCTTCATCCATGGCGGTCGAGGCATCGTCGAAGTTGGAGGCGACGATCCAGATCACGCCGGCCCCCTGTTCGCTCTTCACCCCGTCCAGCAAGCCCAGCAGGGTATTCGCGGTATCGTCTTCCCACTTCTTTTCGCCGCGGCCGCGCGGCATGAACAGGGCTTGCGCCTCGTCCAGGAAGATGATGCAGTTGCCGCGCGCGCAAGCCTTCTTGTACAGCGCGTTGAGGGCCTTGGAACCGCCGCCCACGTAGCCCGATTCCAGCGCCGAGCCGGAGGCCTGGATCAGCGGGTAGCCCAGGCGCTTGGCCAGGTAGCCGGCCAGCTTGGTCTTGCCGGTGCCGGCCGGGCCGGTCAGCATCACGTTGAAGGGCTTGTCGATATTGTGCTGCTTGTAGACTTCGCGGTTGCGTATCATGTCTTCCAGGTGCAGCACTTCCTGCTTGATGTCGTCCATGCCGATCAGGTCGTCCAGCGAGCCCTTCAGCTTGTCGGGCGTGATCACCGCCGCGTTCGGCCCCATGCCGGGGATGCCCCACTTCAGCACGAACAGCACCAGGCCCACCACGAAAATGTCGAAGGCGTGCCGTTTCAGGAAGGCTTGCACGCTGGCCCACTGGCCGCCATCGTCCAGCAGCACGCCCTTGTGGGCGGCCAGGTAATCGTCCTTGGCGATGGCATAAGGGATATTGTTGCGCAGCAGGACTTCGCGCTCCAGGCTCTGGTGCGAGGTGGACGGCACCACCACCACGTGCAGCGTGGCGTCCTGCCTGAACTTGTAGATGTAGCGCGGCGAGTCGGCCAGCGGGCGCGCGATCAGCAGGTACTCCAGCTTGTCGCGCTGGCCCACCAGGGCGGTGATTTCACCGATGTTCTGCGAGCGCACCACCGGTGCGGCATCCTGCGCCACGTCGCTGCGCAGCAGGGCAAAGGCCAGGGCAGCGGCGGCCAGCATCACCAGGGTGATGCGCACCAGCGGGTTCTTGAGGGCGAGTTGGAGCTTGTAGATATTGAACATAGGCCAGGAAAACGCAAGGTTTCAAGTGGGCCTACGGCCGTTGGCTGACGCCTCGGCTGGCCCCGATTGCAAAAGATGCCATGCGGCAACGTTCTGTATATGGGGACTATAGCGGGGTAAACCAGCCTTGTGTGGGCTGTGCGCTAAAAAAACTTTTATTGCGCAACAGTAATAAATGACAAGTTATTTATGGCTTTGCCACTGTTCGTATTTCTTTTCCAACCTTGCGAAAGTGCCATCCTTGCGCATGGCGTCGAGCGTGGCGTTCATGCGCTCCACCATGGCGTCGGGCACCGAGGGGTTGCACGCCAGGTAGACCTTGACCCGGTGGAAGGTCAGCACCGGCACCAGTTGTTCCGGCGCGCCGAACTGGGCCAGGGCGCTGAGGTCGTTGTTGCGCACGCCCACCGCCCACAGGTCGATGCGGTCCAGCATGAGCTTTTTCGGATTGGCCGCATTGTCCGGCGCGCCATCCACGTCGAAGCCGCGCGCGCGCAGGAATTCGTCGCGCGCATCGCCATTGTAGGTGCCGATGCGCAACTTGCGCGCATCGTCCAGGGTGCGGATATTGTACTGGCGGCCGGCGCGCCCCATCAGCACCCATTCCGCCTCGTCGGTGGGACCGACCCATTTGAATTGCTGTTCGCGTTCCGGGGTGCGCGAGGTGGAATACACGCAGGTGTAGGGATCGCGCTGCGCCATGGTGAAGGCGCGCTTCCAGGGCAGCACGTCGATCTTGTAGGGGTAGCCGGCGCGCGCCAGCATTTCGCGGATTTTCTCGCTTTCGCGGCCCAGCACCTCATTGCCCACCTTCATGCTGGCCGGCGGCGAGTGCTCGGCGGTAATGATGAGCGGCCGCGGCGCCGGCGCGGCCGCCAGCGCGGCGCTGCCGGCCCGCCACATTGCCCAAAACATTAACCCTGCCGCCATTCCCGCCCCGCTGCTATCGTCGCCCACAGCAAAGCAGGGGCGGCGCCCGGCGGACAATCAGCGCGTGCGCTGGAACAGGCGGAAGCGTTCGCTGCGGTCGGAGGCTCGGCGGCCTTCCCACAGCAGCTGCCATTCGGGACCGGGCTGCGGCTGGCGGGCACGGGCTTTGATGTTGTCTTGCAACAACATTACCTGGCAGGCGCGGTTGTCGACGCCGTTGAACGGCAAGCCGCCAAAGAAGGCGAAGGAGGCGCGCTGGGCCGGCGTGGCATTGCTCTCCACGCAATCGGTGCCCGGCGGCAGGGCGGCTGCCGCCTGCCGCGCCACGGTCGCATAGCTCTTGCTGTAATTGACGTTGGGCAGGAACAGCGTCATCAACAGGATCCAGATCAGGATCAGGCCGCCCGACGACAGCACCACGGCGCGCCACAGCACGGCCGGGCGGCGCGAAATGCGCCAGTGCACCAGCACGAACCAGCCGGCCGTGGCGCACAGGCCGACCAGCAGCGCCAGCCAGCTCACTTGCGGCGTGAAGCCGGGGATCAGCTTGAGCACATTGTGGGCCGGCTTGGCCGGCCAGCCAGTGAGCTGGGCGTAATAGAACAGCCAGATGACGGCGGCGCACAGGGTCAGCACCATTACGCTGAACCAGTCGATGGCATTGATGGCGCCGCGCTTCATGGTCAGCAGGCCGAAGGCGGCCATGATGGCCAGCGGCGGCAGCAGCATCAGCAGGTGGCCCTGCTCGGGCGCCGGGTTGACCAGCACCAGCAGCGTGGCCACGGTGACAAAGGTGGTCGGCACCACGATGTGCAACAGGTTGCTCTGGCGGCGCCAGGCCCACACGGCCCAGGCGGCAAACGGCCAGGCGGGCCAGAAGAACCAGACGCCGGTACGCAAGAAGGTGCGCAGGCCGTCCAGGCCGCCCACCTTGAGCTGGGCCTCGTTCCAGGCCATCCAGGCTGCCAGCGGCGCCTGGCCGTAGGGACGGGCCAGCACGGCCGGCACCGCCCACAGCGCCGTCACGCCAGCCGCCACCGCCAGCGCCAGCGCCAGGTCGCGCAGCGAGCGCGCGGCCGGCATGGCCAGGAAGCGGGTGCAGGCGAACAGGGCCAGCACCAGGGCGGCCGGCACCACCCAGCCGCGCGTCAGGGTCAGCAAGCCCAGCGCGAGCCCCACCAGGGCCGCGTTGCGCGGCGCCGGCAATTCCATATAACGTACGCTGCGGTACAGCGTGAGCGCCAGCAGCGCCACCTGCAGCGGTTCGGCCGTGGTTTCATGGCTGTGCACCAAGAGGCCCAGGCAGCCCAGGTAGATCAGCACGGCGGCGTCGGCCAGGGTGCGGCCAAAGTCGTCCGGCTCCGGCTGGCCGCCGAAGGCCAGGCGCAGCGGCTGCGCTTCCGGCCGCCGCCCCAGGCTGAAGGTGGCGTACCACAGCGACATCACGCCCAGCAGGAAAATGGCCAGCGTGGCCACCCGCGCCCCCAGCACGTCGCCCATGGCCCAGCCGAACAGCTTGATGGCCAGCGCCCCCAGCCAGAACGCCAGCGGCCCTTCATCGGTGACGGACAGGCCGGCGATGTTCGGCCACAGCCAGTCCTGCCAGCTGCCGTGCGCCATGGTCCACATCACGCCGAAGCTGGCGGCATCGTCGTTCTTCCACGGTTCGCGCCCGATCAGGCCCGGCAGGATGTACAGCAGGCCGAGGGCGAAGAAGGCCCAGCGGGGCAGGGTGCGGGTGGCGGCGGCAGGCAGACGGACTGGCTTCATCGGTCAGGCTTATTCTTTGGAAAGCAGGAGTATGACGGGTAAAAAGAAAAAAGGCAGCCGCAGCTGCCTTTTTTTTCGGAGCGAACGCGATCAGGCGTTGGCAACGGAAGTCTTGGAACCGACTTTGCCGAACTTCTGGCGGAACTTTTCCACGCGACCGGCGGTGTCGACGATCTTGTGCTGGCCGGTGAAGAACGGGTGCGATTCGGACGACACTTCAATCTTGACCAGCGGGTATTCCTTGCCCTCGTGGGTGGCGGTTTCCTTGGTCTGGATGGTGGAGCGGGTCACGAACTTGAAGTCGCACGACACATCGTGGAACAGGACTTCGCGGTAATCTGGATGGGTATCTGCTTTCATGCTTTTCTCTCAATATTGGTAGCCAGGCAGCACTTCGGCGGTCCATACTGCTTCTCGACCCGATTGCTATCCACTTGCCAGGGTTTAACGGAACTCGCGATTATACCTTAAAACCGGACAACCGGGGTACGACCCCAGGGTCGGACCCCAGCTATGC
>CBHWEO010000119.1:0-15813 GCA_966112955.1 uncultured Duganella sp. | reverse complement strand
CGAAGAGCGGCGCGGCTTTGCCCGCTTCAGCCTGCCCTACCGACAGGAAACAGTCGGCTTGTTCACCGTCCCGGCCAAGCAGGAGAAATTCGGCCAGATCGGCAGTTTCCAGGACGTCGTCGCGCGGCGCGCGAGCCTGCTTGCGCCGCGCCTGGGATATTACGGTGACGACTACGAGCGTATCATTCCCGTGCTGAACGCCGAAGGGCGCCGCAGCACCTTCAACAACTTCGAGCAGGGCATCAAGATGCTGGATGCGGGCCGCGCCGACCTGATCATGGGCGATGCGGTCGCCTTGCGCCACATCGCACGCCTGCACAATGTGAAGCTGGTGCAGCTGCCGTTTACGCCTTTCCGCGCACCGGTGCACCTGATGCTGAATGCGGCCAGCACCACGCAGGAACAACTGGCGCGCATCAATGAGGCCATCAGCCAGCTCGAGCAGAGCGGCGCCCTGCCCGCCATCCGCGCCCGCTACGGCATCAATTGACCGAGGAATTCCTGCACCACCGCATAGAGCTGGCTGCGCGCGGCTTCCAGATGCATGACGTGGGTGCCGCGCGGGATCACGGCATAGCGCTTTTCAGGCGCATTGCGCAGTGACGCCAGCAATTCACGGTAGTCGGCATCGCCCGGCCAGGCGTCCCATTCACCGCGCACCAGCAGCACCGGCAGCCGCAGGCGCGCGGGGTCGTAGTAGGAGCCGCCTTGCTGCAGTTCGGCGATGTCGGCGCCGGGGCCGGACGGGAAGCGTACTGCGCCAGTGCTGCGGCCATCCGACGCCAGCCAATGCGCGCCCCAGTGGCTGTATACGTCCGCATGCAACTGCGGCGGCTCGCCCGCCGGGCGCAGGCTGTCCATGGCGGCGATGCGCTGGGCGGGCGTCAATTCCTCCCAGGCGCTGGGCGGCGTGGCTGGTGTGGCGGGCGCGGCGGGCGCACCGGGCGTAGCGCGCGGCGTGATCGCCGCAAACAGCACCAGCTTGGCCACCTTGTCCGAGTGCTCCTGCGCATAGCGCGCCGCCACCGAACCGCCCCAGGAATGCGCGACCAGCAGCACCTTGCCCTTGCCGGTCAGGCGCAGGATGGCATCGACCGCGCTGCCGACATCGGCCGCAACCTGGCGCGCCCGGCCCGGCGGCGGCGCGGCATCGGCGGGGTAGCGGTCCGACAGGCCATAGCCCGGAAAGTCCAGCGCGTACACGTCGTAGCCGCGCGCCGCCATCCAGTCCATCCACGACTGGCCTTCCATGCGGAAGTCGAACGACAGTCCGGAAGGGAATGATGCGCCGTGCACGAACAGCACCGGCAAGGCGCCGTTGGCATGGTCCGGCGCTGTGTGGCGCATGCGTGCCACCAATGCCGGCTGGTGGCTGGGGATCTCGATCACATCGTAGGCTGGCATGGTGCGGCTCCTTTGAAAGCCACCATGCTAGCCACGCGGGTGCCGCAACAATTCGCCCGTGACCGAAGGGTCGATGCGAAACGTGGATGCGTCAGCAGGCCTTACCGTTGTGCATCCACTCGCAGGCCCACATGCTGACGCGTCCCAGCAGGCCGCCCGGATCGCCGTAGAACCAGAACACGGCCGCCAGCACCAGCAGGATGAAAACGAAGCGCTTCACTTGAGTACATAGCTCGCCAATACCGCCTGCACCTCATAGATGCTCAGGCGCTTGTTGAATTTTTGCGTGAACGGCTCCGCGGTGCTGGAAATCCAGATCTTCAAGTCCGCGTCGAGGTCCAGCGTGCCGCCGGTCTCGATGCTGAAGTGCGTCACGCTCTTGTATGGAATCGAATGGAATTCCATCTTGCTGCCGGTGATGCCCTGCTTGTTCACCACCACCAGGCGCTTGTCGGTGAACACGAAGTAATCGCGTATCAATTGGTAGGCATGCTCGATGCGCTCGTTGGGCGCCAGCACCTTGCCGAATTCTTCACTGATATCGCCGATGTCGATCTTGGACGCATTGCCCAGGATGCCGCTGAAAAGTCCCACTGTGAACGCTCCTTGGATCAGATGCATTCAATCTATCACGCAGCCCCGTTGAGCGCTACCTCCCGGCGGTCGAACAGGAAGGCGGTTGCCGCATCCACGGCCAGCGGACGGGCAAAGTAATAGCCCTGCAGCAGGTCGCAGCCCAACTGGCGCAGCTGCGCGGCCTGCACGGTGTCTTCCACCCCTTCCGCGACGATTTCGAGGCCGAGGTTGCGCGCCAGGCCGACAGCGGTGGCGCAGATCTCCAGGTCCTTCTCGCCCTTGCCGATGTCGCGCACGAAGCTGCGATCAAGCTTGAAGGCGTGCACCGGCAGGATCTTCAGGTAGCCCAGCGAGGAATAGCCGGTGCCGAAATCGTCGATCGACAGGCGTACGCCCAGGCTGCGCAAGGCTTCCAGCCTTTCGATCGAACGCTGCGGGTCCTGCATCAGCACGGACTCGGTGATTTCAAGCTCCAGGTCCCCGCCGTGCAGGCCGGCGCGCTGCAAGGCCTGCTGCACGGTATCGCCCAGGTCCGACAACAGCAACTGCTGCGCGGACAGGTTGACCGCCACACGGATGTCGGCGAAACCGTTTTCATGCCATGCCGCCAGTTGCCGGCAGGCGGTGTCGATCACCCACGCACCGATATCGGCGATGGCGCCGGTCGCTTCCGCCAGCGGGATGAATTTGTCCGGCATGACCAGGCCCAGCTCCGGATGCCGCCAGCGGATCAACGCTTCCATCGCCACCACGCGTTCATCCGCGGCGCTGACTTGCGGCTGGTAGTACAGGAAGAACTGCCCCTTCCCGAGGGCTTCCTTGAGCGCGTTTTCCAGGACGATGCGCTCGCTCAGCGATTGCTGCAGCGATGGATGGAACAGGCGCAGGTTGCCCGGGCCGGCATCGCGCGCCTGGTGCAAAGCCAGCGCGGCTGATGCCAGCAGGTCTTCCGCCGAAGAGGCATGGTCCGGGTAGATCGCCACGCCGGCACTGAAACACATATTGAGCACCGTGCCGTCGATACTGAATGGCGGCTTGACGGCGGCCATCACCGCTTCCACTTCACGCTCGATGGCATCCCATTCCTTATGGCCGGCAATGCCGACCACGAAGCGCGCGCTGCCCAGCCGCGCCACCAGTCCCTCCGCACCGCATACGGCACGCAGGCGGTGCGCCACTTCGACCAGCAACTGGTTGCCGGCCTCATAACCGCGCGTGCCGTTGATGATCGCCAGGCGGTCGAGGTCGAGCAGCAGCACGGCCATCTTGGCCAGGCTCGATTCGCTCGCAAGGAACATGGCACGCAGCTTGTCGAGCGCGCCCGCGCGGTTAGGCAATCCGGTCAGGGCGTCGTTATTGAGCGCGTGGGCAAAGCGCAGGCTGGCCTGCTTGTGGCTTTCCACTTCCCGTTCCAGGGCGGCGTTGAGGCGCAGCTTTTCCGTCAGGCGCTGCGACGCTTCGCGGCGCACCAGCAGCAGGTAGGACGCGGCCAGGAACAGGAAGCCGAAGCCGGTCAGGTAAGGCAGTCGCAGCGCGCCCTCGTCGCTGCGGTAGCCCACGCCCGCGGCCACCACGATCAGCAGCACCGAGATCCATACCAGCCGATTGGAGAAACGCGCGCGTCGGCGCCGGGACCGGATGCAGAACAACGCGGCGTACGCCATCGCGCCCATCGACAGCAGCCGGTTCGCGGCGTAGGCCCAGGTGGTCTCGCCGGCCAGCAGAAAAGCAGGTTCGCCCCAGGCCAGTTCGCCC
The DNA here is from genome assembly GCA_966112955.1 of uncultured Duganella sp. Taxonomy (GTDB): domain Bacteria; phylum Pseudomonadota; class Gammaproteobacteria; order Burkholderiales; family Burkholderiaceae_D; genus Rugamonas. Next base: position 12,078 of record CBHWEO010000119.1, on the reverse strand, counting down.
GGCCCTTCCACCGCCAGCGAAGCGAAACGGTAGCCGAAGGGCGAAGTGAAGTTGTCGACCGCAATCAGGCCCGAGACTATCGCCACGCCATAGCTGGCGCGGAAACCGCCCTTGCGCTCATCGAGCGCCGCGATCAGGTACCAGATCTGCGGCACCAGCATCAGGGAGAACAGGTTGACCCACTTGTGGGCCGCGATGGCGGCCGCCAAAGTAGGTGCCGCCAGCTGGCGCACGTTCGCATACTGGAACAGTGCAAAGGTGAGAGCAATGCAGGCAAAGGTCCAGCAGGCCCGCACATAGGAAGTGCTGCGCGCCAGCAGCGCGGCCTGGAAGGCACACATCGCTAACGCTCCGACGGAGATCAGGTAGAGCGAGGCAATGGGAGCGTCCATGGCGGTCCTTGGGCATTTCTTTTTTGCAATGGACGTTATTCTAAACGAAAGCCAAATGACTAAGTAACTTTCGGTCTGATAGCATCAGTCGAAGGCCAGCACCTGGTCGCCGGCTTGCGGTTCGCAGCCCGCGCCGAGGGCATCCCAGCCGTGGTGCACCACGATGTGGCTGGCGTTGTAGCAAAGCTCGATGCGACGCGCTTGCGGAACTTCGCGCTGCACGAAATGTTCGATGGACGAAGGCAGGCTGACGCGCATGGTCAGCGCACGCAGGTCGTCGTCCGGGTGGTCGAGCACGTGCACCAGCGGCACGAAATGCGCGGCGATGATCAGAGTGCGGCCCACGTTGACCGGTTCCGCTTCGTAACCGCGCTCGCGCAGCCAGCGCTGCGCCTGGGCGCGCTCCGGCGGCACGGCGCCCCAGGCACTCGCGATCAGCTCCACCAGCCACTGGTTGCAGTTCTGGTAGCGCGTGCTCCAGGCATAGGCGTTGGCGCTGTATTCGCCGGCCAGCAGGGCCAGCGGCGCCTGCGCGTCTAGCGCCGCTGCCTGCAGCGCGGCGCCTTGCGCATCGGGCAGCAGCACCAGCGACAGGTGGCCTTGCGTGGGTTCTTCCGCGCCGAGCACGAAGCCTGCCATGCCCTGGTCGAAGATGCGGGGGCGCGCCTCGTCGCAGGCGTAGTACAGCTGGCGCACGGACCATGGGCTGTTCGGATTGTCTTTCAGCGCGAGGCCGGCGTGCGAGTAGCGCAGGCCGAAGCGCGCCAGGTCCAGGCCGGCGCGCGACACCACGGCGACACTGGCGCCGGAGCGTTCCAGCTCCTCCTTCACCACGGCGCTGAAGCGCAGCACGTGGTCTTGCGCCGTCGCCGTCACCTTGGCGGGACGGTCGCAGAACATCATTCCACCGGCCTGCGACGCGGCACTCCAGCCGAGCGCCAGGCCGGCGGCGATCAGATGGCGTGCGAGCGCAGTTCGCGTTGCCATGCGTCGTGCAGGGCCAGGAAGAAGGCCTGGCGGGTGTCGGCGAACGCGAATTCATAACCGTATGCCCGCTCGCTCACCTGCACCATTGCGCCGGCAGGCAGCGCGCGTTCGGCCAGCGCGGCCTTCGGCACGTCGAGGAAGAACTCATTGCCTTCGCCGCGCAGCTTGAAGCGCGTGGCGCCCGGCTTGCCCGGCGCTTCCGCCACCTCGATCACGCGGTACTGGCCCGCCGCCACTTTCTTGTCGTCGCCGCTGGAACTCTTGCTGGAACCGGTGATCGAGTCGGACACGCTGCCCGACGAAGCGGAACCGGCGCTGGAGGCCGACGACGCAAAGCTTTCGGCATGGACTGGCAGTGCCATGGCGGCAGCGAGGATGGAGAAGCCAGCGAACTGGCGCAGGAATGGTTTCAACATTGGCAATCCCGAAGTGCGGTTGATCAGCCCGGAATTTTAGCCCATGCCACCCCGGCCGGCGCCAACAAATACACATTTTCACAATCAGTCCCGCTCAATGTCGCAAACGACAGGCTTTGCTCAAAGTCTGCTCAACCGGAATGCCTATATTGGGACATCACACGTTGACAGGAGAGTGCCGTGTCTTACTCATATGCCAAGCTCAATGAACTCGAGAAGAAGCCAGCGGTTCTAATTGCAGCAATCATGCTAGCTGCGGCCGCTGCCGATGCGGCTTCGGCCCCCCTCGCAAAATAACGTGTCCTAAATCGGTAAGTGCCGAATCGGTGCGGATCATTGGCGTTGCAAAGGAATGGGTACCGTTCGTGGCTGCTCCACTCTACCTTCATTCTGAGGCACCAATGAGCGGTCCGCCGGAGATGCGCGGAGACCTGGCGGAGTTTACGGAGCGCCGGGGCCGGGACAGCTGGACCTATCCCTATCGTCTGGATGGGTTGTTCCCGAGTGGGAAATGGCTGCAATGCGCTTACGGCGAATACAACGAAGTCACGCTCTCACAACGCCTGCCCGACGATATCCAAGCCTGCACCTTCACTTATCGCAAAGGTGCCAAGGCCGGCCAGCACGACATCGACATCACTTGCCGGAAGATGCGTCAGGCAGCGCGCGGATAGGTGAACGCCATGAAATGCACGAGGTTCAGCAGGAAGTGGGCGGCGATCGGGATCTCGATGCGCCGCGTCCTTGCGTACAGCAGCGCATAACCGAGGCCGGCCACACTGGCCAGCACGCCAAACTGCCAGCCGCCGCCCAGGTGCGCGGCGCCGAACAGCAAGCCCGACACCGCAACCGCCATAATCTCGCCGTAGCGTGACAACTGCTCCTGGATGACGCCGCGGAAGAACGCCTCCTCCGCCACGCAGACAAACAGCAGGTTGACGACGGCGAACAGCGGCAGGTATGGCGACAGCTTGAAGTCCGGCAGGACGAACCCGAGCCCCCAGCCGGCGCCCAGCACCGCGGCGAGCAGCGCCGTAACGGCCAGCGCCTGCGCTCTCCACGCCGCGGCAAAGTCGCGCCAGGAAGCGGCGCGGCGGCAGAAGAACACCAGCAGCACGAGGCCGGCCAGGCCTTTGTCGAAGTTCGCGTACATGGTGTACGGCGCCGATTGCGCGGACAGCCGGACGTCCTTCAACAGCAAGGGATTGTCGTAGCCCGGCACGGCGTGCAGCGCGAGGGCGAACGACAGCAGCAGCACCAGCAGTGTGGAAACCGCGCGCAAGGCGGCGTTGCCGTGGCGTGTTGCCAGCCACGCGAGCGCGGGCAAGGCGGCGATGCTGGCCAGCGCGACGGGACGCAGCACGCCGGCCGCCAGGCCTGCACCCGCCGCCAGGCCGAGCAGGACCAGCCAGAGGTGGCGCAGCAAGGCCGGGCGCTGTTCAGGGCCGGCCGCGAGGCCGGAGCTTGCGATGGAAAGGCCCAGCAGGCCGAACGGCAGCCAGGCCGGCGCGGAGATCAACTGCATCTCAGGAGAATTGCGAGAAGTCGGGCTTGCGCTTCTCGAAGAAGGCGGTGAAGGCTTCCTTGGCTTCAGGACCCGTCAGCATGGCGCCGAACTGCGCGCTTTCCACGTCGATGTGGGCTTTCAGCGCGTCGCGGCCGGCCTTCATCAGGCGCTTGGTGTGGCGGATGGAGGCGGCAGGCAGCGCCACCAGCTTGGCGGCTTGCGCCTGCGCGTGGGCCAGCACGTCGCCGGCCGGCAGCAGCTTGGAGATCAGGCCCATGTCGTAGGCTTCCTGCGCGCCGAACGCTTCGCCCAGCATCAGCTTTTCCGCGGCGCGGGCGTGGCCGGCGTTGGCAGGCAGCAGCATGCTGGAGCCGAATTCCGGACACAGGCCCAGTTGCGCGAACGGTACGGAGAACTTGGCGTTGTCGGCGGCGTACACCAGGTCGCAGTGCATCAGCATCGTGGTGCCGATGCCGATCGCCGCGCCGTTCACCGCTGCCACCACCGGCTTGCTGAAGTTGAACAGGGCGCGCATGAATTGCAGCACCGGACGGTCGCTGAAGGCTACGCCATCGTTGGCCGCCGTGGTTTTCAGGAAGTCGTCCAGGTCGTTGCCCGCGGTGAAAATCTCGGGCTTGCCGGTGATCAGCAGGGCGCGCACTTCGGCGTCGTTTTCGGCAGCGTTGATGGTGTCGGCCATGGTCTGGTACATGGCGGAGGTGATCGCGTTCTTGCGTTCGGGGCGGTTGAATTCGATGGTCAGGATGCCGTTTGCTTTACTGGTCTGGATGTCCACTGTTCTTGTCTCCATTCTCTTAAACCGGAAAACCGGGGTGCGGCCCGCAGGGCCGGACCCCATAAAAAAAGGCGGGCTTGTGACCCGCCTTTGCTTATCGCGTCGCGCGGATTATACGCGCTCGATGATGCCTGCGGCCCCCATGCCGGCGCCCACGCACATCGTGACCATGCCGTATTTCAGGCTGTTGCGGCGCAGTGCGTGCACCACAGTCGCGGCGCGGATAGCGCCGGTTGCGCCCAGCGGGTGGCCCAGGGCGATGGCGCCGCCCATCGGGTTCACTTTGCTGGTGTCCAGGTTCAGGTCGCGGATGACGGCCAGCGCCTGGGCAGCGAATGCTTCGTTCAGTTCGATCCAGTCCAGCTGGTCCTGGGTGATGCCGGCGGCCGCGCAGGCTGCAGGAATCGCCACTTTCGGGCCGATGCCCATGATTTCAGGCGGCACGCCGCGCACGGCGAAGGAGCTGAACTTGGCCAGCGGGGTCAGGTTGTGCTCCTTCAGGATCTTTTCGGACACCACGATCAGCGCGCCGGCGCCATCCGACATCTGCGACGAGGTCGCGGCAGTCACGGTGCCCTTGGCGGCGAACACCGGCTTCAGCTTGGCCATGCCCTCCAGCGAGGCGTCGGCGCGCGCGCCTTCGTCCAGGTCCACGGTGCGCTTGCCGACCTTGATCGCGCCGGTGCGCAGGTCAGGGGTGCGGGTGATGATTTCGACCGGGGTGATCTCGTCCTTGAAGTAGCCGGCCTGCTGGGCGGCGATGGCCTTGCGGTGCGATTCCAGGCCGAAGGCGTCCTGGTCTTCGCGGCTCACCTTCCACTGCTGCGCCACTTTCTCGGCGGTCAGGCCCATGCCGTAGGCCAGGCCCACGTTTTCGTCCTTGAAGGTTTCCATGTTGATCGACGGATGGTGGCCCATCATCGGCACCATGGACATCGATTCCACGCCGCCGGCGATCATCACGTCGGCTTCGCCTACGCGGATGCGGTCGGCGGCCATGGCCAGGGCGGTGATGCCCGAAGCGCAATAGCGGTTGACGGTCACGCCGCCCACGGTGTTCGGCAGGCCTGCCAGCACCACGGCGTTACGGGCAATGTTGAAGCCCTGTTCCGCTTCCGGGAAGGAGCAGCCGACGATGGCGTCGACGATCAGGGCCGGGTCCAGGTTAGGCACGGCAGCCATGGCGCCCTTGATGGCGGCGACCAGCAGGTCGTCCGGGCGGGTCTTGCTGAACATGCCGCGCGGCGCCTTGCCGATCGGGGTGCGGGTGGCGGCGACGATGTATGCGTCTTGGAGTTGTTTGCTCATTTTAAGCTTTCCAGTATCTGTGTTCGTTAGCGTTTGGCGGAGAGGTACCAGTCCACCTGTACTTGTGCTGCCAGCGTGCCGTGTTCGTCGAAGATGTCGACGTTGACCGGGAACGCTACTTTTCCTTCATCCTTCAGTTGCGCTTTCAGCGCGGCCAGGTCGCCCGGTACCTTGCCCGAGGCGCGCGTCGCGCCCTTGGCCACTTTCTGGTACTGGATGCGCGACTCCTTGGCGACCGGGCGCATGTCCATGATCAGGTCGGCGAAGCCGCCTGCCATGGCCGCGCCGGACGCCGTTTCGGCCAGCGTGAAGAGTGCACCTGCATGCGGCGTGCCGAGGTGGTTGTGCAGCTTGCCGTCGTCCGGCATCGACACTTCGGCCGTTCCCGGGCCGATGCTGTCGATGCGGATGCCGAGCAGGCGCACGAACGGCAGCGACTCCGTCATGTGCTTCTTGATTTGCTCATAGACCATGCTTGGTTTCACTCGCAACAGGATGTTGAAGGCCAGCGACAGGATGGACATAAGGCCTTAGTTGCGAACCGGCTTACCGGTCTGCAGCATGCCCATGATGCGCTCCTGCGACTTCGGATGGTTCAGCAATTCCAGGAAGGCCTTGCGTTCCATATCCAGCAGCCACTGTTCGCTCACTACGCTGCCCTGGTCGATGTCGCCACCGGACACGATCTCGGCGATCATGTCGCCCAGCTTGTAGTCGTGCGCGGAGATGAAGCCGCCATCGCGCATGTTGACCAGCTGGCCGCGGATGGTGCCCCAGCCGTAACGGCCGGTCACTGGCACAGGACGCTGGATCGGTGCGCGGTAGCCGGAATCAGCCATTGCACGAGCGGTGGTCTTGGCCACGTGCAGCAGCTCGTAGGCGTTGAACACGATCACGTCGTCTTCCTTCAGGTAGCCCATGGCCTTCGCTTCCAGCGCGGACTTCGAAACGTTCGCGGTGGCGGCGTTGGTGAAGCCGGTCTTCAGGAATTGCAGGATGTCGTTGCCTTTGGCTTCGCGAGCTGCACGAACAGCCGCTTCTTTCAGACCGCCACCGCCAGGGATCAGGCCAACGCCCACTTCCACCAGGCCGATGTACGATTCCAGAGCCGCTACGCGCTTGGATGCGTGCAGCATCATTTCGCAGCCACCGCCCAGGGCGATGCCGGCAACAGCCGCCACCACTGGCACGTTGGAATACTTCATCTTCATGAAGGTGTCCTGTAGTTCCTTGATGATCGGGTCGACCGCTTTCGCGCCGCCGGCCATGAAGGCTGGCAGGGCTTCCTGCAGGTCGGCGCCGGCCGAGAACGGGCCGCCTTCGGCCGCGTCGGTGTTCCAGATCACCAGGCCCTTGAAGTTCTTCTCAGCTTCGGCCAGGCCGCGCTGGATGCCACCGATCACGCCTTTGCCGATCACGTGCATCTTGGTCTTCAGCGACAGGATCAGCACATCGTCGCCGGTGTGCCACAGGCGCACGGACTCGTCTTCATGCACGGTGGTGCCGGCAGTCTTCGGATCGGCGCCGCCGCCGCCCACCACCGGGGCGCGGAATTCCTGGCGCTGGTAGACCGGCAGGTCCGAACGCGGGGTGTAGGACTTGGTGGCCGGCGAGTAGGAGCCTTCAGGGGTATGTACGCCCTGCTCGCCCACCTTGCCTTCGAACACCCAGGCCGGCAGGGGTGCGTTGCACAGCGCCTTGCCTTCTTCGATGTCCTGCTTGACCCACTGGGCCACTTGCGACCAGCCGGAAGCCTGCCAGGTCTCGAACGGACCGACGTTCCAGCCGAAGCCCCAGCGCATGGCGAAGTCGATGTCACGCGCGTTGTCGGCGATCGATTCCAGGTGGATCGCGATGTAGTGGAAAGCGTCGCGGAAGATCGCCCACAGGAACTGGCCTTGCGGGTTGGTCGATTCGCGCAGCGCCTTCATCTTCTTGACCGGATCCTTTTCCTTCAGGATGCGGCCGATGATGTCGTCGGCCTTCTTGCCGCCGGCAACGTATTCGCCGGTGGCGAAGTCCAGGCGCAGGATGTCCTTGCCGACTTTCTTGTAGAAGCCGCCGCCGGTCTTCTGGCCCAGGGCGCCCTTGCCGATCAGCGAGGCCAGCACGGCCGGGGTCTTGTACAGGGACGCGAACGGGTCGGACGCCAGGTTGTCTTCCATGGTCTTGATCACGTGGCCCATGGTGTCCAGGCCCACCACGTCGGCGGTACGGAAGGTACCGGACTTGGCGCGGCCCAGCTTGGCGCCGGTCAGGTCGTCCACCACGTCCACCGACAGGCCGAACTTCTCGGCTTCATGGATGGTGGCCAGCATGCCGAAGATGCCGACGCGGTTGGCGATGAAGTTCGGGGTGTCCTTGGCACGCACCACGCCCTTGCCCAGGGTCGAGGTCATGAAGGTTTCCAGCTGGTCCAGGATCTCCGGCTTGGTGGAGGTGGTCGGGATCAGTTCCACCAGGTGCATGTAGCGCGGCGGGTTGAAGAAGTGCACGCCGCAGAAGCGCGCCTTCAGGTCGGCGTCGAAGCCTTCGGCCAGCTTGTTGATCGACAGGCCGGAAGTGTTGGAGGCGAAGATGGCGTTCTGCGCAATGTGCGGCGCGACCTTCTTGTACAGGTCGTGCTTCCAGTCCATGCGCTCGGCGATGGCTTCGATGATCAGGTCGCAGCCGGCCAGCAGGTCCAGGTTGTCCTCGTAGTTGGCGACTTCGATCAGTTCCGCGTCGGCCTTGTCGCCGAACGGCGCAGGCGACAGCTTCTTCAGGTTCTCGATGGCCTTCAGCACGATGCCGTTCTTCGGCGTGCCTTCCTTGCCAGGCAGGTCAAACAGGACCACAGGCACCTTGGCATTGACGCAGTGGGCCGCAATCTGCGCGCCCATCACGCCGGCGCCCAGCACCGCTACTTTTTTCACGTTGAAGTTGCTCATGTTTTTCCTTTAGTTAGAACAGGTCGGCATCCAGTGCCATCAGGTTGGCGGCGCCGGAACGGGCCTGGCGGATCAGGGATGCGGTTTCTGGATACAGGCGGCCGAAGTAGAAGCGCGCGGTTGCCAGTTTCGAGGTGTAGAACTTGTCGCCGGTGCTTTCCTTTTCCAGCGCGATCTTGGCCATCTGTGCGAAGAAGTAGGAGTACACCAGGTGGCCCGCGACGCGCAGGTAAGGCACGGCGGCGGCGCCCACTTCGTCCTGGTTCTGGAAGGCCTTCATGCCGATTTCCATGGTCAGCTTGGTGACTTTCTCGCCCAGGTCGCCCAGCGGGGTGATGAACTCGGACATGGCTTCATCGGTGCCGTTTTCTTCCACGAAGGCGCGGATCTTTTCGCCGAACTTGCGCAGCTTGGCGCCGTTGTCCATCAGGATCTTGCGGCCCAGCAGGTCCAGCGACTGCACGGTGTTGGTGCCTTCGTAAATCAGGTTGATGCGCGCATCGCGCACGTACTGCTCCATGCCCCACTCGGAGATGTAGCCGTGGCCGCCGTACACCTGCATGGCGTCGGAGGTGGCGATCCAGGCGTTGTCGGTGATGAAGGCCTTGATGATCGGGGTCAGCAGGGCCACTTCGTCGCCGGCTTCCTTGCGCACTTCTTCGTCAGGGTGGTGCAGTTCGCGGTCGATCTGCAGCGCCACGTAGGAAGCGAAGGCACGCGCACCTTCCGCGTAGGCCTTGCCGGTCAACAGCATGCGGCGCACGTCAGGGTGCACGATGATCGGGTCGGCCGGACCGTCCGGGTTCTTCACGCCGGACAGCGAGCGCATCTGCAGGCGGTCTTTCGCGTACACCAGCGCGTTCTGGTAAGCCACTTCGGTCAGGCCCAGGGACTGCACGCCCACGCCCAGGCGGGCCGCGTTCATGAACACGAACATCGCCTGCAGGCCCTTGTTCGGCTGGCCGATGATCCAGCCCTTGGCGCCGTCCAGGTTCATCTGGCAGGTCGAGTTGCCGTGGATGCCCATCTTTTCTTCGATTGCGCCGCAGAAGATCGGGTTGCGCTCACCGATGCCGCCGTCGGCGGTCGGCAGGTACTTCGGCACCAGGAACAGGGAGATACCCTTCGAGCCTTCCGGCGCATCCGGCACGCGCGCCAGCACCAGGTGCAGGATGTTCTCGGACATATCGTGTTCGCCGGCCGAGATGAAGATCTTGGCGCCGGTGATGGACCAGGAGCCGTCGGCGTTCGGGATGGCTTTCGAGCGCAGCATGCCCAGGTCGGTGCCGCAGTGCGGCTCGGTCAGGCACATGGTGCCGGTCCACTCGCCGGACACCAGTTTCGGCAGGTAGGTGGCTTTCTGCTCAGGGGTGCCGTGCGCCAGCAGGCACTCGTAGGCGCCGTGCGACAGGCCAGGATACATGGTCCAGGCCTGGTTGGCCGAGTTCAGCATCTCATAGAACGAGTTGTTCAGCACGATCGGCAGGCCCTGGCCGCCGTATTCAGGGTCGCAGGCCAGCGCCGCCCAGCCGCCTTCCACGTACTGCTTGTACGCTTCCTTGAAGCCCTTAGGGGTGGTGACGGTCTTGTCGGCCGCGTTGTGGTGGCAGCCTTCGCGGTCGCCCGAGTGGTTCAGCGGGAACAGCACTTCGGAGGTGAACTTGGCGCCTTCTTCCAGCACCTGGTTGATGATGTCCGCGTCGGTTTCGGCGTGGGCAGGCAGCTCTTTCAGCTTCTCTTCCACGTTCAGCAGTTCGTGCAGCACGAATTGCATATCACGGATTGGCGCGACGTATTGACCCATTTTTTTCTCCAGAAGGCTAAAAGTTGAATATGCTCGGCTGCGGCGCTGCGCAGCGTCAGGATGGTTGATAGTTTTCGATCAGTCGGTTGAAGCCAATACTGGCCCGGTCCACGCTGCCCGGAGCGCGCATGAAGCGCGCCTCGTGGTGCAGGGCCAGGATCAGGCCATACATCTCGTACACCAGCTGGCCGGCATCGGTATCGGAGCGCAGGTCACCGTTGTCGATGGCCTGGCGCACGCAGCGCAGCAGGGCCGACTGCCAGGCGCCGACCATGGCCAGCAATTCCTCGCGGATCGGACCCGGACGGTCGTCATACTCGACGGCGCCGCTGATATAGATGCAGCCCGACGCGATTTCCACGCTCACGCGCTTGATCCAATTGGCAAACATGGCGCGCAGGCGCGGCAAGCCGCGGGGCTCCTTCATCGCCGGGTAAAACACTTCCTGCTCGAAGCGATGGTGATACAGCTTCAGGACTTCGATCTGCAAATCTTCCCGCGAACCAAAGTGCGCGAATACGCCGGACTTGCTCATGTTCATCTTATCGGCGAGCAAACCAATGGTGAGGCCTTCGAGGCCGTCACGGCTTGCCAGGTCGAGGGCCACATCGAGGATGGCCGCACGGGTCATTTCGCCTTTGCGCATGAATTTCGTTGGTGTATTTACAATAATGCCACTCACTTTTGAACCCATCCAGAAAGAAGGAAAAACCTTATTCTCCCCCTAACGGATAGCTCGCTGGTGAAAATATTTGCGAACGTTCGTACTATTATCCAGTGTGTGGCGAAAGTCAAACGGCACGACTAGAAGCGCACCTCTATTGTTGCGACGCAACAAATGTCCACCCGGGGGGACAAAAGGTTCTTTTAGGAATCGGTGGCGCGTTCCCACTGGCGGCGGTCGCGCTTGGTGGGACGGCCTTTGTTGTCGGCGAAGGGTTCGGGGAACAATTTCTTGCGCTCGATCAGGGCGGCGCGGCGGGCCAGCGATTCTTCGCTTTCTTCGTACAGCAGGCGGGCGATCGGGGCGCCTTCGCGCTTGCCGGAGATGCCGACCACCAGCACGTCCCATTCGTCCGAACCATTGTCGATGTGCAGCCGTTCACCCAGCTTGGCGTTGCGTGAAGGCTTGATGCGCTCGCCGCTTGAGAGTTTCACCTTACCCTTGTCGATGGCATCGATGGCCAGCTGGCGCGTCTTGAAGAAGCGCGCTGCCCACAGCCATTTATCAATTCTCACGTCACTCATGCGTATTTTCCTACTGCAAAGATGCGCATCAACGTGCGGTACACGATGTACGCGATTTCATAGCCGAACCGCCGGAAACGCCCGACGTGTTCGAAATCCTGCGGGTGGATCACCACGCCTTCGGCAATGGCAGCCTCGATATGCTTGCGCAGCGCGCGCGCAAACTCCGCATTCTTGATCACCACATTGGCTTCCTGGTTGAGGAACAGGCTCAGCCCGTCCACATTGGAGGAGCCAACGGTCGCCCAGTCATCGTCGATGACCGCTACCTTGGCATGCAGCTGGGTCTTGCGGTATTCCACCACCTTGACCCCGGCTTCCAGCAGCTTGGGGTAAAAGGAATGCGCCACCGCGTCCTGCATCCACAGCTCGCCGACGCCGATCAGCAGCACCACTTCCACGCCGCGCTGCGCCGCCGCTGCCAGGGCACGCCGGAACTTGCGGCCCGGCGCGAAATAGGGGTTGGCCAGCAGCACGCTCTTCCTGGCCCGGCCCAGCGCCTGCAGATACGCGCGCTGGATGGTGCGCCGGTTGCGCAGGTTGTCGCGCACTACGAAGCCGGCCTGCATCGTGCTCTGGCGCGCAATCTTGTTCAGCTTGCGCACCTTGTTGAACAGCGTCAGGCGCTTGACGATGTTCATATGCCCCAGGCGCTGCCACTGGGTCTCCGCTTCCTCATGGATGGAATCG
>CBHWEO010000118.1:0-15827 GCA_966112955.1 uncultured Duganella sp. | reverse complement strand
GCGCGCCTGCCGCGCGACCAGATGATCCCGAAGGAAAACCTGCGCATCGGCGACCGCGTGCGTGCCTACATCCTGCGCGTGGACCGCAATATGCGCGGCCCGCAGGTGATCCTGTCGCGCACCGCGCCGGAATTCATCATGAAGCTGTTCGAGCTGGAAGTGCCGGAAATCGAGCAGGGCATGCTGGAGATCAAATCCGCCGCCCGCGATGCCGGCGTGCGCGCCAAGATCGCCGTGCACACCAACGACAAGCGCATCGACCCGATCGGTACCTGCGTCGGCATGCGCGGTTCGCGCGTGCAGGCCGTGACCGGTGAACTGGGCGGCGAGCGCGTGGACATCGTGCTGTGGTCGGACGACCCTGCGCAATTCGTGATCGGCGCGCTGGCTCCTGCCAACGTGACCTCGATCATGGTGGACGAAGACAAGCATGCCATGGACGTGGTGGTGGACGAAGAGAACCTGGCGATCGCCATCGGCCGCTCCGGCCAGAACGTGCGCCTGGCTTCCGAGCTGACCGGCTGGAAGATCAACATCATGACCGCCGAGGAATCGGCCGACAAGCTGGCCGCCGAAACCGCCGCAGTGCGTGCGCTGTTCATGGAAAAACTGGATGTGGACCAGGAAGTGGCCGACATCCTGGTGGAAGAAGGTTTCAGCAGCCTGGAAGAAATCGCCTATGTGCCGATCTCCGAGATGCTGGAGATCGAAGCGTTCGACGAAGACACCGTCAACGAGCTGCGTACCCGCGCCCGCGACGCCCTGGTGACCGAAGCCATCGCTTCGGAAGAGGGCCTGGAAGGCATGGAAGAAGCGCTGGTTGGCCTGGAAGGCATGGACCGCGTCACCGCGGGCAAGCTGGGCCTCGCAGGCATCAAGACCCTGGCGCAATTCGCCGGTCTGGCCTACGACGAGTTCGGCGCCATCCTGGCCCTGTCGACCGACCGCGCACGTGAACTGATTTCGAATGAATTTGAGAATGTGACCGACGATGAGATGAAGCTGGTCGACGCCAAGTACGACGACCGTGCCAAGGCGCTGCAAGCCAAGGCATGGGCTGCCGCCGAAACCGCAAAGGCTTGAGCAGCAAACACTTTATCATCCGAGACACATAGAAAAGAGGACTGAATGGCGAGTAACAACGTAGCCCAATTTGCCACCGAACTGAAGATGCCTGCAGATTTGCTGCTGTCGCAGCTGCGTTCTGCTGGCGTCGAAAAGAGTTCGGCGTCAGATCCATTGTCAAAAGATGATAAGGACAAGCTGCTGGAACACCTGCGCCGTACCCACGGTGCAGGCTCCGAGCCGGGCGAAAAGAAAAAGATCACCCTGACCCGCAAGGAGACCACGGAGATCAAGCAGGCCGACGCCTCCGGCAAGGCCCGCACCATCCAGGTTGAAGTGCGCAAGAAGCGCACCTTCGTGCAGCGCGACGACCTGACCACCACCGCAGCCGCCAAGCCGGCCGCGCCGGTGATCGACGCCGCCGAACAGGCGCGCCGTGAAGAGGAAGCGCGCCGCCAGGCCGAGCTGATCGCCCGCCAGGAAGCGGAACTGAAGGAAAAGCAGGAGCGCCTGGCCAAGCTGGACGCGGAAAAGGCGGCACAAGCCAAGGCCGCCGAAGAGGAAGCCAAGCGCGCCGCGGAAGAGCAGGCGAAGAAGGCCGCTGCCGACAAGGCCGCCGCCGAGAAAGCCGCTGCCGCTGCCGCTGCCGGCGCCGCCCAGAAGGCTGCCGCCGAAGAGGAAGAGAAGAAGCGCCTGGCCGAAGCCGAAGAATCCAAGCGCAAGCACGAGCAAGCCGCCAAGGAAGCCGCCGAGCGTGCGGAAGCGACCGAGCGTGCGCGCAAGGCCGTGGCGGATGAAGTGGCCCAGATCAAGCTGATGATGAGCCAGCCGCGCCGCGTGATGAAGGCGCCGGAGCCAACGCCTGCACCGGCCAAGCCGAAGGTTGCCGAAGGCACCCTGCACAAGCCAGCCGACAAGAAGCCTGCCGCCACCGCGGCGGCGCCGGGCGGCGAGAAGAAGGACGACAAGAAGGGCGACAAGAAGTCCATCAAGTCGGCCAATGTGGCATCGACCTGGCAGGATGAAAAGCGCCGTGGCGCACCGGGCGGCGGCGCAGGCAAAGGCCGCGGCGGTGCCGGCGCCAATGCCGGCGGCCGCGACGGCTGGCGTGCCGGCGGCAAGGGCGGCCGCCGTGGCGGCCACCAGGAAGAACGCGAATCGAACTTCCAGCAGCCGACCGAAGCGATCGTGCATGACGTGCACGTGCCGGAAACCATCACCGTGGCCGAACTGGCGCACAAGATGGCCGTCAAGGCATCCGAGGTTATCAAGCAGCTGATGAAGCTGGGCCAGATGTGCACCATCAACCAGGTGCTGGACCAGGAAACCGCGATGATCGTGGTGGAAGAGATGGGCCACAAGGCCTTCGCTGCCGCCGTCGACGATCCGGAAGCGATCCTGGCCGACCAGGGCGAGCACGCCGAGTACGAGGCCGTTCCCCGTGCCCCGGTGGTGACCGTGATGGGCCACGTCGACCACGGCAAGACCTCGCTGCTGGACTACATCCGCCGCGCCAAAGTGGCGTCGGGCGAAGCCGGCGGCATTACCCAGCACATTGGTGCATACCACGTGGACACCCCGCGCGGCACCATCACTTTCCTGGATACGCCGGGCCACGAGGCCTTCACGGCCATGCGTGCCCGCGGTGCGAAAGCCACCGACATCGTGATCCTGGTGGTGGCGGCCGACGACGGCGTGATGCCGCAGACGAAGGAAGCGATTTCCCACGCCAAGGCAGCAGGCGTGCCGCTGGTGGTGGCGATCAACAAGATCGACAAACCGGGCGGCAACCTGGAGCGCGTGACCCAGGAACTGATCGCCGAGCAGGTGGTGCCGGAAGAATACGGTGGCGATTCGCCTTTCGTGCCGGTGTCCGCCAAGACCGGCCAGGGCATCGACGCCCTGCTCGAAAACGTGCTGCTGCAGGCCGAAGTGCTGGAACTGAAAGCCCCGGTCGAGGCGCCAGCGCGCGGCCTGGTGGTGGAAGCGCGCCTGGACAAGGGCCGCGGTCCTGTGGCCACCATCCTGGTGCAGTCCGGTACCCTGAAGCGCGGCGACGTCGTGCTGGCTGGTTCGTCCTTCGGCCGCGTGCGCGCCATGCTGGACGAAAACGGCAAGTCGATCAGCGAAGCCGGTCCTTCGATCCCGGTCGAAATCCAGGGCTTGACCGAAGTGCCGGCCGCCGGCGAGGAAGCCATGGTCATGGCCGACGAGCGCAAGGCGCGCGAGATTGGCCTGTTCCGTCAAGGTAAGTTCCGCGACGTGAAGCTGGCCAAGCAGCAGGCCGCCAAGCTGGAGAACATGTTCGACCAGATGGCCGAAGGCGAAGTGAAGAACCTGCCGCTGATCATCAAGACCGACGTGCAGGGTTCGCAGGAAGCGCTGGTGGGCTCGCTGCAGAAGCTGTCGACCTCCGAAGTGCGCGTGCAGATCGTGCACGCCGCAGTGGGCGGCATCTCGGAATCGGACGTCAACCTGGCGACCGCTTCCAAGGCCGTCATCATCGGCTTCAACGCCCGTGCCGATGCACAGGCGCGCAAGCTGGCCGAGACCAACGGCGTGGACATCCGCTACTACAACATCATTTACGATGCGATCGAAGAGGTCAAAGCGGCGATGTCGGGCATGCTGGCGCCGGAGAAGCGCGAGCACGTCATCGGCCAGGTGGAGATCCGCCAGGTCATCCACGTGTCGAAAGTCGGCGCGATTGCAGGCTGCCTGGTTACCGACGGTGTGGTCAAGCGTACCTCCTCGGTCCGCCTGCTGCGCAACAACATCGTGGTGTGGACTGGCGAGATCGACTCGCTCAAGCGCTTCAAGGACGATGCCAAGGAAGTTCGCGCCGGCCTGGAGTGCGGCTTGAACCTGAAGGGCTACAACGACATCGAAGTGGGCGACCAGCTCGAAGTGTTCGAAGTGCAGGAGATCGCCCGTACCCTGTAACAGCGGGTCGGCGCGGTACACGGCGGGTGCTTCCCGCCTCGCGGCAGCGGGGCAGGGCACCCGCCTTTTAGTTTATGAAAACCGTCAAGGTGGCGGGCTGTCCAAACCGGAAAACCGGGGTACGACCCAGGGGGGCGGACCCCAGCCCGTAGCCGCCGCATACCGGGGTCCGACCCTGCGGGTCGTACCCCGGTTTCCCGGTTTAAAAGGAATCATCATGGCAAAACACAGCAAATCCATCCCCCAGCGCGGCCTGCGCGTGGCGGATCAAATCCAGAAAGACCTGTCCGAGCTGATCGCCTTCGAAGTGAAGGATCCGCGCGTTGGCATGATCACGCTGTCCGAAGTGCAGCTGACGCCCGACTACGCCCACGCCAAGGTGTACTTCACCACGCTCAAGGACGACCCCGAGTCGATCAAGAACACGCTGGCGGGCCTGAGCGCCGCCGCCGGCTACCTGCGCAACCAGCTGGGCAAGCGCCTGCACATCCACACGCTGCCGCAGCTGCACTTCCTGCACGACATGTCCGCTTCGCGTGGCATGGCGATGTCCGCCCTGATCGACAAGGCCAACGCTACCCGCGCCGCCGATTACGATGAGAACGCAGACGAAGAATGACTGAAGCACGTGTAAAGCGCGTGCGCGATGCCGTGGACGGCGTGCTGCTGCTCGATAAGCCGGTCGGCCTGTCCAGCAACGATGCCCTGGTCAAGGCCAAGCGCTTCATGAACGCGAAGAAAGCCGGCCACACCGGCACGCTCGATCCTTTCGCCACCGGCCTGCTGCCGCTGTGCTTCGGCGAGGCCACCAAGTTCTCGCAGGACTTGCTGGAAGCCGACAAGACATACCTGGCTACCGTGCACCTGGGCGTGCGGACTGACACCGGCGACACCGAAGGCGCCGTGCTCGAGACGCGCGAGGTCAGCGCCACCCAAGCCGACATCGAGGCCGTGCTGGCCCGCTTCCGCGGCCCGATCAAGCAGGTGCCGCCGATGTATTCCGCGCTCAAGCGCGACGGCAAGCCGCTGTATGAGTATGCGCGCGAAGGCGTGACGCTGGAACGCGAAGCGCGCGACGTGGTGATCCACAAGCTGGAGCTGGTGGCGTACGAGGCGCCCTTCCTGAAGATCGAAGTCACCTGCAGCAAGGGCACGTATATCCGCGTGCTGGGCGAAGACATCGGGGCTGCGCTGGGTTGCGGGGCACACCTGAACGCCTTGCGCCGCACGCAAGTGGGCGCGCTGACGACCGACAAGATGGTGACCCTGGAAGACCTGGGCGCCCATGCCGCGCCGCGCGAATTGCTGGCGCCAGTGGATGCGTTGCTGTCGTCCTTCCCGCGCATCGTGCTGAACGCCGAACTGGCGAAGCGCTTCCTGCACGGCCAGCGCCTGCCGCTGGGCAAGGAGCCATCGATCGCTGTGCCGGTGCCATATGAAGGCCGCGTCCGCATTTACGACGAAACCGGCCGCCTGCTCGGCACCGGCATCTTCGGCGAATACGTGATCCTTGCCCCCGAACGTCTGGTCGCCGCTGCCCAGGCTTAAGCTGCCGCCGCCTGCGCCGTGCCGGCTGCCGAGCGCAGGGTGAGGGCAACGCGCAGCGGACGCGCCATGAAAGCCCCGGACAGCAGGCCGAAAGCGGCGCAGGCCGGCAGGGCAAATGCCAGGCTCCCGCGCCAGGCAGGCTGCGTGGCCAGCGCCACGGCACATGCAAACTTCCCCGCAAAGATGGCCAGCATCAACGCCAGAGGCGCCCAACTGCCCGGCACGTGGACCGCACCTGCGGACCGGTCCACGGTCATGCTGCCAGTGATCTGCCACGCGGCGGTCACGCCGGCGGCCAGGCCGGCCAGCCAGGCCGCGCCAGCAGGGCCCAGTAGTCCGAAACCCGAGGCAGTACTTTGCAAGCCGAGTACCAGCATCACGGCTGGCATCACAAACACGCCCCGTACTGGCAGCACGCGGTCCCTGCTCGCGGCAATACCTCGATAGGCCAGCAAGGCCAGTACCGCCCAGACATAGACAGGCGTGTGGTGAATGATCTGTTGCAGCATGGCGCGTTTCTCGCAAAGTTGAGTTGATGGCGGCACTATGCGCGCTACACCACGGCACCGCCAACGCTTTGCGACGAAACCGGCCGAATCCTGCGCGAGATACTCCCGCGCCGGCGCGAAACTGCCCGCAGGTCACTTCATTACATCGGACAGGCAACTGGCCTTGCAAATTGCACGAGCCCAGCGCTGGAGATCTGCTTCAGCTGCGTGAGCGACTTGCTCGCGGATCTCATCAGGAAGCCTTCCAAATTGCACTGCGAGCTGGTCAAGCAGTAATTCCCGCTGGCCCTGCAATCGCCCTTCCACGCGGCCTTCTTCCCGGCCTTCAACGCGTCCTTCAACGCGGCCTTCTTCCCGGCCTTCAACGCGGCCTTCCTCCCGGCCTTCCTCCCGGCCTTCCTCCCGGCCTTCCTCCCGGCCATGCCGCGTTGGAGCGTGCGGCGAGGGCGCAGTTCCCGCCGCGCGTGGACAACCATTGAGATGGATCAAAAGACCGCCACCGCTGGTTGGTTGCGCCGCAGCATGCTATACTAGTGGGTTCAGTGCTTCCGCACCCGCAGAATTCCTGTCAATACACAAATCATGTCTAATACTAAACGCGCAATTCGCAACATCGCCATCATCGCCCACGTTGACCATGGCAAAACCACCCTCGTGGACCAGCTGCTGAAGCAATCCGGTACCTTCCGCGAGAACCAGCAGGTTGACACCCGCGTCATGGACTCGAACGACCTGGAGAAAGAACGCGGCATTACCATCCTGTCGAAGAACTGCGCCGTTGAGTACGAAGGCACCCACATCAACATCGTCGATACCCCCGGCCACGCCGACTTCGGCGGCGAAGTGGAGCGCGTGCTGTCGATGGTCGACTCCGTGCTGCTGCTGGTCGACGCGCAGGAAGGCCCGATGCCGCAGACCCGTTTCGTGACCCGCAAGGCGCTGGCCCTGGGCCTGAAGCCGATCGTGGTGCTGAACAAGATCGACCGTCCGGGCGCGCGCGCCGACTGGGCGATCAACCAGACTTTCGAACTGTTCGACAAGCTGGGCGCGACCGACGAGCAGCTGGACTTCCCGATCATCTACGCCTCGGGCCTGAACGGTTACGCCGGCCTGACCGAAGACGTGCGCGGCGGCGACATGAAGCCGCTGTTTGAAGCGATCCTGAAATACGTGCCGGTGCGCGACGACAACCCGGACGGCCCGCTGCAGATGCAAATCACCTCGCTGGATTATTCGTCCTACGTGGGCAAGATCGGTATCGGCCGCATCAACCGTGGCCGCATCAAGGCCGGCCAGGACGTGGTCGTGGTGGACGGTCCAGGCGCCACCCCAATCAAGGGCCGCATCAACCAGGTGCTGAACTTCAAAGGCCTGGAGCGCGTGCTGGTGGATGAAGCCGTCGCCGGCGACATCGTGCTGATCAACGGTATCGAAGAAATCGGCATCGGTTCCACCGTGTGCGCACCGGATACGCCGGAAGCGCTGCCGATGCTGACCGTCGACGAGCCGACCCTGACCATGAACTTCATGGTCAATACCTCGCCGCTGGCCGGCCGCGAAGGCAAGTTCGTGACCTCGCGCCAGCTGCGCGACCGCCTGGACAAGGAATTGAAATCCAACGTGGCGCTGCGCGTTGCGCCGACCGACGACGACACCATCTTCGAAGTATCCGGCCGCGGCGAACTGCACCTGACCATCCTGATCGAAAACATGCGCCGCGAAGGCTTCGAGCTGGCCGTATCGCGTCCGCGCGTGGTGTTCAAGATGGTGGACGGCGTGCGCCATGAGCCATACGAAATGCTGTCGGTCGACGTGGAAGAAGCCAACCAGGGCGGCGTGATGGAAGAACTGGGCCGCCGCCGTGGCGACCTGCAGAACATGGAATCGGACGGCAAGGGCCGTGTGCGCCTGGAGTACCGCATTCCTGCGCGTGGCCTGATCGGCTTCCAGGGCGAGTTCATGACCCTGACCCGCGGTACCGGCCTGATGTCGCACGTGTTCGACGCCTACGCCCCGGTCGATACCTCCAAGGGTGAGATGGCCGGCCGCCGCAACGGCGTGATGATCTCGCAGGATGACGGCCAGGCCGTTGCCTACGCGCTGTGGAAGCTGCAGGACCGCGGCCGCATGTTCGTGGTGCACAACGACCCGGTGTACGAAGGCATGATCATCGGTATCCACTCGCGCGACAACGACCTGGTGGTGAACCCGATCAAGGGCAAGCAGCTGACCAACGTGCGCGCTTCCGGCACCGACGAAGCAGTGCGCCTGGTGCCGCCAGTCCAGCTGTCGCTGGAATACGCGGTGGAATTCATCGAGGACGACGAACTGGTGGAAATCACGCCGAAGTCGATCCGCCTGCGCAAGCGTTACCTGAAAGAGCACGAGCGCAAGCGCGCCGCCAAGGACGCCGTGTAATCGGGAGCGCCTTCCCGCACGAAACCCGCCGCGAGGCGGGTTTTTCGTTTCTGCGCCACCGTGGTAACCTGTATGTCCAAGCTGGCACCGACAGGAGACCCCGCATGGCCGACCACACCAACCTGGCTGCCCAAGCCGTGGAATACTGGACCGACGCCTGGCAGCGCTCGATCCTGTTCATGGACGTGCTGTATCGCCGCGGCACCGAACGCAATGCGCGCGAGCGCGAAACCGCGCCCCATGTGCTCAATTTCGACTTCGAGACCGTGATCGACGGCCGTACCCTGCCACGTCCGGTGAATTATTCGCTGATGCGCATCATCCCGCCCAAGGGGATGGAAATCGACGAAAGCAAGCGACCCTTCATCGTGGTCGACCCGCGCGCGGGGCATGGACCAGGCATCGGCGGCATGAAGCAGGACAGTGAAATCGGCGTGGTGCTCAACGCCGGCAACCCCTGCTACTTCATCAGCTTCCTGCCGACTCCGGTGCCGGGGCAGACCATCGAGGATGTATGCCACGCCGAGGCGCAGTTCATCGAGCAGGTGGCCTACCTGCATCCCCAGGCGGACGGCAAGCCGGCCCTGATCGGCAATTGCCAGGCGGGCTGGCAGATCGTGATGACGGCGGCACTGCATCCGGAGCTGACGGGGCCGCTGGTGCTTGCCGGTGCGCCGTTGTCGTATTGGGCCGGGGTGCGCGGGAAGAACCCGCTGCGCTACCTGGGCGGGCTGACGGGCGGCACCTGGCTGACCTCCCTGGCCGGCGACCTCGGCAACGGCAAGTTCGACGGCGCTTACCTGGTCAGCAATTTCGAGAGCATGAACCCTTCCAATACCTACTGGAAGAAGGCTTACCACGTGTACGCCAACGTCGACACGGAAGAAAAGCGCTTCCTGGAATTCGAACGGTGGTGGGGCAATCCGGTGCTGCTGAATGCCGAGGAAATCCAGTTCATCACCGACAACCTGTTCGTCGGCAACCGCCTCAGCAACGGCACCATCCACGACAGCGCCGGGCGCCGCATCGACTTGCGCAATATCCGCTCGCCCATCGTGGTGTTCTGCTCCTGGGGCGACGACATCACGCCGCCGCAGCAGGCCTTGGGCTGGCTGCTCGACCTGTACGAGGACGATGCCGCGCTGGTGGCGGGGGGGCAGACCGTGGTGTACACGCTGCACGAATCGATCGGCCACCTGGGTATTTTCGTTTCCGCCTCGGTGGCGAACAAGGAGCATGACGAATTCACACGCTCGATGGACCTGATCGATGTGCTGCCGCCCGGCCTGTATGAAGCGGTCTTCATCGACAAGACGGGCGAGGACGTGCACAGTCCCGAGCTGGCCGACGGCAATTACGTGGTGCGCTTCGAACGGCGCGACCTGGGCGAGCTACGCGCGCTGGGCGGCAATGACGACGAGGATGAGCGGCGCTTCGCCACGGTGGCGCGGCTGTCGGAAATCAACCAGGGGCTGTACCGCACTTTCGTCAGCCCCTTCGTACGGGCGGCGACCTCCGAGCAGACGGCGGAGTGGTTGCGGCGCATGCATCCCTATCGCCTGCGCTACGAACTGTTCTCGGACATGAACCCCTTCCTCAGCGGGATCGGTGCGTTGGCGGAGCAGGTGAGGGCGCAGCGCAAGCCGGTCGCGTCCGATAACCTGTTCCTGAAGATGCAGGAAGCTGCTTCGCGGCAGATCGTCGCCGCCCTGGACCAGTACCAGGTGGTGCGCGACCAGGCGGTGGAGCAGTTTTTCCTGTCGACTTATGGGCATCCGTTGTTGCAGACGCTGGTGGGCTTGCGGGCGGACTCGGCAGACATCCGGCGCCGCATCGGGCGCGATATTGCGCGGGAATCGGTGGTCACGGCGCGCCGTACCGAGGCAGCCAAACGGCTTGCCAGCGGCGGCGAACGCGAGGCAGTGATCCGCTCCATCCTGTACATCGCGCGCAGCCCGGAAATGCGCGCCGCCGATGAAAGGGCCTTCGCCACCTTGCGCGAACTGCGTACCCGGCTGCCGGCCAAGGAAAGGGTGCCGCTGGCGCGCTTCAAGGAAATCGTGCATGAGCAGAACATGATCCTGCAGCTGGATGAGGAGCGTGCCATGTCGGCCCTGCCCAAGTTGCTGGAGGATACGGAAGACCGCCAGCGCGCGCTGGAGGGCATCCGCCAGATCATGACGGCCTCCGGCGCACTGGCCGGCGAAGCGGCACGGCGCATGGCGCGGGTGCAGGAATTGTTCTCAGAGCAATAATTGTCCACTTGGTTCCTGACCCCGGGTGGACAAATTTTTCTGCCTGTATAATGTGCGGCCCTGTTGACAGTTCCTTGCACCATGACTTCTCCGATCGTCCCCAAGCCGTCCCGCCGCCTGTCCGTGGCGCCGATGATGGACTGGACCGACCGCCATTGCCGCCATTTCCATCGCCTGATCTCCCAGTACACCTGGCTGTACACGGAGATGGTCACCACCGGTGCGCTGGTGTACGGGGACGTGGAGCGCCACCTGCGCTTCAATGAGGAGGAGCATCCGGTCGCGCTCCAGCTGGGCGGCTCCGACCCGAAGGACCTGGCCATTTCCGCCAAACTGGGCGAGAAGTGGGGTTACGATGAAATCAACCTCAATTGCGGCTGCCCGTCGCCGCGCGTGCAGAAGGGGGCTTTCGGCGCCTGCCTGATGACCGAGCCGGAACTGGTGCGCGATTGCGTCAAGGCGATGAAGGATGCGGTGCAGATCGACGTCACCGTCAAGCACCGCATCGGTATCGACCATGAGGAGAGCTACGATTTCGTGCGCGATTTCGTGGGCACCGTGGCGGAAGCCGGCTGCACCACTTTCGTCGTGCACGCCCGCAACGCTATCCTCAAGGGCCTGTCGCCCAAGGAAAACCGGGAAATCCCGCCGCTGAAGTACGAGTATGCCTACCAGCTCAAGAAGGATTTCCCCCAGTTCGAAATCCTGATCAACGGCGGCATCAAGACGCTGGAAGAAATCGACATCCACCTGGAGCACGTAGACGGCGTCATGCTGGGCCGCGAGGCTTACCACAACCCTTACCTGATGGCCGCCTTCGACCAGCGCTATTACGGCGCCAGCGCGGCGCCGCGCTCGCGTGAGCAGGTGCTGCAGGCGATGATGCCGTACATCGCGCAGCAGCTGGCCCAAGAGGGCGGGAAAGGCTTGAAAATCAATACCATCACGCGCCACATGCTGGGCCTGGCCCAGGGCTTGAAGGGCGCCCGGCAGTATCGCCAGACCCTCTCCGACGCCAAAAAGCTGGCTGCCGGCGACCCGCGCATCCTGCTGGAAGCCTACAGTCATACCGCGTAAACGCGGGATATCCTGCGCATTCACTTCCGATTGCCGCAGCGGCTGAGTCATTTCCCCGAAGAAAGTTCGATTGCCCACATTTTGAGCAGAATTTGCTTGCCGTGCGGAAATCTCCGGGTCTATAATTCCCCTGATACACACATGCTATTTACGGTTCCTACCGTGTGTTCTGGGACGAAATACGACAGGTTTCGTCCCGCGGCGATAGCGATCTTTGCATTCGCAGTCATAGTTTGCTACTGTCGAACTTGCGTAGCAGCAAGGGTCAGTGGATGCGGTAAATGTTTCTTGCTGACATCCTTTGGGCAGTCCATAACTTGAGTCACTTCTATAAAAAAGAGCCGAAATGAATTTGAGTAAAATGAAGGTAGGGGCCCGTCTTGGTCTCGGTTTTGCACTGGTACTGGCGTTTCTCGTCATTATCACCATCGTCGGTATCTGGCGCATGGCTCAGATTCAGGACCGCCTGGATCATGTAGTGAGTGTGAACTCGGTGGCGACCCGCCTGGTGATCGACATGCGCAACAACGTCGAAAACGTCAGCGACCTGAAGATCCTGACCCTGATGTCCGAGCCGTCGGACATGGAGCCGGAACTGGCGCGCATCACCAAGGAACTGAAGAACTACCAGGATTCCGACGCCAAGCTGAGCGCCCTGTACGCCAAGGATGCCACGCCGGAAGAAAAGTCCCTGCTGACCCAGGTGAAGGCGCAGGAAGCCGTGGTGCTGCCGGCCGTGAAGAAGGCTTCCGAACTGTGGCTGGCCAACGATGCACTGGCCGCGACCAAGATCTACATGAAGGAAGTCCGTCCCGCGCAGAAGAAGTGGATGGAAGCCCTGACCCAGCTGGCAGCGCTGGAAGACAAGCTGAACGAACAAATGAAGGTGGAAGCCGCCGAAGGCTTCTCCTCCGCCCGCCTGTTCATGATCGTGGCCGGCCTGGCCGCCATGGTGGTGTCGATCTTCGCGGCCTGGGTGATCACCCGCGGCCTGCTGAAGCAACTGGGCGGCGAGCCTGACTACACCGCGTCGATCGCCGGCGCCATCGCCAACGGCGACCTGTCGGTGGACATCGATACCTCGTCCAACGACAAGGATTCGCTGCTGGTCGAAATCAAGGAAATGCGCAACAGCCTGGTGAACATCGTTGGCCAGGTACGCCAGGGCACCGAGACCATCGGCACCGCCTCGCGCGAAATCGCGGCCGGCAATATCGACCTGTCGTCGCGTACCGAAATGCAGGCTTCCTCGCTGGAGAAGACCGCTTCCGCCATGGAAGAGCTGACCTCCACTGTGAAGCAGAACGCGGACAATGCCCGCGAAGCCAACCAGCTGGCAGCTTCCGCTTCCGACGTGGCGCTGAAGGGCGGCCAGGTGGTGTCGCAAGTGGTCGAGACCATGAGCTCGATCAACGAATCGGCCAACAAGATTGTCGACATCATCGGCGTGATCGATGGCATCGCCTTCCAGACCAACATCCTGGCGCTGAACGCCGCGGTGGAAGCGGCACGTGCCGGTGAACAGGGCCGCGGCTTCGCCGTGGTGGCGTCCGAAGTGCGCAACCTGGCCCAGCGTTCCGCTGGTGCGGCAAAAGAAATCAAGTCCCTGATCGGCGACTCCGTCGAGAAGGTGGAACGCGGTTCGAAACTGGTGGGCCAGGCTGGCGTGACCATGGATGAAGTGGTGGCGTCCGTGCGCCGCGTGACCGACATCATGAGCGAAATCGCCAGCGCCTCGCAGGAACAGAGCGCCGGCATCGAACAGGTGAACCAGTCCATCATCGAGATGGATGCCATGACCCAGCAGAACGCTGCGCTGGTGGAAGAGGCGGCTGCCGCGGCGCAATCGCTGCAGGACCAGGCCGGCGAACTGGCCCGCGTGGTGTCGATCTTCAAGCTGGATACCGAAACCGAACTGGCGCTGAGCGCCGCCAAGCCTGCCGTGACCCAGACCGCCGTGGCCGTGGTGCCGAAGGCGCCGGCCAAACGCCCAGGTGCCAAGGCGGCCGCCGCGGCGCCGGCACCGAAGAAAGTGGTCGCCGCCACCGCCGGCAGCGACGAGTGGGAAGAGTTTTAATAAAAGGGTATAAGCCCGCAGTTTTCAAACATTAGATTGGGATAGAAATGAACAAGCGTCTGATTGGTTTTGTTGCAGCCTCCATCGTGTCCGTCTCCGCCTTCGCGGCTGAAACCCCTGCAGTCTTCGATGCCAAGAACTGCAAGGCCGAATACCCGAAAGCGTCCCTGCTGAACGAAGAGCAAGGCACTGTGTCCATGGCCTTCCTGGTGTCGGCTTCCGGCGAAGTGCTGGATTCCAAGGTGGACAAGTCGAGCGGCTACAAGAACCTGGACAAGGCTGCCGTGAAGGCCATCAGCGCTTGCAAATTCAAGCCCGGCACCAAAGATGGCGCCGTCGCACAGACCTGGACCAAGGTCGACTACGTCTGGTCCCTGTAATCCAATTCATTCTCGTTCAGTAGGGGATAGATCATGAAGACGAAGTTGAGTGTTCTGGCAATCGCGCTCACGATGGGCGCATCGGCCTTCGCGGCCGAAGTACCTGCATCTTTCGATGCGAAGAATTGCAAGGCCGAGTATCCAAAGGCGTCCCTGATGAATGAGGAACAGGGCACCGTGAGCATGTCCTTCCTGATCGCCGCCAACGGCGAAGTGAAGGATTCCAAGCTGGACAAATCGTCCGGCTTCAAGAACCTGGACAAGGCGGCACTGAAGGCGCTGAGCGCCTGCAAGTTCAAGCCGGGCACCAAGGATGGCGCCCCGGCGGAAACCTGGACCAAGGTGGACTACGCCTGGAAGCTGGACTGACCCCGCGTTCCCGATACAAGTAAACGGCCCCTCGCGGGCCGTTTTTTGTTAATCTGCGGGTATTGCAGTCAAGGTAGCTTCCATGAAAGTTCTGTTTCTCGTTCCACTAGCCGGCGTGCTGTTGTCCGGATGCGCGATGTGGCGCAACCCGAACGATCCAGCGCGCGACAAGCAGCACGTCGTGGTGGTGAATGCCATGACCTGGCCGAATGCGGCCAGCGGCAAGCTGGATGGTACGCGCACCGTGTGGCAGCTGCCGCAGCTGGCCAACCACGAGGAAATCTTCCCGCTGGCCCAGCTCAAGCAGTGCCCGGATGCCTTGCCCTGCGCCTGGGGCGTGCTGAGCGCCTCGCGCAGCATTACCCGCTACAGCTACCAGCCCGGCGGCATTTCGGTCGACCTGGGCTTGAACGTGGACGTGCACCGCCGCCAGCAGGACCGCCGCCGCAACTTCCACACCTCGATCGCGGTGCCGGCCGACGTGCCCGCCCTGAGCTTCCAGCGCGTGCTGCAGGAAACGGTATCGCTCCCTTATGGGAAGGTGTACCGTGTCGATATGGACTACGGCATCACCTACCAGTTGTGCGCCCAGCGTGTCGACGCGGCGGGCAAGGCGCTGGATAAATGCGAGATTCCGTATATTTGAGTTGCCGCCTGTAAGGGTTTGTAAAAGCAGCGGCATCGGCGCGATTTTTCCCTATAGTTGAATCCTGGGAAGGAGAATTGCGATGAAAACCTTGATGATCTTGCCGTTGCTGGCACTGGGCCTGGCCGGTTGCGCCAGCCAGCAGCCGGTACGTTACGCCTCGGCCAATCCGTATGAGTGGCGCACCGTCTCGGTGACGCCGGTGCCGAACGGTACCGCGGCGCGCGCCGGCGCTCCCGTGACCTATTCGAGCGAGCCGGTGTATGTGGAACAGCAGCCGGTTTATACGGCCCCGCAACCGGTGTATGTGGCACCCTCGCCGTACTATTACTCGCCAGCGCCGGTGTACACTTATCCGCCGGTGACGATCGGCTTCGATTTCCTCTTTACGAATCGCCACCACCACGGCTACCGCGGCCGCCGTTGGTAATCAGTGGAAGAAGAGGGGGATGTGCGTCAGTACGTCCGCCGAGCACAGCAGCCAGGTTGCGGAGGCCACCAGGCTGAGCAGCACAGCGCTGCTGGCAAATGGATGGTGGG
>CBHWEO010000117.1:0-15986 GCA_966112955.1 uncultured Duganella sp. | reverse complement strand
GAAGTCAACCTCGTCGTCAAGTCGCTGGTGGTGTTCGCGGTCTGCCTGTCGCAAAGGAGCAAGGCATGACCCGCGCCCCGTACTTCACCTCCCTGGTCACCGTCGGGCTGCTGCTGCTCCTGCTGGTGGCCGGCGGCGCCGCCTATCCCGGCTTCCTGTCGCTGCAGGTGATGCTGAACCTGTTGATCGACAATGCCTTCCTGCTGGTGATCGCGATCGGCATGAGTTTCGTCATCCTGTCCGGCGGCATCGACCTGTCGGTCGGCTCCGTGCTGGCGCTCAGCACCATGGTGGCGGCCTGGCTGCTGCATGCCGCGCACTGGCCGCCGGCCGCCGTGATGGCCGCCGTGCTGCTGATGGGCGTCGTGTTCGGCGCCGGCATGGGCGCCCTGATCCACTTCTTCCGCCTGCAGCCCTTCATCGTCACGCTGGGCGGCATGTTCCTGGCGCGCGGGCTGTGCTACCTGATCAGCGTGGAATCGATCCCGATCGACGACCCGGCGTTTGTCGCCATCTCGCAGGCGCAGGTCGGCATCTTCGACGGCTTCGTCTCGCCCGGCGTGGTGATCGCGCTGGTGCTGCTGGCCGTGGCGATGGCCGTGGCCCACCTGACGCCGTTCGGCCGCGCTGTCTACGCCGTGGGCGGCAACGAACAGTCGGCCCACATGATGGGGTTGCCGGTCGGCGCCACCAAGGTTGCGGTGTACGCGATCAGCGGCGGCTGCGCGGCGCTGGCGGGCCTGCTGTTCGCCTTCTACATGCTGTCCGGTTATGGCCTGCATGCCCAGGGCACCGAACTGGATGCGATTGCCGCCGTGGTGATCGGCGGCACCCTGCTGACGGGCGGCTATGGCTACGTGGCCGGCGCCCTGACCGGGGTACTGGTGCTGGGCGCGATCCAGACCCTGATCGTATTTGACGGCACGCTCAGTTCCTGGTGGACCAAGATCGTGATCGGCGTACTGCTGTTTGCCTTCTGCGCCTTGCAAAGGCTGCTGGCCTGGAAACAGAAAAACTAAAGGAGACTCCATGTTGAAGAAGACAGTACTGGCAACGGCCCTGGCCGTCGCCGGCGGGCTGGCTCACGCCGGAAATCCGCTGGTGACAGACATTTTCACCGCCGATCCGTCCGCCCTGGTGGACGGCAACCGCGTCTACCTGTACGTCGGCCGCGACGAAGCGCCGGTCGACGGCAAGGATTACCTGATGCGTGAATGGCATGTGCTGTCTTCCTGCGACATGAAGCACTGGACCGACCATGGCGTGCCGCTGAACGTGAAGACCTTCAAGTGGGCCAAGGCCGATGCCTGGGCGTCCGACGTCGCCAAGCGCAATGGCAAGTACTACTTCTACGCTCCGGTCGAGCACGACGCGACCAGGCCGGGCAAGGCCATCGGCGTGGCGGTGTCGGACAAACCGACCGGCCCCTTCGTAGATGCGCGCGGCAGCGCCCTGGTGACCAACGACATGACGAAGGAAACCGACATTCCGTGGGACGACATCGATCCCGCCGTCTTCATCGACAGCGACGGCCAGGCCTACCTGTACTGGGGCAACCGCGTGCTGAAATACGCCAGGCTGAAGCCGA
The DNA here is from genome assembly GCA_966112955.1 of uncultured Duganella sp. Taxonomy (GTDB): domain Bacteria; phylum Pseudomonadota; class Gammaproteobacteria; order Burkholderiales; family Burkholderiaceae_D; genus Rugamonas. The sequence continues at coordinate 14,398 of CBHWEO010000117.1, read as the reverse complement.
ACATGATCGAACTCGATGGCCCGATCCACACCGTCGGCATCGACAACTTCACCGAAGCGGCCTACCTGCACCGCCACGGCAAGACTTACTACCTGAGCTACTCGCGCAACTTCCCCGAGGAGACCGCCTACGCCACCGGCCCCACCGCCACCGGCCCCTGGACCTTCCGCGGCAAGATCATGGACATGAACAAGGTGGTGAAGACGATCCACCAGGCGATCGTCGACTTCAACGGCAAGTCCTACATCTTCTACCACAACGACAAGCTGCCGACCGGCGGCGAATACCGCCGCTCCGTGGCGGTGGAGGAGCTGCACTACAACCCGGACGGCACGATCGCCTTCGTGCCGCAAACGGCGGAAGGTCCCGCCGCCAACCCTGCGCCGGGCTGCCAATGAAGCGCGACCTGTTGGTGGATAACGGCGGTGGTATCATGCCCCGCATGACGACACCCAATCCCAACTGGTTCCTGAAGGCGAGGCTGAAAACCCGCCAACTGCTGCTGATGATCGCGCTGGATGAGCACCGCAACATCCACCGCGCGGCGGAAGAACTGCATATGACGCAGCCTGCCGCGTCCAAGCAGCTCAAGGACCTGGAGGACATGCTCGACGTGAAGCTGTTCGAGCGCCTGCCGCGCGGCATGGAACCGACCCTGTACGGCGAAACCATGATCCGCCATGCCCGCATGGCCCTCACCAGCCTGGCGCTGGCGCATGACGACATCGTCACGCTGAAGGCCGGCCTGTCCGGCCAGGTGGAAGTCGGCGTGATCATGACGCCGGCCATGAACCTGCTGCCCAACGCCATCACGCGCGTGAAGAAGGAAGCACCGCTGCTGCGCATCGGGGTGCAGGTGGAAGCCAGCAATGTGCTGATGGAACTGCTGCAGCGCGGCACGCTGGACTTCATGATCGGCCGCATCCTGGAAAAGGAAAGCACGGCCGGCCTGCTGTACGAGGAGCTGACCGAGGAACCGGCATGCGCCGTGGTGCGCACCGGCCATCCGCTGCTGGAGCGCGAAAAGCTGCAGCTGAAGGACATCGCCAACCGGCCCTGGATCCTGCCGCCACAGGGCAGCATCCTGCGCCACCGCTGCGACATGATGTTCCGCCGCGCCGGCCTGGAACCGCCGGTCGACGTGGTCGACACCACGTCCCAGCTGCTGATCACGGCGCTGCTGCAGAAGACCGACGCGCTGCATGTGATGCCGGTGGAAGTGGCGCGCTATTACGAAGACCTCAACGTGCTGTCGATCCTGCCGCTGGAACTGCCGTTCCGCATGGACGCGTTCGGCATCATCACCAAGGCCGACCACCTGATGTCGCCGGGCGCCAGCCTGCTGCTGCAGGCCGTGCGCAGCGCGGCGAAAGAGCTGTACTAGCCTGCTAGCCGAAGGTGTTGGCCGGCAGGCCGGGCACCTCGATGCGGGCGCTGAACAGGGCGCCCGCCAGCGGTTCCTGCGCCAGCTGCGCTGCCGACAGGCCTTCGCGCGCGGTGGTGATGTACAGGGTGCGCAAGTCTTCGCCGCCGAACGCCAGCGATGCCGGATGCGACGTCGGCAGCGTTACTTCCGCCAGCAGCTCGCCCTGCGGGCTGAAACGGCATACCCGCTTGCCGCCCCAGGTGGCGACCCAGATGCAGCCTTCGCTGTCGGCCTGCATGCCGTCCGGCGAGCCGCCGTCCGTATAGCGGCGCCACACTTCGCGCGTGCCCAGGCTGCCGTCGGCGGCCAGCGGGTAGCGGTAGGTCAGGTCGAGGAAGCTGTCCGAGTGGTACAGCGCGCTGCCGTCCGGCGCGAAGGTCGGGCCATTGCAGATATGGTAACCCTCGTCCGCCACCTGCAGCTGCAGGCCGGGATCGAGGCGGAACAGCTTGCCCACGGCCTGCTGGTAGTCGGTGTTGTGCATGGAGCCCAGCCACAGGCGGCCTTGCGGGTCGGCCTTGGCGTCGTTCAGGCGCTGGCCGGCAGCGCCGTCCACCACGCGTAGGACCGGTTCGATGCGCAGCTCGGGCTCCAGCCACAGGCGCACCACGCTGTCGCGCAGGCCGGCCATGAAACCGTCGCCATCGCGGCGCGGCACCAGCCAGCAGATGTAGTCGGGCAGGGCCCAGCTGCGGTGCCGCTGGATGGCGGCATCCCAGGCATGCAGGGTGCAGCGTTTGATGTCGACGAACAGCAGGCGGTCGTGGGCAGGAAGGTAGAGCGGGCCTTCTCCCAGCTCGGCGGAGAGGGGCAGGACGCATTGGGCGGAATAGGATTTCATTCCCAAATTCTATGCGCCGGCGGCACCGGCCGGTGATTCATTTTTTAGGTCCAGCTATAACGGAATTTGCATCGGTGACGATTGGAGAGAATCAAACGGCATTCCGCGCATTACAATGCGCTCACCCAACCAAAGTGTTTAGCCCGCCTTGCGCGGGCATTTTTTTTTGCACCTGACGGTGGAACAGGCGGGTCAGGCCCGCCGGGCCGTTGTCAATGCAGGTCGCGCCGGCTGCTGTCGCGGCGCTGCTCGGGATAGGCCAGCACACGCAGGATCACGCTGCGCGGCACCTGCTTGGTCTGCATATAGATCCAGGCATTGGCCGCGCCCATTTGCGCGAGCAGCTCAATACCTTTGTCCACCTGGACTGCCAACTGCTGGTTATAGCGCGTATCGCTCATGATGCCGCTCCCTTGGGGATAGTTATCCGGTCATTATCGGACAATAAACTCAGGCGGGCAAGCGCTGCTTTTCGAGGAAGCCAAGCAGCACTTCGTTGACGGCGGCGGCATGGGTGATCGGCGCCATGTGGCCGCCGGCGGTCAGCCTGAACTGCGCTTGCGGCAGCGCGGCAGCCAGCGTTTCCGCCACGCGGCGGGTGGAAGCCGGGCCCTTGGCACCGGCCATCACCAGGGCTGGCAGGTCCAGTTGCGCCATGTCGGCCACACGCGCCGGTTCGCCCAGCAGGGCGATGAAATCCAGCTTGACCTTGGCGATGCCGTTGGTGAAGCGCTGGCGCAGCACGTCCGGCAGCGTGTCGAAAGCGCCGGCGCGGTTCCAGTAATCGATGAAGACGCGGGTCGCATCTTCCGCGCTGGCGGCGGCATGGATCCTGGCGATGACGGCTTCGATTTCCTGGCGAGCGGCATCGCTGGCCGGCAGCAGGTGGAAGGCGACCGGCTCGAACACGGCCAGCGACAGCAGCCGTTCGCGCATCTGGCGCGCCAGGCGCAGGGCGGTGGCGCCGCCATACGAATGGCCCACCAGGTGGAACGGTTCGCCCGCGTCGAGGTGGGAGGCCAGGGCCGCTGCCACGGCGTCGGTTTCGTGCGCCAGGGTGTAGCCGGCGGCGGCCGCTTCCGTTGGGAAAGCTGATTTGCCGTATCCTAATAAATCGATGGCAATGAAACGATAGTTGGCTTCCTGCTCGGCCATCAGGGCCGCCCACTGGCTGCGGGAGCTGAGCGAACTGTGCAACAGGACAACGGCGGGACGCGGGTCTGGCGAAGTGTGCATCGTCATTTTTGGGACGGTTATTCAAAAGGCAAGCCCGCTATTATAGCTTCAACCGCTGGATGTCGAAATTCCTTACAGAAATCTACAAATTTCTCAATGCATACCTAAGTTAGCCTTGACTTACGGGCTTGGCGCAGAAATTGCTTTGATTCCGTTAATGACGAAGGGAGGCCAAAGTGATTATGGAACGCTCTGCTTTGCCCGCGCTTTTGCTCACGCTTTTGCTCGGGTTGCTTATGCAAGGGATGCTTGCGGGGCTGCACTTTGGCACCGCGCGTTCCGAATGGGTGTACCGCACCCTGTACCTGGTGGCGCTGCTGCTGAACCTGCTCGCGGTGCGGCGCCTGAACCCCGCCACCGTGGCGGCCGCGGTGCTGCCGCTGGCCCCGATCGTGATGGCGGTGGCGATTACTTATTTTTCCGTCAGCGACCCCGAAGCGCCGGCCCAGGTGACGCTGCTGTTCCTGCCGATCGTGCACGGTGCGGCGGCCGCCTGCATGCTCCTGCTGCCGCTGGAAGAGGGTGACGGCTAACGGGCGCTGGCCACCTTGTCGCGCAGTTCGAGCGTCTGGCGCGCCAGGCGCAGCGTTTGCACGTCCACTTTGGGCGGCACGCTGACGGACGGCTTGGAGGCCCAGCGGCTGCGCCCCTGTTCGGATGGCGGCAGCACGAAATGTTCTTTCTCCACCGCGGGCCGCACTGCCATCGGCACGGCGTTGGGCATGCTCTCGCAAGGACGGTCGGTCAACAGGACCACACCCTGGCTGTCGATGCAGCGGAATACGGTGCTGTCCTCGGCGGTGGCCGGCAGGGCGATCGCGCCCAGTGCGTACAAGACCAGTAATTTGCGCATGGTCCACCTCCTTTCTGCATGGTGGACCCAGTGTGCGGCGGGCGCGGGTCAGGGTCTCTGCGGCGTCTCACCGTGGGCGCGCAGCACCGCGTCCCACGCCGGCACGGCCGCGCGCCAGAAGGCTGCGATGCTGTCGGCCTGCAGCTCCAGGCCGAGGAAGCGCGCGGCCGGCAGCAGGGCGCTGCCGAGCAGGCTTGCCGCCGGGGCGCCGGTGTCGAACGCTTGCGCGCCGGTCTGCTTCGACAGTTTCTCGCCATCGGCATTCATCACCACCGGCACGTGCAGGTAACGCGGCTGCGGCAAGCCAAGCAATTGCTGCAGGTAGATCTGGCGCGGCGTGGAGTCCAGCAGGTCGGCGCCGCGCACGATGTCGGTGATGCCCTGCGCGCCATCGTCGACCACCACGGCCAGCTGGTAGGCCCAGAAGCCGTCGGCGCGGCGCACCACGAAATCGCCCACCTCGGCCGTGATGTCCTGCCGCACCTCGCCGGCAAAGCGGTCGTGGAAGCGGATGATGCAGTGCGGTTCCTGCGGCGTGCGCAGGCGCAGCGCGCGCGCCGTGCGGCCGGGCGCCAGGCCGTTGCGGCAGGTGCCGGGGTAGACCAGGGTGGCGTTGCCGGCCTGGCCCAGGCGCAGTTGCGAGTCGGCGATTTCCTTGCGCGAGCAGCCGCAGGGATAGATGTTGCCGCCCAACTGGCGCAGCGCCGCTTCGTACAGGTGCTCGCGCTGCGTCTGCCACGTCACCTCGCCGTCCCATTGCATGCCGCAGCGCTGCAGCGAGGCGAGGATGTGCTGGTCGGCGCCGGCCACGTTGCGGTCGCGGTCAATGTCTTCCACCCGCACCAGCCAGGTGCCGCCGTGGACTTTGGCGTCGAGGTAACTGGCCATCGCTGCCACCAGGGAGCCCAGGTGCAGCGGCCCGGTCGGGGAGGGCGCGAAGCGGCCGATGTAAGGCGTGTGTTTCATAAGCCGCGTAGGATACCATCCCGGCAAATCCGTTAGAATGCCCGCGCGGTCATGAGCCGCGCCCCATGGACCCTCCACAAGACATGCACATGAAGAATCTTACATACTTCGCGCTGGCTGCCGGCGTGACGCTGCTCCCGGCCCACGCGGCGGGCCTCAAGGCCGGCAAGCCAGTCCTGCCGGTGGTGCAGGAAGCGCCGCTGCGCGCCCACCTGGCTTTCCTGTCCAGCGACTTGCTGGAAGGCCGCGGCACTGGCCAGCGCGGCGGCGACCTGACCGTGGCCTACCTGGAAAACCAGGCCATGGCCGTGGGCCTGAAGCCGGCCAACGGCAGCAGCTACCGCCAGTTGGTCAAGATCGCCGGCGTCAAGACCGACCCCGCGGCTTCCACCCTGCGCATGGAAGTGAGCGGCACGGCGCTGCCGGCCAGCTTCGGCAAGGATTGGGTGTACGCGCCGGGCGACGCGCAGCCGGCGCACAGCTTCAACGCCGACCTGGTGTTCGTTGGCTACGGCATCACCGCGTCGGAAGAAGGCTGGGATGACTACAAGGGCCAGGACATGAAGGGCAAGGTCATCGTGATGATGGTCAACGACCCGATGCCGACGGCGGACGCGCCCAACCGCTTCGGCGGCAAGGCCCTGACTTATTACGGCCGCTGGACCTACAAGTTCGAGGAAGCCAAGCGCAAGGGCGCCGCTGGCGCGCTGCTGATCCACACCGATGCTTCCGCTTCCTACGGCTACAGCGTGGTGAAGAACAGCTGGGATGGCGTGGAACGCTTCCAGCTGGCGCAAGGCACGCCGGGCACCGAGCTGCAGGGATGGCTGACCAACGAGACGGCCATGGCGCTGTTCAAGGCCGCCGGCCTGGACCTGGACCAGCTGCGGGCCGCCGCCGAACGCAAGGATTTCCAGCCGGTGCCGCTCAAGGCGAAACTGGTGGGCGACATGAAGGCGGACGTGCGCAAGGTGGAGCAGTTCAACGTGGCGGGCGTGGTACCAGGCACCGACCCGAAGCTCAAGGATGAAGTGGTGATCTATTCCGCGCACTGGGACCACCTGGGCAAGCAGGGCACCGGACCGGATACGATTTACAACGGTGCGGTGGACAATGCTTCCGGCAGCGCAGCGCTGCTGGCCATGGCGCAGGAAGCCGTGAAGTCGCCGGCCAAGCGCAGCCAGATGTTCCTGTGGGTGGCGGCGGAAGAGCAGGGCCTGCTGGGCAGTGCTGCCTACGCCGAGGCGCCCCTGTGGCCTTTGGAGAAGACGGCGGCCAACCTGAACCTGGATTCGCTGAACTGGATCGGCACCACGCGCGATATCGGCACCGCCGGCAGCGAGCGCACCGACCTGGGCCAGATGGCGGAAGCCACGGCCAAGGCCATGAAGATGGTGATCGCGCAGGAGAAGCCGGATCTGGCGGGCGGGTACTTCCGTTCCGACCACTTCAGCTTCGCCAAGGCGGGCGTGCCGGCATTCTCGATCACCGGCGGCAGCGACTACCTGGGCGACAAGGAGAAGGCGGAACAGATGCGCGCCGCTTACCGCAAGAGCTATCACCAGGTCAGCGATGAATACGACCCGAACTGGTCGATGGCGGGAATGACGCAGATGGCGCAGTTCACCCTCAACCTGGGACGCATGGTCGCCGATGCGCCGAAGATGCCGGCTTGGAAGGCGGGCGACGCGTTCGGCAAGGCGCGCGCCCGGTAAACCCCGAAACCGAAAAACCAGGGTACGGCCCGCAGGGCCGGACCCTGGGGTCCGCCCCTGCGGGTCGTACCCCGGGTTTCCGGGTTCAAGGGTTTTCAGGCATTCAGCCACCCCGCCGCCGCGCCGCGCCGCTCCTCATTCTTCAAGTTCTCGCGCATGGTGTGCTGCACGAACGCCAGGTGATGGTGCGCGGCGTGCCCCGCCACTTCCATCCTGCGTTCGCGCACCGCATCCCAGATCGCCCGGTGCTGGGCCTTCACCTGCGCCCATAGTTCTGGCCGCGCATTCAGGTATTCCAGGTTGCCCTGCACATGCCCCTCCATCACCTTGTGCAGGCTGGAGCTGAGGTGCCCGATCATCACATTGTGCGACGCATCGGCAATCGCCTGGTGGAATTCCACGTCCGCCTCGATGCACCTGGCCAGGTCCTGGTCTTCGAAAGCCTGTTCCAGCGCCCTGTAGCGGCTGCCGATCCGTTCGAAATCCTCGTCGGTGCCGCGCTCCGCCGCCAGCTGCGCCGCCTGGCCTTCCAGCATATGGCGGAATTCCAGCATGTCGCCATGGATGTCCGGATGGTCCTTCAGCATCTGCTGCCACGGGTCGGTGAACGCCGCTTGCATCGAGTCGGTCACGAAAGTGCCGCCACCGTGGCGGGTGACCAGCAAGCCCTTGGCCACCAGCGATTGCAGGGCGCCGCGCAGCGAAGGGCGGGACACGCCCAGTTCCACCGCCAGTTCGCGTTCGGCCGGCAAACGGTCGCCGGGCTTCAGTGAGCCTTCGAGGATGCGGTTTTCCAGTTCGGCGGCGACGACATCGGACAAACGGTGGGCGGATGGCATATTAATAATTGGATTGGTGGTCGGACCAGCGGATGCTATCACAATTGACCGGCGATTGTGCCGTGGTCTATATTGCAACGATGATGAATTTCCTGACATTGACCGCCACGGTCGTCGCTGCGGCTGCGCAGCCCGACGGCATCGGCTACCCGTCGCCGGCGATGGCGCTGGAAGCGCTGAAAGCGCGCGGCGACGTGACGCTGTCCGCGGAAAACGGCTGGACCATCGCGGACGACAAGGCCAACCACACCCTGTGGTCGTTCACGCTGCCCGAACATCCGGCCCACCCGTCGGCCGTGCGGCGCACCGTGGTCGTGGAGAACGGCCAGGTATCGATCAGGATGAATACGCTGTGCCAGGCCGCCAAGCCGGCATGCGACACCATGGTGGAAGAATTCCGCAAGGTGAACGCGGCGCTGCAGCAATCGCTGGCCCCGGCCAAGCCGTCGGCGGCTTCCTGGCAGCCGAGCGCATCGCAGAAGGCCCGCATCGAGGAATTGAGCAAGGCCTACTTCGCCGACAAGGATGCGGCGCGCTACCGCGAAGCCTGGCAGCTCCTGGGTGCCGGGCTGCGGCAGCAGTGGAGCTTCGAGCAATGGCGCGATGCCATGGCGGGCAGCGCCGCGCGCGCGGGCAGCGTGCAGCGGCGTGACCTGAAGAAAGTGACCATTTACCGCAGCTCGCAAATCGGTGCGCCGGGCACGTACGCGGCGGTGGATTTCACGGGCCGCTTTTCCAATGCCGATACCTATTGCGGCTACCTGGTGTGGAGCGAACAGGCGGACGGCAGCTTCCTGCTGGTGCGGGAAGAGGAGAACTACATCTACAAGCCGACCGATGCGCTGCTGACGCCGGAACAGCGCGCCAAGATTCGCGGCAGCTACCGCTGCGTGGAGTAGTTGCGCAGGGCTTCCAGCGTGCGGGGCAGGCTGCGCTTGCTCATCATGTCGACAATCCAGCCGAAGCCGAACGGCACCGGCCCGGGATCGGCGTAGACGTGGTATTCGACCAGGGTCTTCGCGCCATCGCCGGGCAGGGGCTTGAACAGCCAGTAGCCGGTGGTGTCGACAATCGTTTCTCCCGCCGGCAGGCCGTTCGGCACCAGGCGCCATGCAAGCTTGCATTGCGCGGCGTCCGGCTGCAGCGGCTCCAGGCGCAGGCGGTATTTCTTCTGCTGGCCCAGGGGCAGGTCGAGGGTCATGTCGACCAGGACGTAGCCGTCTCCGGCGCCGACCGGCTGCGCGCTTTTTGTGTTGGGCATGTAGGAGGCGTAAGCGGGGTAGTCCTGCACCGTGGCGCACAGCTGCGGCACGGAGGCGGGCACCAGCGCCCAAGCCGTGAAGGCCTTGCCGGGCAGTCCGCCGCTCGGCACTTCCACCACGTGCACGGCGCCGCCGGCCAGCAGCGCGGCGTCCGGTGCTGGCGTTTCCGCGGCTGGCGCAGCGGCGGCTGGACCCGCGGCGACGGCCGCTGCCAGCGTGGCGGCGGCCGGCCAGCGTGCGGCAAGCCGGCGGGCGAACTGCAGGCGGGCGGGCTTCATCTGCGCAGCGCCAGCGTGATGACGGTGCCCGTCAGGTCGATACCACGGATCGAAATGCTGCCGAAGCTCGGCCCGCCGGGCGCCGAGCCATGCACGCGGATGTTGTTGAAGTTGATCTCGCCAATCGTGGTGGGCAGGTTCAGCGAGAGCGAACCGTCGGCGTTCAGCGTGGCGGCGGCGCGGTTCGGCGCATACACCACGTTGTGCACGCTGACGTCCGAATCCAGCACGCCCAGCACAGGGTTGACCAGCTTCGCCAGGTCGCCGATCACCTCCACGCCATTGTGCTTGAGCTGCTCGCGCACCTGCTTCACCAGGTCGTCGTCCAGCCCTTGCGCGGAGACGGCATCGAGCTCGCCCTCCGCCAGCGGCGTGAGCGCCCCATCGCGCGGCAGGATGGCCGCCGGCGCGCTGATGGCGGCCGGCGCCGCCGCCAGCGTCTCGGCGGCATAGGCTTCCAGCGGCGCAAAGATGGCGCCGATCAGTGCCGCCGCCATGCGCACGCGGCGCTGCTTGCGCAGGATGTCCTGTACATGCTGCTGCGTGACCAGGTTCCATTCGGCGAAAATCTCGCCCAGGCGCTGGCCGGTCTGGCGCTGCTGCTCGATTGCGCTGCGCAGCTGCTCTTCGGTGACCAGCTTGTGCCTGACCAGCAGCTGGCCAAACAGTTGCGCCGGATGTTCGGGTCTATACCATGCCATGTTTTTCTCCGTGGTTGGCCAGGTCGGAAGGCGTCATGCCGAACCAGCGCTTGCAGGCCCGGTAGAACGCGCTCGGTTCGGAAAAGCCCAGCTGGAAGCTGAGCATCTTGAGGGACAGTTCGCCCGCTTCCAGCGATTGCCGTGCCAGCGCCCGCCGCGTGTCGTCCACCAGGGTGGAAAAGCTGGTGCCTTCTTCCGCCAGGCGGCGTTGCAGCGTGCGTTCGCTCATGGCCAGCATGCTGGCCACGGCGTCGCGGTGCGGCGGTCCTTTCGGCAGCAGCAGGGCAAGGATTTCCTGCACCCGCGCCGTGAAGGCCGGCGGCTGCGCCTGGGCCAATTGGGCCAGCACGGGCTGGCCGCCGCCCGGCAGCGGCATGCCGCCGTTGGGCAGCGCGGCCACCATGTCAGCGTCGGAAAACTCCATCACATTGTGCGGGCGGTCGAAATGCACCGGGCAGCCGAAGGTGTTTTCGAAGAAGGCCGCATTGGCCGGCTCGGGGAAGGCGTATTCCACCCTGACCGGCACCGCATCGTCGCGCCCGGAAGCGCAGCGCAGGGTGCGCAGCAGCACGCACCAGACGAAGTCGTAGCGCTGGCGCGGCACCACGCGGTGCAGGCCAGGCAGCAGGATGCCCACCCGGGTGTGGCCGTGGCAGCGCTCGATGGTGCTCTGCACGGTCGGCGACAGCAGCATGATGTGCCCCATCACGCCCAGCCAGCCCAGGCGGTGCGGGGTGGACACCTTGAGGCCGATCAGCGGGTCGCCCGAATGTTCGACCACCAGTTCCCACAGGTGGCTCAGCTTGTCCGACAGGGTCAGCGCATCGCAGGCCAGGCCGTCGCCCTCATTCAGGCCGGCCTGTTCGAACAGTGCTTCCGCCTCTACGCCGGAATGGGAAAGGCGCGACTTGACGCCGCGCACCAGGTGAAGAGCCGAGGAGTAGCTCATGGCTGGCTCCCGGGCTCAGGGCGTCACCGCGCTGCGCAGGCGCGTGCCGATGCGCTGCTGCAGCTCCTGCAGTTTGGGATCGATGACGGCGCGGGTATCGGCCGCCACGCCTTCGCCCAGCTTTTTCTGCAGCTCGGGCAGCATGCCTTCGAACTTCTTCTTCACCGGTGATTCGAGGATGGCGATGATCTGGCGCAGTTCCTCTTCGGTGAAGCGTTCGGCCAGCAGCGGCGCCACGGTGGTGCCGACCAGCTTCTGCGCGCTGGCTTGCGTCACCGGGCGGTTGCTGTCCATGAACTGGCGCGCATCGGCCATGATTTCCTTGAGCGCCGCGTCGCGCTTTTCCGGCGCCACGCGGCCCTGCAGCACGACGCGCGCCTGCTGCACCGCGTCGCCCACCGGCGCCTGCAGCATCGATTCCCCGATGGTTTCCGGGTGCCACAGCTGCAGCACGCGGTCGACCAGTTCCTGCTTGGCGGGCGGGATTGCCGCCGCCTGCACCGTGCCCCCGATGGCCAGGGCGGCGATCAATGTCGCGATTTTTTTCATCCTTACGCTCCTAGAAACGTTCAATCAGACTGAATCCGACATAGCGGACCTTGATGTCGCCAGCCACGTCGTGGCCGGCATATGGGTTGTAAATAATGTTGAGGAATTTGCTGCTGTTCATGTTGTCCGACGATTCCGCCGGCGCGTTGAACTTGCCCTGCATGTAGCTGCCCGTCAGGTTCAGCTCATACTGCTTGCTGAGGCGCCAGTTCAGGCCCACGCTGTACAGCTTCGTGTCCGGCAGCGGCGCGATCAGGTCGATCTTGTTGGCCGGGACCGAGGTCTTGCGCGGCTCGTAGCCAAAGCGCAGCGCCATGCCTTCAAAGGGGAACAGCTGCAGGCCGTAGCCCATGTTCAGCACGCTCTTGTAGCCGCGCGGGATCTTCAGCTTGGTGGAATCGGGAATGCCGTACAGGCGTGCCACTTCCAGCAGCTTGACGCTCTGGTCGAACTCGAAGGTGAGCTGGTTCCAGTCGCTCCAGCGCGCATAGCTGGCGTCCACGTTCAGCTGGACGAAGCGCAGCGGCTTGAACTTGACCCCGACCTGCAGGTGGGCAGGAAAGGGGATGCTGGCCGACATGTAGCCATGCTGCGTCTCCGGGATCGACTGCGGCATGCCCAGCACGGCGCCGGCCACCGGGCCGAACAGGCTGGAATTCAGACCCTTGACGAAGTTGCGCAGCATCGGTTCCGTGTCGAACTGGTAGTGCCCCGTGTAGCGCGTCTTCGAGCCGCCCTGGTACACCGCGCCCAGCGCGAACCACGGTTGCGGCTCCCACAGCACGCCCAGGTTCAGCGTCGGGTCGACCGGCGAGGTCATTTCCAGCCGCATGGCCGCCGCCTTCTTGAACGGGTTGACCATGCCTTCCTTGCCGCCGCCGCACAGGCCGAAGCCGAAGGTGTCGATGATGTTGCCGCCGTCTTCCGGGCACCAGCCCTGCTGCAGCTTGCCGAAGATGCCCAGCAGCTCGTTGGGGAAGCGCATATGGGTGTCGACCACAAAGGCCGAGTGCGCGATCGGCACGGCGGCGCCGAAACGCAGCGTGTCCGAGTACTTGTAGCCGACCGCCGGCGAGGCCCACACCAGCCTTTGCAGCTGGATCTGGCGGCCGTCGAAGCGCCCCGGGTCGTTCGGGTCGGTGGTGCGGTCAAGGCTGATCGCCTGCGCCATGTAGGAATTGGTGGCGAAGGTCCAGGGCGAGCCCGGGTTGTTCCAGGCGAAGCCCAGGCTGGGCACGATCACACCCGGCAGGCGCCAGCCCGGCATGCCGTAGGTCGGCACGTACATGGTCTGCCGCATCGGGCCCGTGCTGGTGCCGCTGATCGGATCGTCCTTCCAGCCGCCGATGTCGAAACCATCCGGCCGCGTGAAGCTGGCGCGGGCGCGGATCGAGGCGCCAAAGGCCGCGTGCTGCGTGCTGTCGCCCTGCAGGCGCGCCAGGCCGGCAGGATTGAAGTGCACCGAATCGATGCCGGGCGGGTCGGCCGTCACGGCATTGCCGAGCGCCATGGCCACCACGCTGGTGGTCAGGTTTTCCACCAGCGCGGCGTGCGCGGGCAGAACGTGTACAAGCGCGGCGGCACATGCCGCCAGGCGGAGCGGGGCGCGCATCGCTCCCTCGTCAGAACGCCAGCGGCAGGTTCAGGCCCACCGAGAAATTCGGCGAGTCGCTGGTGAGGCCGATGCCGACCGACATGTTCACGGTGTTTTTCGGCGACACGCGGTAGCCCATGCCGAAGTTCAGGATCGCCGAGGTCTGCGTGTTGGTGCGCGCGCTGAAACCGTCGGCAAAACGCAACTTGGCGCCCTGCGAAATCGCGCCCTGGAAGGACATTGTTGTGGAAATGCCATACGACAGGGCGTACGCGAAGCCCATGCCGAAGCCGAACTGTGTTCCCGGCGCCACACGGGTCAGCACGCGCGTGCCATTGACCTGGTGCAGGCCGGTGGCCGGCGCGCTGGCGGTGAGCGACACGGAGCCGAACAGCGCCACCGGATCGACGATGCGGTTCACGTTCAGGCCGGCCGACAGCGAAGCGACGCCGCTGCCGGTTGCCTCGCCGCTGCCGGCGATGATCTTGAACGGGCTGCGGCCGGTGGGCAGGCGCAGGTTGGTGGTGGCGGTGAAATTGGCCGTGTCGCGCCGCGCTTCCCACGGCTGGTAGCGCGCGCCGATCGACATGTCGCCCAGCGAGAACGAGGTGTTGTTGCCATTGCGCGACTCGGCGAACTTGCCGATCACGGGCAGGGTGACGTTGGCGGTCAGATTGTCCCATACGCCGTAGTCGGCCGAGATGGTGTTGGTGACGATGTGGGCCGACACGTTCTCGATTTCGAACAGCGTCAAGCCTTCGGCCGTGATGTCGGTGACGATCTTTTCCTGGCCGATGTAGCTGTAGTTCAGGTCATAGGTGAATTGCGACTTGCCTTTGCGGATCAGGGAATACTGCTTGTCGACTGCGGTCAGGGTCTCCTTCAGCAGGGCGCTCTGGTCGCCTTCGCCTTCCTTCTTTGCCAGTGCGTCCCGCGCTGCGGCTGTCGTGCTGTCCTGGGCCCAGGCGGAGGATTGCGCCAGCAGGGCGGTGGCAAGCAAGACGGGCAGGTACTGATGTTTCATTCGCGTTTCCTTATTGTCGATGCATCCACGTACGGGCTGCGCCGGAGTTGACGGCGCGTTCCAGCAGCTGCGTGGTGTTGTTGAAGGGATCCAGCTGGCCACGGTTGGTGACGCGGTCCATGTCGACCACGCCCAGCTCCTGGTCATTCAGCGCCAGTTGTGCCG
>CBHWEO010000116.1:0-16050 GCA_966112955.1 uncultured Duganella sp. | reverse complement strand
TCCAGCAGATCCTGTCCAACGGCACCATCCTGAATTCGGTGTCCGGCTCCAAGGGCGATGGTGTGGAAGTGGAACTGGCGGTACGCCCGATCCGCGACCTGTCGCTGAGCCTGTCCGGCAACTGGCAGGATTCCAAGTACAAGGACAATCCAGCCACCGCCGGCAAATTGGTGCAGCGCCAGCCGAAGCTGCAGTACCGCTTCACGCCGACTTACCGTATCCCGATGGGCGAGAACTATTCGCTCAAGGTGTACGGCACCTATACCCACGTGGGCGACCGCTGGGCCGACCAGGCCAACCTGCAATACCTGCCGTCGTATAACACGGTGGACCTGGGCGCGCTGTTCACTATCGGCGACAAGATCGAAATCCGCCTGAGCGGCAACAACGTCACCAATGAACTGGGCCTGACCGAAGGCAATTCCCGCCTGACCACCGGCGGCAGCGGCCCGATCAACGCCCGCCCATTGTTCGGCCGCAGCTGGGAACTGTCGCTGGCTTACCGCTTCTGAGTAGCATCTCCCTAGTAGTTCCCCTCCGGGCGTCGCAGGATTTTCCAAGGCTGCGGCGCCCTTTTTTTGCGCTGCCTCAACACTGCCCGCAGGAACTTCGCCAACACTTGGCGGATGCCGCGACGCTCCCCCACCGCTCGCTTCGATTCGCCCTGGAAGATGGCCCTCACCCACGCCTTCCGCGCGTTCATGGCGTTCTACTTCCCGGAACTCAGCAAAGAGATCGACTGGTCACGCCGGCCGCGCTTCCTGGATAAGGAGCTGGCACAGGCGGGCTTCGGCGCCAACCCGACCGGCCGGGTCGCCGACCACTTGGTCGCAGTCTACCTGCGCGATGGCGGTGAATATTGGGTACTGATCCACATCGAAGTCCAGGCGCAGCGGGACGACAAGCTGGCGAGACGCGTCCTTGCCTACAACTATCGCATCTTCGAGCAGCATGACCGGCCCGTCTCCAGCCTGGTCGTGCTGGCGGATAGCGATCCCCGATGGCGGCCGCTCATTCCTTCTTCAACCAGCTGCTTGGCACCAGGATGGGCATATCGTTTGCCATCGCCAAGCTGATCGACTTTGCGGACCGCATGCCCGCACTGCAGGCTTCGCGCAACCCGTTCGCCCTGGTCACCCTGGCCCATCTCTACACACAGCGGACGCAAGGCAATGCTGCCGACCGCTTCGCCGCCAAGTGGGGCCTCACGAAATTGCTTTTCCAGCGAGGCTGGGGCAAGAAGCGCATAATCATCCTGTTCAAGGCAATCAATTGGATGATGACCCTGCCAGCGGAATTAGAGACACGCTACTGGGAATCTATCCGCCGCATGCAAAAGGAGGGCGCTATGGAATGGATCAGCCCGTTTGAACAAGTCATTATGGATAAGGGGATCAAGCAAGGCTTGAAGCAAGGTTTGATTCAGGGCCGCGAAGAAGGCGCAGCGCTGCTGCTGGAAAAGGTCCTGACCAAACGCTTCGGCCCCCTGCCGCAAACGGCACGCCGAAAACTCGCGAACGCCAACCTGAAGCAACTGACCAAATGGGGCGCGGCAGCGACCAAGGCGCAAACCCTGAAAGAAGTTTTTAGCTGAACAAATTACCAAAAAAGCACGAAACTCTAGCATTCGGGGCAATTTTGGCCTAACCTGACGTTGGTGCCTGTATGAAAGGTTGCTTCCAAGGGTAGATTCGTGGTCTCGCTGAATTCCGTCAATTCCCTGCAGTCCGCCGTGGCTTTTGCTGAACGCAAAGTCCAGCAGGACCGCGACCAGGTCGCGCGGGACGAAGACCAATTGGACCAGAGCCGCGCCACCCTGGACCGCGACAGCCAGGAACTCTCGCGCACCCAGCTTGAAAGCCGCCGCGCCGAAGCGGCCTCCACCCCCATCCTTTCCACGCCCCGCCTCGACCGCGCCATCGAACAGCGCGTGCCGCCGGATGTCCTGCCCAAGGCGCCGACGATCAACACGCTGGGCCAGACAATCGGCAAGCTCATCAACGTAGAAGCTTGACCGGTTGAGCCACCTCAAGGGCATTGCCCGGCAGGAAGCTAGCATTTTCCTGTCTGCTGCGATGGCCCAATATGCGGAAAATAGCCGAGCTGTTCGAGCTCTCCCGTGGCGGAGAGCAGCATAACGTGCGTGCCATGGAAGGCTTGCGCGGGTTCGCTGTCGTGCTGGTTTTCCTCACCCACTACGCGACCCTGTCCGCCCCCTGGGTGACGGATGGCTCGGCGCTCGCCAGCGTCATGCGGGCGGGGCACGCCATCGGCAATAGCGGCGTTGACCTGTTCTTCGTGCTGAGCGGCTACCTGATTTACGGCTCGCTGCTTGGCCGCCGCCAGCCCTACCTGCGCTTCCTGCGGCGACGGGTGGTCCGCATCTATCCCGCCTTCAGCGCGGTATTCCTGCTGTACCTGGCCCTGGCGCTGCTCGGCGCCGGCCCCGGCAAGATTCCGTCTGGCGCCGCTGCGGCACTGCGCTACATCCTGACGAACTTCCTGCTGCTGCCAGGCCTGTTTGCCATCGAGCCCCTGATCACGGTGGCCTGGTCCCTGAGCTACGAGATGTTCTTCTACTTGTTGTTGCCGCCGCTGGTGCTGGCTTGCGGCCGCCAACCGCCGCAGTGGCGGATCGCACTTTTCCTGCTGCTGGCGGCGGGGTATCTGGCGTGGTGCCAGGCGTTCGGCGGGCACTGGCGGATGCTGATGTTTGCGGCCGGTGTGGTCCTGTTCGATGTCATGCACCATACCCGCCTGCCGGCGCCGCCGGCGGCGCTGGCCGCTTGCCTGGCGGCGACGGCGCTGGCCCTGGCGCCGAGCGCCCTGCCCGGTCCCGCCCGGCTGCTGGCCCTGTTGGCGGGCTTCTACCTGCTATGCCATGCCTGCCTGGACGGAAAGGCGCATTGGCTGTCGCGCACCTTCCGCTGGACGCCCTTGCGCTGGCTGGGGAATATGAGCTACTCCTACTACCTGATGCACGGACTGGCCATGAAGGCGTGCTTCCTGCTGCTGGCCAGGACTTGGCCACACACCGCTTACGAAGGCGTGTTCATTACCGGCATGGTTCTGCCAGTGTTTACCATGACGCTGGTACCCGCCAGCGTGCTGTTCCTGCTGGTCGAACGCCCCTTGTCACTGGCGCCGGCCAGCGGCAAACCGCCCGCCACGGTCTCAACGGGATCCTCCGTCGGCCTGGGCGCTGCTGACCACATGCGCAAAAATCGTTGATAGGCTTCCATGCATCCCTCGTTCAGGAAAGACGCCACCATGCTTCAGTGGCTTGGGGTTGGGCGATATCGAGGGCTTCGCCAATCATCGGCGTTGCCAACTGCTGGCCGCGCGCGGCGGCGAGGGCGGTGATCTGTTCGAACGGATCGTCCCAGCTGTGCATTGCCAGGTCGAAGGTGCCGTTGTGGATCGGCAGCAGCACTTTGCCGCGCAAGTCGATGTGCGCCTGCAGGGTTTCCCGCGGGTGCATGTGGATGTCCGGCCATTGCGGGTCGTAGGCGCCGGTTTCCATCAAGGTCAGGTCGAAGGGGCCGAACTGGTCGCCGATTTCCCTGAAGCCCTTGAAGTAGCCAGTGTCGCCGGAGAAGAACACGCGCAAGTCGCCGCTTTCGATCACCCAGGACGCCCACAGCGTCTTGTTGCCGTCGAACAGGCCTCGGCCGGAGAAGTGCTGGGCGGGCGTCGCCGTCAGCTTCAGGCTGCCGGCCGACGTCGACTGCCACCAGTCCAACTGCTGCACCTTGGCCGCCGGCACGCCCCAGGACACCAGGGTGTCCCCCACGCCCAGCGGCGCCAGGAAGTGCTCCGTCTTGGCCGCCAGCGCCCGGATCGCCGCGTAATCGAGGTGGTCGTAGTGGTTATGCGACAGGATCACGCCCTTGATCGGCGGCAGTTCGGCAATGCTGATCGGCGGCGCGTGGAAGCGGGCCGGCCCCGCCCACTGCACCGGCGAGGCACGCTCGGAAAACACCGGGTCGGTCAGCCAGAACTCGCCATTCAGCTTCAGCAGGACCGTCGAATGGCCCAGGCGGAACAGTGTATCGTCGCGCGCAGCCAACAGTTGATCGAGAGTGAGTGCTCGCACCGGCAGCGCCTGCCCGGGCACGGTATCGGCCGGCTTGTTGAACGTGAAGTCCCAGACAATCTTCAGCATCCTGAGGAAGCCCGGCTGCTGGCGCGGCGCTTCATTCTGGTACGCGGGACGGAGTTCGGCGGCGGTATTGGCAATGCTGGACATGTCAGGTGGCTCCCGGGCAAATGTATTACACTACACAGTGTAGTTTCTGTTTTGGGAAAAGTAAACTACCCGGTGTAAAATATTCTTTATGAACCCACCCGACAAACTGACCGACCGCAAGCGCGCCGCCATCGTCACGGCCGCCATTGCCGAATTCCGTGCGCGCGGTTTCGAAGCCACCAGCATGGACCGCATCGCGGCGGCCGCCGGCGTCTCCAAGCGCACGGTGTACAACCATTTCGCCAGCAAGGACGAGCTGTTCGAACACATCCTGCAGGAGCTGTGGGATTGCAGCGCCGCGCTGAACGCCATCGCCTACCAGCAGGGCAAGCCGCTCAAGCCGCAGCTGATGGAATTGATGCGGCAAAAGATGGCCATGCTGCGCGACGCCTACTTCCTCGACCTGGTGCGCGTCGCCATTGCGGAAGCCATCCACGCCCCGCAGCGTGCGGGGTCGATGGTCATGCGGCTGGGGAAGAAGGAAGAAGGCGTCGCCACCTTCCTGCGCGCGGCACAGGAGGACAAGGTGCTGAAGGCCGGCGACCCGGCCTTCATGTCGCATATGCTGCAGGGCCAGCTGAAGGCCTTCGCGCTATGGCCGCAAGTGGCCATGGGCAAAGCGCCGCTGGCGCCCGAAGAACAGGAGGCGGTCATCACCGCCACCGTGGAAATGTTCCTGGCCTACTACGGCCTCAATTGAAGCGCACCGCGTACACCGGCGGCAGCGTGGTGGAAATGGTTTGCCAGTGTTCGCCGCCATTGGTGGACAGCCAGCAGCCGCCCGTGGTGGACGCCATCAGCAGCGTCTTGCCGTCGTCGGCCACCGCCAGCCCATGGCGGTACACCAGATCGTAGCAGTGCTCCTGCGGCAAGCCGTTGCGCAGCGTGCTGAAACTGGCGCCGCCGTCGGCGGTACGGTTGACCGCCAGCGCCGCCTCTACCGGCACCCGCTGCTGGTCGGCCACGGCCGGCACGAACCAGGCCGTGTTGCCGTCGCGCGGATGCACGGCCACGGCAAAGCCGAAACTCGATAGCGGCGCCGTGACTTCTTCCCAGGTTTCCGCGTTGTTGCGCGAACGCCAGATGCCGTTATGGTGCTGGCACCACAGCACATCCGGCTCGGCGGCACAGCGCACGATGCGGTGCGGGTCCTGCACGGCGCCCACGTCCTGCATCTCCGGCGGCATGTAACGCGCCGCCATGCCCTTGGTGCGCAGCTGCCAGCTGGCGCCACCATCGCGTGTCAGCCAGGCGCCGCCGCACGACACGCCCACCAGCAGGGATCGGCTGTCGCGCGGGTCGACACAGATGCTGTGGATGCCCGGCACGTCGTAGCCGCCGCCAAACCATTGGGTCCGCTCCGGCACGTTCCACAACGATTCCACCAGCTGCCAGCTGTCGCCGCGGTCGGCCGAGCGGAACAGGCCGCCGGGCAGGGTACCGGCCCACAGCACGCCCGGCTGGTCGGCGCCGCCCGCCTCCAGCGACCATATCTGCTTCAGGGCCCAGTCGGCCTTGTCGGTGCTGTCGGCCGGCTTGGGCGGATAGGCGGGCACCGCGATTTCCTGCCATTCCTGGCTGCCGGCGTCGCGCCGGTGCAACTTGGCGCCGAAGTGGCCCAGGTTCAGGCAGGCGTAGGTGGCGCCGTCGCGCGCATCGTGCAGCACCATCGATACCGGCTCGCCGAAGAAGGACTTGTCCTCCTCCAGCCGCCATGCGCCGTTACGGTAGGCCAGCTCGAACAGGCCCTTGCGGGTTGCAATGAAAGCGCGGTCTGCCATGTCATCCTCCGGATAAGGCTTGCAGCACATAGATCTTGGAATCGCTGCGCAGCGGCGTGTCAAGCTCGCTGCGCTGGCCGTCGATGAACACCACCACATTGGCGCGCAGGCGGCCCTGCTCGTCCAGTACATAGGCGCCCAGGCGCGGATTGGCGGCAAACGCGCCGTCCAGCGCCGCGCGCAGGGTGGCGGCCCGGGTCTCGAGGGTCGGGACCGGCAGGAAGCGCGCCAGCTGCTGGGTGAAGATGATCTGGGCCATGGGAAAACTATTCTAGCGCGCTTTGGCCGGCCGCTTTCGCCTACAATGAAGGCGTGTGCATAACCGGAGCCACACATGGGTATCACCCCGCAGGAACTCGAGCTGTTGATGCACGAAGTGGAGCAGGAAGACCCGATCGATTTCGCCGACCTGCCCTTTGACGAACACGATCTGCGCAAGCTGGTGGCCGACCATCTGTGCGAGATGGCAGACGCCATGGAATCCTTCAGCGAGGAAGACCGCCGCCTGACGCTGCTGGCGGTGGCGGCCAAACTGGTGCTGGAAAACCTGGTGCTGCACGTGCAGCTGCTGCGGCGCCACGGCCTGCCATTGAACGACCAGACAGCCGCCCTGCTGGCGCGGCTGCGCAAGGATCCTCCCGATTAGGCCGGGCTGCCTACCGATTGCGCCGGCAGGCGCAGGTTGCGCGCCAGCCGCAGCGTGAAGCGGCGCGGCGTGCGGTCCCATGGCGTGAAGCGCGGCAGCTGGAAGAAATCCGGCTGGCGGCTGGCGCCCCAGGCAGTCGACACCGCGGCTTCGAAGCCCAGTTCGCGCACCATGGCCACGTGCTCGGCCAGGTAATCGGTGCCGGGCTTGCCGTTCGGGTAAGCGAACAATTCCACCGGTGCGCCCGTCAGCTGTTCCAGTGCCGCCTTGCCGGCCGCGATTTCGGCGCGCGCTTCGCTGGCCGGCAAGCGCGCCAGGATCGGGTGGTTGACCGTGTGGCCGCCGATGCCCATGCCGGCGCGGTGCAACTGGCGTACCTGGTCGTCCTCCATCATCAGGCGCGACGGCAGCGGCCCGCCGGCCAGCAGCGCCAACTGGTCGACCTGCTGCTGGCGCTCCGCCATCGGCAGGTACTTGAGCTGGCCGATCAGGGCGCCAATCGCGGCGCGCCGGTCTTCCAGCGAGGCCAGCGGATGGCTGCCCAGGCCAAGGTGGCGCGCATCGAGCACGCCGGCCGGCGCCATGCGCACGGTTTCGATCACGCTGTCATTCCACATGCGGCCGCCGTTCAGGAAGCCGGTGGCGATGAAGAAGGTGGCGTGCAAGCCATGCTTCTGCAGCAGCGGCAGCGCCACTTCCGCATTGTCGGCATAGCCGTCGTCGAAGGTGATGCAGGCGGCGCGCGGCGGCAAGCGCCCCGCGCGCGCCAGGCGCACCGCCTCCAGCAGCGGCAGCACGGTGAAGCGCGACTTGAGCAGCGCCAGCTGGGCGTCGAAGGCTTGCCGGTCCACTTCGCCGGGGAACAGCGGGTCGGGCGCCGGCAGCACGCGGTGGTAGATCAGGATCGACAGGCCGTGCGCGCCGCCCGGCGACAGCCAGGCCAGCAGGCGCCGCTCCAGCGGGCCGCACAGGGTATCAAGCCAGCGCATGGGCATCCCTTTCCACCGGTTTCGCGCTGGCGCGCTCGGCCAGCTCCTTCTCCACCTGCAGGCGCAGCGCCACCAGGGCCGCCATCAGGAAGTACGGCACGTCGAAATACGCCAGGCTGAGGAAGGCGCCGCCCACCATGAAGCCCAGCAGCGACACCTGCAGCATGCGCACCATGTCGCAAGCCCACTGCAGCTCGGGCACCTTGTCGGCATTGCGCAGCACCCAGCTGCCCGCGCGCCAGGTCAGGAAGCCCAGCAGCAAATACAGGCCCAGGCCCACCCAGCCATGCTCGCCCAGCACCTGGAAGTAGATCGAGTGCGCGGCATGCACGTCGTCCGGCACCGGCGCGTAGCGCGAGAACATTTCGCGGGTGTAGATATCGAAGCTGCCGCCGAACAGCGGGTGGGCGTTGGCCAGGTTGGTCGCCATCTTCCAGGCATTGATGCGGCCCATGGCCGAGGCGTCCTGTTCGTAGGTGTTGATGGTGTCGATGCGGGCGTGCCACTGGTCGGGCATGAACACCAGCGCCAGCGGCGCCAGCGCCACCAGCACCAGGCCCAGCTTCGCCTTGTGCTGGCTCTTCATCCACATGAAGCCCAGCATGGCGCCCATCGCCAGCGCGGCGCCGCGCGAGTAGGAACCCAGCGAAGCGATGGCGCACAGGCAGATCGAGAGCACCATGGCGCGCTTGCCCCATTTGTTGGCGATCTGCCCCAGCAGGTAGTACATCAGCGGGATGATCATGATCAGCGCCAGGGCGATTTCGTTGTTGCCGTCGATGAAGGTGCCGGACGGCCCCCACACGCGGTGCGCGCCGCCGGTCTGCAGGGTGAAGATGCCGCCCTTCACGCCGTAGAAGCCAACCGATACGACGACGGTCCAGATCAGCCACTTGATGTGCTCACGGTTCTTGATCAGCATCAGCACCACCAGCGTCATGCCCATGATCTTGAGCACCTTGTTCAACTGCGGCAGCACTGCTTCCGTACTGGCGGCAAATACGGTGCCCAGCGACATCCAGCCGACAAAGGCGAGGAAGGTCACGACGACGGGCGTCATCGGCAAGCGGTAACGCTCCTTGTTCAGCACCATCGACACCACGGTGACCACGGCGATGATGGCCGCGAACGGGAAGGTGCGGGCGAAACCCCAGCCCTGCGCGTGCGGGTTCATCACGCTGATCCAGATCCACATCACCATGCCGAACGAAGGATTGCGGAAGATGTAGGGCAGCGAACCGAACACCAGCAGGGTGACGACGATATCCCTCATGCTGCCACCTTGCTGATCACGTAGCGGAACTTGCCCGATTTTTCCGGCGCGATCTGCGCCACCTGTTCGACCGTGACTTCCACGCCGGCGCCGAGGCGGGCGCGGAAGCCGGCCACGATCTGCTCGCGCAGCGCATCGTCCAGCGCGCCTTCCAGCACCACCTGCACGGTCGTGTGCTGCAGGCTTTCCTGCACGATCTTGAACGCCTTCACCTGCGGCAGGTCGCGCAGGATGTAGATCAGGGCCAGGCCGTGCATCACGGTGCCGTCCTGCGCCACCAGGAAGTCCGTGCTGCGGCCCTGGATTTCCTTCAGCAGCGGCAGGCCGCGGCCGCAGCTGCACGGTTGCGTGTCCAGCACGCCCACGTCGCCGGTGCGGTAGCGGATAAACGGGAAGTCGCCGGTGGCCAGGTGGGTCACCACGATTTCGCCCGCCGTGCCGGGCGGCACCGGCTGGCCGTCGGCGCCGATGGTTTCCACGATGATGTCTTCCGCCGTGATGTGCATGCCGCCCTGCGGGCACTGGTGGGCGATGAAGCCGGCGTCGCGGCCGCCGTAGCCATTGGCCACCGGGCAGCCGAAGGTGTCCTGGATCTGCTGCCGCTGCTCGTCGTACAGGCGCTCCGAGGTGACGAAGGCCACCTTCACGCCCAGGTCGTCCATGCGCTGGCCGCGGCCGCGCGCGTGGCGCGCGATGTGCGACAGCGCGGACGGATAGCCGAACAGCATGCGCGGGCGGCGCTCGCGGATGGCGGCGACAAAGCCATCCAGCTTGGCCGCCGACATTTCAAAGGCGGGCAGCAGGCGGGTGCGCATCACGCGGTCGCGCCAGGCGCGCATACGGTCCTGCGCCCCCAGTTCGATGGGCGAGCCCCACACCACGATTTCCGGGTCGCCGATGTCCACGCCCCACCAGCGCGTGGCGCGCCACTTGGCGGCCACGTCGTGGCTGACGCGTTCCTTGCCGATGAAGAAGATCAGCGGTTCGCCGCTGGAGCCGCCGGTATTGAAGCGGGCCAGGCCCACCGCGTCTTCCGCCTTCAGGCGCTCGCCGGCCTGGCGGATGGTGGCCTTGTCGGTCAGCGGCAGGCGGCGCAGGTCGTCCAGCGACTGCAGGTCGCGCGCTGGGTCGAAGCCGATCTCGCGGAACAGCTCGCGGTAATACGGCACCTTGGCCTGGACGCGCTGCAGCAGGCGGCGCAGGCGTTCCAGCTGCAGTTCGCGCAGGCGCGCTTCCGGCCAGTACTGCGACTGCTCCATCTGGCGCCGCAGCGCCACGCTGCGGTGCTGCTTGAAACGCTCCTGCAGCGGGAAGATCACATTGGAGACAAGGGCGGTATACATCATGTCGGGTTCATTACGCTGCGATAGACGTCCAGCAAATGCGGACGCACATTGTGCCACGTGTACTGCTGCACCTGGCGCAGGCCGGCCTGGCGCAGGCTGGCCGCCAGTTCGGGCTCGGCGCACAGGCGCAGCACGGCTTGCGCCATGCGCTCCGGCGCCGCGGCGGGCACCAGCAGCGCGGTGCGGCCATCCTCCACCAGGTAGGGCACGCCGCCCACATTGGTGCTCACCACCGGCACGCCGCAGGCCAGCGATTCCAGCACGGAGTTGGGCATGTTGTCGACCAGGCTGCAGTTCAGCATGATGTCGGCATTGCGGTACAGCTGCGCCATGGCGTGGTTGTCGACGCGGCCGGTGAAGGTCACGCCATCGGCCACGCCCAGCTCGCGCGCCAGCGCTTCCAGTTCGGCGCGCTGCGGGCCGGAGCCGGCGATCACCAGCGTGGCCTGCGGCTGGGCCGCGCGCACGATGGCGAAGGCGCGCAGCGCGGTGGCATTGTCGTAGATCGGTTCCAGGTTGCGCGCCACCAGCAGGCGGGGGCCGGCGGCCGGCGCGGCGGGTTCGTGGCTGAAACGATCGAGGTTGATGATGTTGGGTACCACGCGCGCGGCAAAGCCATGCTTGCCGAACACCGCCTCCAGGAAGCCGGACGGCACGATCAGGGCATCGGCGCGCGCCAGGCTGGCGCCCACCGCGCGGCGCGAGCGGCTCAGGAAGGCATCCGCCTCGCCGCCCCGGTAATTGATCACCACCGGCTTGCCGCGCAGGCGCGCGACCCAGATGGCGGGCGCCGCGAACAGGTGCCAGGACCAGCCGGAATTGGCCATCACGTGGAACACCTGCACGCGGCCGGCGGCCGACCACAGCGCGGCCAGGTAGGGCAGCATGCGGAACAGGGCGCGCACGCCCTTCAGGCGCGCCGCCCAGGCCGGGCGGTACGGCGCGTTGACCTGGATGGTCTCGACTTCCACGCCATCGCTGCGCAACAGCGCGGCCAGCTGCAAGGTCTGGTTGGCCATGCCGCCCGACGGCGGCGGCAGCGGTCCCACCAGCCCGACTTTCAGGCCGGCGGCGGCCGGGCTGCTGGCGTGGCCGTCCATGCCGGTATCCCTCATGCCGCCAGCACGCTGCCGTAGACGTGGCGGTAGCGCGCCACGCTGGCAGTCCAGTTGCGTTCCGTCTCTACGAAGGCGCGGCCCGCGCTGCGCAGGGCCGGCCAGCGCTGCGGCGTTTCCAGCAGCGCCAGCACCTGGCGCGCCAGTGCCTGCGCGTCGCCGGCGGCGAACAGCACGCCGGTGCGGCCGTCTTCGATCAATTCCTTGTGGCCGCCCACGTCGGACGCCACCATCACGCGGCCCTGGGCCATGGCTTCCAGCGGTTTAAGCGGCGTCACCAGGTCGGTCAAGCGCATCTTGTGGCGCGGGTAGCACAGCACGTCCACCAGGTTGTAGTAGCGCTGCACTTCGCTGTGCGGCACACGGCCGGTGAAGATCACCTGCTGCTCCACGCCCAGCGCCTTGGCTTGCGCGCGCAGCGCCGCTTCCTGGTGGCCGCCGCCCACCAGCAGCAGGCGGATGTCGGGGCGCTGCGCCAGCATGGCCGGCAGCGCATCGAGCAGGATGTCCAGGCCTTCGTAAGCGTAGAAGGAGCCGATGAAGCCCAGCACGGTCTTGCCGTCCAGGCCCAGCTGGGCCGCCAGCGCTTCGTCGCGCGCGCCACCCACGCTGAAGTCGCTGATGTCGACCGCGTTCGGGATCACTTCGATCTTGCTGGCCGGGATGCCGCGCGTGCTGGCGATTTCGGCGCGCAAGCCTTCGCAGATGGTGGTGGCGAAATTCACGCGGCGCAGGGCCCAGGTCTCCAGGCCGCGCGTCAGGCGGTAGCGCAAGCCCCATTCCTTGCTGGTGCCATGGTCGACTGCCGCGTCTTCCCAGAAGGCGCGGATTTCATACACCACCGGGATGCCCAGCTTGCGGCCCACGCGCAGCGCGGCCACGGCGTTCAGGGCCGGCGAGTGGGCGTGCAGCACGTCGGGCTTCACTTCCTTCGCCACCTCCAGCAGGCGCGCCGCCAGGGCGTCGATCACGGCCAGCTGGTTCAGCACCGGCAGCCTGGCCATCAGGCCGGCCGGCAGCGGGGTGCGGAAGAAGTCCAGGCCGTCGACGCTTTCGCGCAGGGCGTCCACCTTGCCCTGTTTCGGGCCGGTGATGTGGAAGGTCTCCCAGCCCAGCGCGCGCTGCTCGCGCAGGATGGAGCGGGTGCGGAAGGTGTAGCCGCTGTGCAGCGGGATCGAATGGTCCAGCACATGGAGGATACGGAGGCTCATGCTGCCATTTCCTTGCGCAGGAAGGCTTCGAACATCAGCACGGTCCAGATCGGGGCACTGTAATCGCGGCGGCCGCTCAGGTGCTGCTCGACCATCTGGCGCAGGAAGTCCTGGTTGAAGATGCCGGTGGCGGCCAGGTTCGGTCCCAGCAAGGCTTGCTGCACGCGCTCGCGCAGCGGGCCGCGGAACCAGGCCGCCAGCGGCACGGCAAAGCCCTGCTTCTTGCGGTACAGGATGTCTTCCGGCAGGTATTTTTCCATGGCCTTCTTGAAGATGTACTTGCCCTCGCTGCCTTTCAGCTTCATCTCGGGCGGCAGGCCGGAAATCCATTCCACCAGCTTGTGGTCCAGCAGCGGCACCCGCACTTCCAGCGCGTGCGCCATCGAGGCGCGGTCCACCTTGGTCAGGATGTCGCCCGGCAGGTAAGTCTTCATGTCCAGGTACTGGATCATCGACAGCGGGTCGTCCGTCGGCGACTTGGCGGCATGGCCGCGCATCACGTCGATGGCGCGGTAGCCTTGCAGCTGGGCGCGGAACTTGTCGGAGAACAGTTGCGCGCGCATGGCATCGGTCATGATCGACACGCCGTGGAAATAGCCTTCCACCAGGTCGCGCGACAGCGCTTCGAAGGTGGTCTTGGCGCGGAACACGCGCGGCGCCCAGTCGGCCTTGGGATACAGGCGGCCCAGGGTGCCGAACACCGGCTTGCGCAAGCCGAGCGGGATGCGGCCGCGCACGCTCTCCTCCGCCATCGCATAGCGGTAGCGGCGGTAGCCGGCCAGGTTCTCGTCGCCGCCGTCACCCGACAGCGCCACCGTGACGCGCTTGCGCGCCAGCTGGCACACGCGGTAAGTCGGGATGGCCGAGCTGTCGGCATACGGTTCGTCGTACAGGCCGGCCAGGGTGTCGAGCAGGCCGTAGTCGTCCGTGTCGACGGTTTCCACGAAGTGGTCGGTGTGGTACTGCTGCGCCACCTTCTGCGCGTATTCCGATTCGTCGAAGGCCTTGTCGCGGAAGGCGATCGAGCAGGTGTGCACCGGGCCGTCCGATTCGCCGGCCATCATCGCCACCACAGCGGAGGAATCCACGCCGCCGGACAGGAAGGCGCCCAGCGGCACTTCCGCCACCAGGCGGATCTTCACCGCTTCGCGCAGGCGCTCCACCAGCTCGCCCTGGGCGTCGCTTTCGGTCATCTTGGCGTGCAGCTTGAAGGGCACGTCCCAGAACTGCTCGGGCTGGGCCAGCGGCGCGCCGACTTTCTGCGTCAGGCGGAAGCCGGGCGACAGCTTGAGCGCGCCCTTGTAGATGGTCTTCGGTTCCGGCACATAGCCGTAGGCGAAATAGTCTTCCACCGCGCGCGGGTCAATGTCGCGCGGCAGCGAAGGATGCATGCGCAGCGCCTTCAGTTCCGAGCTGAAGGCGAACCAGCCGTCCGGCGTCATGGCGTAGTACAGCGGCTTCACGCCCAGGCGGTCGCGCGCCAGGAACATCACCTGCTTGTTGCGGTCCCACAGGCCGATGGCGAACATGCCGCGGAAATGGTGCACGCAATCCTCGCCCCACTGCTCCCAGGCGTGCACGATGACTTCCGTGTCGCTTTTGGTCTTGAAGGTGTGGCCCAGCGCCTTCAGCTCCGCGGTCAGTTCGCGGTAGTTGTAGATTTCGCCGTTGTAGCAAACCATCACGCTGCCGTCCTCGTTGCCGAGCGGCTGCTGGCCCATGGCGATGTCGATCACCGACAGGCGGCGGTGGCCGAAGCCCACGCCCGGTTCGATATAGGTATCGCCCTCGTCGGGCCCGCGATGGTGCTGGGTGTCGTTCATGCGGCGCAGCAGCGCCTCATCCACTGCGCGCCCGCCGCGCGCATCCATGATCCCGGTTATTCCGCACATGATGGTACTGGCCTTCTTATTTTGAGCTTGCGTTCGCACAAGCTGTCATACATATCCTGGTAGGCGGCCACCATGGCCGGCATGCTGTATTTGCGCAGCACGCGCTCCCGCCCTGCCTTGCCGTGGCGGCGCGCCAGGTCGGGCGCCTCCACATAGTGTTTCAACGCGGCCGCCATGGCTGCCGCGTTCGATGGCGGCACCAGCTGGCCGGTGACGCCGTTGTCGATCACTTCCGGAATGCCGCCCACGCGCGTGCCCACCACCGGCAGGCCGCTGGCCATGGCTTCCAGCGCGGCGCCCGGCGTGCCTTCGGCAATCGAGGACAGGGCGAACACGTCGAAGCTGCGCAGCAGGTCCGGCACGTCGTTGCGCGCGCCCGGCAGCCACACCGCGTCGGCGATGCCGGCGGCAGCGGCCTTGTCGCGCAAGGCTTGCAGCAGCGGGCCGTCGCCCACGATGGCCAGGCGCAGGCGCTCGCCATACTGCGGCAATTGCGCGCGCAGCAGCAGGAAGGCATCCATCAGCGTGGCGTGGTCCTTCACGTCCTGCACGCGGCCGACGGTGCCGATCACGATCTCGCCGCCGTTGAAATAGGGCCGGGCCTCACCGTCACCGCGCACGCGGAAGCGCTCGGCGTCGATACCGTTGGGCAGCATGCGGCTCTTGGCGGCCGGCACCCCGATCACCTGGCGGTTCCATTCCTCCATGGCGGCGGAATTGGCGTAGCACACGTCGTAGAACGGCAGCATCAGGCGGCGCAGCAAGTTGTGCTTGCGGTTGGTGCCGTGCGGGTCGCCCGCATCGCGCCCGTGGGCGCCGTTGACGCGCACCGGCACCCCGGCCAGCAGCGCGGCCGGGCCGTACTCGATGGCGGCCAGGTTATAGGTGTGCAGCACGGCCGGCTGCAGGTCGCGCAGCAGCTGCCACAACGCCTTGTGCGTGCCCAGCGACAGGCCGGGCTGCTTGCCCAGCACGTGCACCGCCACGCCCGGCTTGCTGATGCGCGCCGTGAAGGCCGGGTTGGCGCGCGCCAGGCACACCACGGCGTGGCGGTAACGCTCGGCCGGCATGCGGTTGATGCGTTCGACCATGAGGTTTTCCAGCCCGCCGAAGTCGAGGGCATAGGTCAGGTGGACGATCAGCGGGATGTCATTCATGGCTGGGGACGGCTGTTGCTGGCCACGGCCGCCTGCAGCGGTGCCAGGTTGGTGTTCAGGAATTCGCGCAACACCGCGCGCGCCGCGGCGGGGTCTTCCTCGTACTCGGAGAATACCATTACCGCCGCGCCATCGCCGCTACCTGTTAGCAATTTTTCCTTAGCCTGTAACAATTTGCCAACATAGTTGCTGTTGGTCATCTTTCCGCCCACCACATACCATTGCCACACCAGCAGGCGGCGGCCCGGCACGCCCAGCAAGCCTTCGCGCACCGGCAGGGTTTGCCCGGCCACCTGCTCGCTGCGCTGGACCTGGACATTCTCGCGGTACACGGACTTTTCGCGGCCCAGCCGGTTGGTCGAGCTGACCAGCTTGTTGCCCCCGGCCTCGT
>CBHWEO010000115.1:0-16282 GCA_966112955.1 uncultured Duganella sp. | reverse complement strand
CTAGGCGGTCGTTGGCGAAAAGCTAGGTCAGCTGCGACAAAAAGTCTGTCGTTAGTTTTCAACAGATAGTGGCTAGCCGGCATCCCCGCCGTTACAATTTGAAATATTGCGAAATGTAAAGCAATCATTTCAAGTGGAGCGGGTTTTGGTGGACAGCAAAGAAGTGGCGGCCCTCGAGGCAGACGTCAAGCGCGCCGTGCAGGCCGGCGATATGGTGCAGGCGCGGACCCTGCTCGAGCGCATGGTCAAGCTGGACGGCAAAGACCAGCAGCAATGGATCAACCTGGCCGTGGCGTGCCGGCACCTGGGCGACGATGCGGGGGAAGAGGCCGCCATCAAGGGCGCGCTCACCGTGGCCCCGTCCGACATGCTGGCGCTGCTGATGCGCGGCGAACTGCTGGAGCGCCAGGGCAAGGTGCACGCGGCGGCAGCGGCTTACAGCGGCGCCACACAAGTGTCGCTGCCGATGGACCAGCTGCATCCCCAGTTCCGCAGCCGCGTGGCGCACGCGATCGCTTACCGCGACAAATACAACGACCAGTTCGGCAGCTTCCTGGACAATTACCTGCAGCCGCTGGTGCGCGACATCGGCGGGGAGCCTAGCCAGCGTTTCCGCGAATCGCTGGACCTGATGTTCGGCCGCAAGCAGCGCTTCGATTCGCGACCGATGAATTACTTCTTCCCGGGCCTGGCACCCGTCCAGTTCTTCGACCGCAAGCTGTTCCCGTGGATGGACGCGCTGGAAGCGCAGACCGATGCGATCCGCGACGAATTCCTCGAATTGTTGAAAGGCGAGGAAGGCTTCCAGCCTTACCTCACCTACAGCAAGGACCAGCCGGTGAACCAGTGGGCCGAGTTGAACAATTCGCCGCGCTGGAGCGCCTTCCACCTGCTGAAGGATGGCTTGCCGGTCGCGGAGAATGTGGCGCGCGCGCCGGTTACCATGGCCGCGCTCAAGCACGTGCCGCAGCCGGACCAGCCGGGCCGCACGCCGGTGGCCATGTTCTCGCTGCTGAAGCCGAAGACCCATATCCCACCGCACGTCGGCGTCACCAATGCGCGCCTGGTGTGCCACCTGCCGCTGATCGTGCCTGAAGGCTGCGGCTTCCGCGTCGGTAACGAAACGCGCGAATGGGTGCCGGGTAAGGCCTGGGCCTTCGACGACACCATCGAGCATGAAGCCTGGAACCATAGCGACAAGCTGCGCGTGGTGCTGATCTTCGACACCTGGCATCCCCACCTTTCCGAAGCGGAAAAGGCTATGATCACGGCGATGACCAAGGGCATCAACGCCTTTGCCGACGGCAGCGGCGGCTTCGAACTTTAAGGACAAGCAATGGTGGATGTAGCTGCGCTGGCGGATGCCGGCATGGCGGCCTTGCGC
The DNA here is from genome assembly GCA_966112955.1 of uncultured Duganella sp. Lineage (GTDB taxonomy): Bacteria > Pseudomonadota > Gammaproteobacteria > Burkholderiales > Burkholderiaceae_D > Rugamonas. Next base: position 14,898 of record CBHWEO010000115.1, on the reverse strand, counting down.
CGCGGCGATGCCGCGTCCGCGCGGCCGTGTTTCGAACAATTGGCCCAGGCCGGCCATGGCGATGCCTCCGTGTATTACGGCCTGGCGCACGCCTGCGTCGGCTTGCGCGATTATCCGGCCGCGCTGGCGGCGCTGGACCGGGCACTCGAACATGAGCCCGCCAACCTGCAGGTGCTGGCGCTGAAGGCGGAAGTGCTGGGCGCCAGTGGCGACCTGCACGGCGCCGCCAATTATGCGCGGGCCATCCTGCGCGCCGCGCCCAAGCCGGTGCCACCGCAGTTGCAGGAGCTGGTGCAGCGTGCGCAGCAACTGGTCGAAAAGGCTGCCGGCAGTTTCGAAGGCCATTTGATGGAAAGGCTGGCGCAGGCTGGGCTCGATGACGCGCCCGAAGCTGCGCGCTTCCGCCAGTCGCTCGACCTCCTGCTGGGCAAGAAACAAGTCTTCCTGCAGCAACCCCGCCTCTACTATTTCCCCGGTTTGCCGCAGGTGCAGTACTTCGACAATGCGGATTTCCCCTGGCTGAAGCAGCTGGAAGCGGCCACGCCGGCCATCCGCGCCGAGGTGATGGAAGTGCTGAAGGACCATGAAGCCTTCCAGCCCTACCTGCGGCCGGATCCGAACCGTCCGCAGCTCAACCGCGGCGGCCTGCACAACAACCGCGACTGGAGCGCGTTCTACCTGTGGGAAGACGGCAAGCTCAATGAAGCGAATGCGGCGCGCTGCCCGGCCACCATGGCCGCGCTGCAGCATGTGCCGCTGCCGCATATCCGCGGCCGTTCGCCGAGCGTGCTGTTCTCGCTGTTGCGGCCTGGTGCGCACATCCCACCGCACACGGGCATCATCAATACGCGCCTGATCGTGCACCTGCCGCTGGTGGTGCCCCCCAACTGCCAGCTGCGCGTGGGCAATGAGGTCCGCACCTGGGAAGAGGGCAAGGCCTGGGTGTTCGACGACACCATCGAGCATGAAGCCTGGAACCGCAGCCAGGAAACGCGGGTGATCCTGCTGCTGGAGATCTGGCGGCCTGAATTGAATGGCCAGGAGAAGCACCTGGTGGGTTCGATGCTGGAAGCGATCGATGCCTTCCGTGGCGGGCCCAAGGCTGACTGGGATATGTGAACCTTGAAACCGGAAACCGGGGGTCAGGCCCGACGGGCCGGACCCCAATAAAAAAACCTCGCCGAAGCGAGGTTTTTTTGTACCTTGTGCCACCCGGAGGTGGCACGTCCGGCCGATCTTAGAACTTGGCAGTCATGTTCAGGAAGATCTTGCGGCCCATCGCGTCGTACATCGATGGGAAGGTGTTGACGTTACCCTGGCCGGTACCGTACTGGGAAGTGATCGGTGGATCCTTGTCCAGCAGGTTGTTGATGCCGGCAGCAACGGTGATGTTGCGGGTCAGCGCGTACGAACCGTACAGGTCCAGGTAGTTCATCTTCGGCAGGGTACGGTCCACTGCGTTGACGTTGCCCTTCAGCAGCGGGTTGTCCGAAGTCTTTTCCAGATCGGAGCTGCCGAAGTGACGCCAGGTCAGAGCGATGTCTGCAGACCATGGGGTCGACCAGGTGGCGCGCAGCTTGTGGCGCCATTCCGGACGTGGCTGGCCGCACTTGCCGGCGCCGTTGTACAGGCCTGCGCAATCGTAGGTACCTTCGCCTGGAATTTCTTCCACTTCGAACTTGTCCAGGATGGTGCCGTTGAAGGCAAAGCCCAGACGGCCCATGGCGTTCGGCAGCTTCATCGTGTAGTTGGCGCCCAGGTCGATGCCGCGGGTATGCAGGCTACCGATGTTGGTGTTCACGCCTTCGATGTTAGCCGACGACAGCAGCCACAGGGTACCCAGGGAGTCGCGGTGCACTTTCGAGCAGAACGCTGCGTCGCCGGTAGCCAAGCACTTGGTCAGGGTGGTTTCAGGGCTGACGGTGCTGATGGTGTCTTCAACCTTGATGTCGAAGTAGTCCAGGGTGAAGGACAGGTTCGGCATCGGGGTCAGCACCAGGCCGACGGTCTTCGACTTGGAAGTTTCCGGCTTCAGCTTGGTGTTGCCACCAGCCAGGAAGTTGTACTGGCCTGCTGGGGAGTCCTGGATCTTGCCGTACTGGGCCGCAGTCACGCCGGTGCGTGCGCAAGCTGCCGCGGAAGCGGTAGGCGTTGCGCCTGCGCATGGATCTTCATCCATGTCGAACAGGTTGTTGCCGGCTGGCGAGAACAGTTCCACGATGTTCGGTGCGCGAACAGCTTTCTGGTAGGAGCCGCGGACCTTGAACATGTCAACTGGTGCCCACTCCAGGCCGACACCGTAGGTGTTGGCGGTGTTGTGGTTGATGTTGGTGTGACGGAAGGAACCGTTCATTGCCAGCATCTTGGCGAATGGCTTGTCTTCCAGGATTGGCAGACGAACTTCGCCGAACACGTCACGTACGGTGTACTTGCCGTGCACCGGGGTCACTGGGCCGCCGGCGCCGTCCAGGTCGAAGTTAGCCGATGGACCGTCAGGGTTCAGGTTCATCTCTTCGGTACGGCGCTCTACGCCGAAGGACACGCCGATGCCGTTGGAGGAGGTCGGCAGCTTGATGCCGTACTCGCCCAGGTCAGCAGCGATGTTCGCGCCCTGGATGGTCTGTTCGGTGGAGCCGAAGGTCTGGCCAGGGATCTGGATGTAGTCCAGCATTGCCTTGGTCACGCCGCCCACGCGGAACACGTTGTAAGGCACGCAGTTCGGGTCGGTGCCGTTCACGAAGGACGCGCACTGTGCCACGCCGTTCACGTTCACGATGTCCAGCGCCTTGGCACCCTTCTCTTTGGAGAAGTAGTTGTTAGCGGAGGATACGGAACGCACCTTGGCGGTCTGAGCGAAGACGTCGTACTGCCATGGGCCGATTTCGCCTTTCACGCCCAGCAGGGTGCGGAAGGAGGTGTTGTTGAAGAAGGAGTCACGGCCACCGCCTTCAACGTTACGACGGTTGATCACGATGTCGGTTTCGTCGCCAGGAGCGTTCAGCGAGAAGGCCGAGCGCAGGGCTGGGGTCAGGAACGGGTTGTCGTAACGGATGGTGTAGATGTTACCGAAGATACCGCCTGGAGCGATCTGTGCGTCGGTCTTGTCGTCGTGGAAGGCGAAGTCGCCGTACACGCGCAGCTTGTCGGTCACGTCGTACTTGACGGAACCGGTGAAGCCATAGCGCTCGTCAGGACGCTGCAGGTGGTTGATCGGGCCGAAGTTGTACTGGTCGGTCGCGTTGCTGAAGGCACGTGGGTTGCCCGAAGCGTCAACGGTGTACACCTTGCCGGTAACGGTGTTGGTGAAGCGGCCGGTGGCGTTGGTGCCGGAACCGCCGCAAGCGAAGCCAGCTGCCGACGAGGACAGCGAGCACGAGGTGAAGTCACGCTCGGACTGCAGCAGGGCCTGGTCGCGCTTGTACGAGAAGAACAGGGTGGCGTTACCCTTGTTGTTGTCGAAGTTGCCACCGATCAGGATCGACGCGTCCTTCTGGATGCCGTCGAAGTCCTTGTCGCCAGGAACCTTGAATTCGGATGGGTTGGTTTGCGCACGCTTGGCCACGATGTCTGCCACGCCAGCGGTGTTCTTCTGGCTGTGGTTGTAACCGGAGTAGTTCACGTCGACGCGCACGCCTTCGAACTTGTCTTCCATGATGAAGTTGACCACGCCAGCCACTGCGTCGGCACCGTACACGGCGCCGGCGCCGCCGGTCAGCACTTCAACGCGCTTTACCAGGGCGGTAGGGATCTGGTTCAAGTCGGCTGCCACGGTGCCGGCGGAGCCGGATGGCAGGCGCTTGCCGTTGACCAGCACCAGGGTGCGGTTGTCGCCCAGGCCACGCAGGTTGACGGTGGCGGTACCGCTGGCGCCGTTCACAACGTTGCCAGACTGGGATGCGAATACCTGTGGCAGGTTGTTCAGCAGGTTTTCGACGTTGCGTACGCCATCAACCTTGATGTCTTTGGAGCCCAGCACGGTGATTGGGCTGGTGCCTTCCAGGTTAGCGGTCGGGATGCGCGAACCGGTAACTTCCACTTTTTGCATCGGTTGTTGCGCTTCTTGCGCGAACGCAGCCGAAACGCCCAGTGCCATACCGCCGGCGCAAACCAGGCGAACGGAACGGGACAGAATAGTTTCCACCATCATTGTTTTTTACTCCCTCATTTAAGATCAATGCGGATCCCAGCGGTTACCGCATTGTTGCTCGTTTGATGCCCACGGATGGACGCCAATGAAAAGAACGCCAAACGTTTTTTCCATGCGGTATGAGATCACTTCGGTGGAATTTATGTCAATGTTGAAGGATCGTAGGGTGTACTGCCGAGAGAAGATGCAGTATTGGCGGTGTTTGCTGCTCGATGGCGCCAACTTCGGTGCAGTTGCGCACCAATTTGGCTTATTGAGGATTCGGCAAGAATGCTCCCGAACCAAATATTAATTGGTTAACTGGCGTCAGTTCAGTTGATTGTTATTCCAGGAATGGCTTGTTTTACATGCATTGTGTCTTATTTCTACTACACTTCGGGTCGGCAGCGGAGGGCGGGTTGCGCCCAGGCAATAAAAAGCCCCCGCCGGCTTGCGCGGGCGGGGGCTGTGGGACCAGGCAGGATTAGAACTTGTAGTTGCCGGTCAGGTAGAAAGTACGGCCCAGCGGGTCGGTGTAGCGGCCGTCGTAGCCCACCTGGTTGCCGCCGCCGGTGTCGCGGATCGACAGTGGCGGATCCTTGTCCAGCAGGTTGCGGATACCGGCGGTGAGGGAGAAGTTCTTGTTGAAGATGTACTTCGACTGCCAGTCGAGGGTGTAGTACTCCTTGACCTTCTTGCCCTTCAGATCCTGGTAGCCGCCCAGGGTGCCGTCGGCATTGACGATACGGATGCGGCCATCGTCCGCCACGAATTCCTTGTCGGCGTAGCCGGACTTGTAATTCACGGTCAGCGAGTTAGCCCACTGGTCGGACGACTTCAGCGAGAACACCATGCGCGCGATCCAGCGGAAGGTCACGTCGTCATAAGAGTCGAAGCGGCCGACGCTGCTTTCGGTCTTGTTCTGGCCTGGATGGTCAGCGTCAGGCACGGTCTTCTCGGCCTTCAGCATGTAGGTCGCGTTCAGGTTGGTGGTCAGCTTGCCGATCGGGGTGTCGTTGCGCAGGGTGGCATCCAGGTCGATACCACGGTAGTGCGAGCTGGCCAGGTTCAGCGGCGACTGGGTCATCACCAGAACTTTGGATTTCTGGATCGGATCGTAGTAGATCGTCGCATATTTGTTGGCCAGTGCCGGGGTACGGAACAGCATGTCCTGCGACAGGTTCTGGATCTGGTTCTTCAGCTTCACATCCCAGAAGTCCACGCCCAGGGACAGGTAGTTGACTGGTTCCAGACGGACGCCGAAGGAAGCCTGTTTCGAGGTTTCCGGCTTCAGCGCATCGGCGCCGGTGCTTGGGTTACCCACGGTCAGCAGGCCGTATTCCTGCACGCCGCGGCAGTAAGCGAAGCGTGGGTCGGTCGGGGTCTTGATCGGGCAATCGAAGAAGTTGGACGAGCCGGCGTTCTTCAGCGGATCGGAGATGTTGTTCATGGTCGGCGCCTTGAAGCCGGTGCCGTAGGAACCGCGCACCATCACTTCGCGCGATGGCTGCCAGCGCACGGACAGCTTGTAGGTGGCCTTGGAGACGTCGGTACCCTGCTTGCCTGCCGGCGCCGGGTTGCCGTTCACGTCGTAGCTGGTGTTGCTCTTCTCGACGGCGTCGTAGCTGTCGTAACGGGCTGCGGCAGTGACGTCCAGGTTCTTGATCACAGGCATTTGCAGCTCGCCGAATGCACCCCAGTTGTTGCGCTTGGCGTTCAGGGCTTGCGAGCCGGTGCCGCCACCGATGATGGTGTCGGTCCAGCCTGGGTTGCCAGGGCCAGGGCCTTGCTGGATCTTGCTTGGCGCGTCGTCGTATTTCTGGCGGGTGTAGTCGGCACCCAGACCCAGCGCGGCGTTACCGCCCGGCAGGGCGAACACTTCACGCGAAGCGTGGGCGCTCAGCACGTCGATACGGGACTTGATGGTTTCCAGGTTCTCATGCAGCACCGCTGGCGCCAGGATGGAGGCGGCATTCGGGTTGATGATGTATGGGTTGTAGGCACCGGACTTGACCAGGGCTTCGAACTTGTCGCCGCTCATGTAGCCGCCGGCGGCGTCGTCAGTCTGCTTGTTCTGCGAGTGGGTGAAGGCTGCGCCCACGTCCCAGCCTGCCAGTTCGGAATCCAGGGCCAGCGAGAAGTGCAGGGCCTTGGTACCCCAGTCGTCGGTACGGCCGCCTGCGTCGCGCGCGCGGAAGTACAGGTAGGCGTCGGTGACCTTGCTTGGGTCAACGCCTTGCGCCGCCAGCAGCGGTTCGACGGACTTCTTGTAAGGCACGATGTACACCGGGCTGACAGTCTTCACGCCGGTTTCAGGATCGGTGCTCATGGTGGTCAGCGGCTGCGCCGGCGCTGCATAGCGGGCGGTGCTGGTGAACTTGGAAGCAACGAATTCACCGCTCAGGCGGGTCTTGTCGGAAATCTTCAGCGAGCCGGTGGTGAACAGGCTGTCGCGCTTCAGTTCCGGCAGCAGTTCCACGGTGGCCGCGTAGTCGTAACGGCAGACGCCGCCGCGTGCGAAGGTGTTCGGGCCGGAGCACTTGCCGTTGTTGACCAGGTCAGGCGAGAACGTGGCGTTGTTGCCATCGCTGTCGTACACGTCGGCATTGGCCGGGATCGAGTTGATCGAGTTCTGCCACGTGGCGTATTTCTTGCCGTTGTGTTCGAACTGGACCACGCCGGATTTGGCGAAGTCGCGCTGGTCGGCGTTCAGGGCCTTGCTCTGGTCATGGGCGTACGCCAGCATGATGTTGAAGCCGTCCTGCTCGTAGTCGCCAAAGCCTTTGGTGATCGATACGTTGGCGCTCTGGCCGCCCTTGTGCTGCGGACGGTTGTAGGTGGCTTCGATGTTCAGGTCGGACTGGCCCTTTTTCAGGATGAAGTTGACCACGCCGGCGATGGCGTCCGAACCGTACAGGGTGGACGCGCCGTCGGTCAGGATTTCGACGCGTTCAACCGCCGACAGGGGGATGGAGGCCAGGTTGACCGCGCTACCGGTGCCGTAAGGCGCCATGCGCTTGCCGTTCAGCAGCACCAAGGTGTAGGCAGTGCCGATGGAGTGTACGGAGGCGCTCTGCACGCCGCCGCCGCCGCCGTTGATGGAAGCGGAAGAAGTGATCATACCCTGCATCGATGGCAGTTGCGCGACCAGGTCGGCCACGTTCTTGACACCGGTCTGTTCGATGTCCTTGCGGCTCAGGGTCTGGATCGGCAGCGAGCCTTCCTGGGCAATGCGCTTGATCGAGGAGCCGGTGATTTCAACGCGCTGGATAGGCGCATCGGAGGATTGGGCGAAAACGGGTGCGCAGACACCGGCGGCCAGCAGGCCGCTGGCGCATGCCAAGCGAATCGCGTAAGACAGGGTATTTTCTTTCATCATGATCCTATAACTCTCCCAGAGGGGGTGAAAAAATCGTCGAACCCAAGTTTCAATGCGCTCAGGTTGCCTCGTACTTTCTGGCAAGAGTATGGTTTTGGCAATAAGATTCGACAAAATACGCAACAGGCTGTTACAAAGCCGCAACATAGGGGAAGCCCTAAGTATGGTAAGTATCATTTGGAAATCAGCAAGGTTTGCCCGAAGTTCGCGTCATTAATCGTTGAAATGCCGACAGATCGCAAGATTTTCAGTAATGAATCTTTCGTTTTGGAGTGCGCTGCACCCGTGTACTTGTGTACACAACTCGACCGGCGCGGGTTGGCAAGCGAGCACGCTTTTGCGCTATTGTTACGGCCACTCTGGCCGCCTGGGGAAACATGGCTTCTTATATCTTGCGTCGCCTCTGGCAGATGCTGCCCACCATGCTGGGCGTGGTACTGCTGGTCTTCGTACTGTTCAACTGGGTGGGCGGTGACCCGGCTTATATCCTTGCGGGGAAGATGTCGGATGCCGCCAGTATCGAGAATATCCGCCGCCAGTTGGGTGTGGACCAGCCATGGTATGTGCAGCTCGGGATTTTCCTGAAGCAGATCGCGACCTTTGATTTCGGCCAGAGCTGGGCCACGGGGGAAGCGGTGGCCGACATCATCACCACCCGGCTGGGGCCGTCGCTGACGGTGCTGCTGCCGCTGACGGTACTGGAGACCGCGCTCGGCATCGCCCTGGCGCTGGCCGTTGCCTTCGTGCGCGGTTCCCTGACCGACCGCGCGGTCATGGTGGCCTGCACCGTGGGCATGTCGATTTCCATCCTCGTCTACATCATCGTGTTCCAGTACTGGCTGGCCTACAAGGCGGGACTATTCCCGGTGCAGGGCTGGGGCAGCGGCCTGCTGGAGAACCTGCGTTATGCGGCGCTGCCCATCCTGATCGGGCTGGCGGTTTCGCTGGCGCCGACCCTGCGCTTGTACCGCAGTTTCGTGCTCGATGAAGTGGGCCAGGATTACGTGCGCACGGCCCGCGCCAAGGGCCTGTCCGAACGGCGCGTGATGTGGGTGCACGTGCTGCGCAACGCGGCGATCCCTATCATCACGCATGTGATGGCAAGCCTGCCGGCCATGCTGATCGGGGCTTTCCTGCTGGAGCGCTTCTTCGGCATCCCGGGCATCGGGCGCGAAGTGATCCTGGCGGTGGAACGCTCCGATTTCCCCGTCATCAAGGCGATTACCGTCTACGTTGCCGTGGCCACCATGGTGTTCAACCTGCTGACCGATTTGCTGTACCAGGCTGTCGATCCGCGTGTTCAGCTCAAATAAGGACAGCGCATGCAACCGACTCATGATTCCGCCGGACTGTGGACGCTGGCCTGGCGCCGCCTGAAGTCCGACCGCCTCGCGATGGCGGCATTGGCCGTGGTGGCGGCTTTCTTGCTGTTGCTCGCGGCATCGGCCAGCGGTCTGGTGGCCGCCGATTGGGAAGAGGAGGTGGCCGTCAACTATGCGCCGCCGACGTTTGCCGCGCCGCGCGCCGCGCTGGCGAGGCCCGCCATGCCGGCGCCTGCCGGGCAGGCTGGCGCAGCGCCGGCCGCAGGCCCGCCGCCAGCCAACGCGTTCGACCCGCTGGCGGACGACTTGCGCGCGCTGCGCGACACGCTGGGCAAGGCAGTGGCCGAGCCGGCGGCCGAGCGGGCGCCGAGCCTGCCGTTCGGCGCCGACAAATGGGGGCACGACATCATCAGGAAGACCGTCAAGGGCGGCGAAACCTCGATCGTGGTCGGCCTGGCGGCAGCCACGCTGGCGGTCGGCCTGGGCACGCTGTTCGGCGCCATCTCCGGCTACCACGGCGGCCTGGTGGACGACTTCTTCAACTGGTTCTACAACGTCTTCACCTCGATCCCTTCGATCCTGATGATCCTGACGGTGGCCGCCGTGCTGCAGCAGAAGGGCGTACTGACCATTGTCCTGATCCTCGGGCTGACCGGCTGGACCGGCCCGTATCGCCTGATCCGCGCCGAATACATCAAGCACAAGGCCCGCGAATACGTGATGGCCGCCGACGCCATCGGCGCCAGCGCCTGGCAGAAAATGTTCGGCCACATCTTCCCCAATGTCAGCCACGTCGCGTTGGTGCAGGTGTCGATCCTGGTGGTCGGCTTCATCAAGGCAGAAGTGATCCTGTCCTTCCTCGGCTTCGGCGTGCCGGTCGGCGTGGTGAGTTGGGGCTCGATGTTGAACGAGGCCCAGAACGAACTGATCCTGGGCAAATGGTGGCAGCTGACAGCCGCCGCCACCGCGATGGCGCTGCTGGTCACCGCCTTCTCCCTGTTCGCCGACGCCCTGCGCGACGCACTTGACCCCAAGGTGAAATGACATGCTGCTCCAGGTCCGCAACCTGCGCATCCGCTTCCGCACCGACAAGATCAATACGGTCGAGGCAGTGAAGGGCATTTCCTTCGACATCCCGCACAACCGCACGGTCGCCCTGGTAGGGGAATCGGGCAGCGGCAAGTCCGTCAGCTCGCTGGCCGTCATGGGCTTGCTGCCGCCGCAGACCACCCTGGTCGACCCGGCGAGCAGCGTGCTGTTCGAAGGCCGTGAAGTGCTGCACCAATCGGCCGCCGCACGCCGCGCCATGTGCGGCAAGGACATCGCCATGATCTTCCAGGAGCCGATGTCCTCGTTGAATCCCGTGTTCACGGTCGGCTTCCAGATCGGCGAAGTGCTGCGCCAACACATGGGCATGGGCAAGCGCGCCGCCCGCGCCCGCACACTGGAACTGCTGGAGGAAGTCGGCATCCCTGACCCGGCGGCAAAGATCGACGCCTACCCGAGCCAGATGTCGGGCGGCCAGCAACAGCGCGTCATGATCGCCATGGCCATCGCCTGTCATCCCCGCCTGCTGATCGCCGACGAGCCCACCACGGCGCTGGATGTCACGATCCAGAAGCAGATCATGGAGCTGATCGCCAGCCTGCAGAAGAAGCACCGGATGTCGGTGCTGTTCATTACCCACGACCTGGGCCTGGTGGCGGAGATCGCGGACGAAGTGATCGTGATGCGCCATGGCGAAGTGCGCGAAACGGGCGACGCGCGCGCGGTGTTCGCCGCGCCGAAAGACCTGTACACGCGCGCGCTGCTGCATTGCCGGCCGTCGCTCGACGCGCGCCCGGTGCGGCTGCCGGTGATCAACGACTACATGGAAGGACGCTTCGGCACGGCCGAACAGCAGCCGCAGCGCGTGCGGGGCAGTGCGCCGGATGACGACATCGTGCTCGACGTGCAGGGGCTGAAAAAGAGTTTCTGGCTGCGCGAAGGCCTGTTCGGCAAGCGCGAATTCCAGGCGGTGAAGGGCGTCTCGTTCAGACTCGCGCGCGGCAAGACGCTGGGTGTGGTGGGCGAATCGGGCAGCGGCAAGTCCACCGTGGGCCTGACCTTGCTGCGCCTGCATGAGGCCACAGGCGGCAGCGCCTTTTTCGAAGGCCGCGACCTGCTGGCAATGAGCGCAAAGGAGTTCCAGCCGTACAAGCGCCGCATCCAGATCATCTTCCAGAACCCCTACGCTTCGCTCAATCCGCGCTTCACCGTCGGCCAGGTCCTGCTCGAGCCGATGCGCCTGCACGGCATCGGCGCCGACGACGCGGAGCGCACGCGTATCGCGCTGGCGCTGCTGGAGCGCGTGGGACTGCCGCAGCAGGCTTATCACCGCTACCCGCATGAATTCTCCGGCGGCCAGCGGCAGCGCATCGCCATCGCGCGCTGCCTGACCATGAAGCCGGAAATCCTGGTATGCGACGAATCGGTGTCCGCGCTGGACGTGTCGGTGCAGGCGCAGGTGCTGAACCTGCTGCAGGACCTGCAGGATGAATTCGGGCTGTCCTACATTTTCATTTCGCACGACCTGTCGGTGGTGAAGTACATCTCGGACCAGGTGATGGTGATGCACAAGGGGGAAGTGGTGGAAATGGCCGATGCCGACGAACTGTACCGCAATCCGCAACACCCCTATACGCGGTCGCTGCTGGCAGCCATTCCCAAGGCCGCCTGATCGTGGCACACTGGTTTAATTCGCCGCACTGCGGCGCATTGACCGGAGCAGTCCTTTGCGTTCGTACAAAGTTGCCTCCATTGCATTACTGGTGAGCGTGGCGCTGACGGCCATTGTCAGCGCCGTGCTGCTGGTGTTCGCAGGTTATTCGCATTCGTCCGAGCGCGACCGGCGCTGGCGCGAGCTGCAGCAGGTATTGAACGTCAGTGCCGACCAGCTGGCGCTGGGCGTTGCCATGCCGGCCTGGAACTTCGACGACAGGCAAGTGCTGTCCATCCTGAGCGCCAGCATGAACCAGCGCGACCTGCATGCCGTCGTGCTGTACGGCGCCGGCAGCAAGCGCGCGCTGGTGGTGCAGCGCGGCGCCGGCGGCCGGCTGGAAACGGGCCAGCCCCTGAATACGAGCCCGGACATGCTGGTGGCGCAGCGCCCGATCATGATGGAAGGGGACAACATCGGCACCGTCAAGGTCTTTGCCACCCCGGCCTACATGCAGCAGGAATTGCGGGACCAGCGGCGCGCCAGCCTGCTTGCCATCCTGGTGCTGGCGGCCGTGCTGGTGGCCAGCGTGTATGGCTTGCTGTGGTTCCTGATCCTGCGGCCGCTGAAGTCGATCGGCCAGTACGTTGCGGGACTGACCCCGCAACATGCGTGGTTCTTTGGCGAATTGCGTGCGCTGAACGCATCGGTGCGCGCCATGTGGGCGCTGCTTGACAGCCGCTACGGCGCGCTGCGCGAAAGCGAGGAGCGCCTGAGCGTGGCCACGCGCGCCGCCTGCATCGGCATCTGGGACTGGGACGTGCAGCACGATGAACTGGTGCAGGACGATGAAATCATGCGCCAGTACGGGCTGAAAAGCCGGCTGGGCGGCGCCAGTTTCAATTCCTGGCTGGAGTGCCTGGTGCCGGAAGACCGCGAGCGGGCGCGCGCCGAAGTGGCGGCCGTGCTGAAGGGGGAACGTGAATTTTCCCTGCAGTTCCGCATCCGGCGTCCGGACGGTGCATTGCGCCATCTGCGTTCGATGGCGCGTTCCTTCCGCGATGCGCAGGGCAAGGTGGTGCGGCTGGTCGGCGTCAGCATCGACGTCACCGATGCCACGCAGGCCGAGCTCGAATTACGGCGCCACCGCAGCCACCTGGAAGAACTGGTGGCCGAGCGCACGGCCGCCCTGTCGGCGGCCGTGACGGAAGCCCAGGCGGCCAACCGCGCCAAGAATGCCTTCCTGTCGGCGGTCAGCCAGGAATTGCGCACGCCGCTGAATTCCGTGATCGGCTTTGCGCGCCTGATGGCGCATTCGGCCACCATGACCAGCGACGAGAAGCGCAATGTGGCCGTAATCCACCGCTCCGGCCAGCACTTGCTTGCCCTGATCAACGATATCCTGGAGCTGTCCCGCATCGAGGCCGGCGACGTGAGTCTGCACCGTGAACCGGTCGACGTGGTTCAATTGCTGGGCGATGTCTGCGATATGCTCGGCCCGCGCGACGGCGTGGTGTTGCGCCACGAATGCAATGACCTGCCGCCGGCCCTGATGCTCGATGGCGCCAAGCTGCGCCAGGTGCTGCTCAACCTCGTGTCGAATGCGCTGAAATCGCTGCGCGAAGGCCGCGTCACGCTGTCGCTGCAGGCGACGCGCTTGCCGGGCGGGCGCCATGGCCTGGCGTTCTCGGTGTGCGAAGAAATCGGCATGGCGCAGGAGGGCGCGGGCAAGGACAGCGGGCTGGGGATGGCCATTTCGCGCCAGTATGTGCGCCTCATGGGCGGCGAGCTGGAGTCCGAGCCGGATGCCGGGGACGGCGCCGTGACGCGCTTTACGATCGAGGCGGAGGAAGCCAGCGGCGCCGCCCGCGAGGCGCCGCTGGCAAGCCTGCCGCAACTGGTGCCGGCGCAGCAGGGGCGGCGTTTGCTGGTGGTGGACGAGGGTGTCGACGGCCGGCACCTGCTGCGCAGCATGCTGGTGCCGGCCGGCTTCGATGTCCAGGAAGCGTCGGATGGGGCGGAGGCGCTCGATGCGGTCGCCCGCCTGCAGCCGGAACTGGTGCTGATGGACTGGCGGCTGCCGGTGCTGGACGGCCTGGAGGCGACGCGCCGGCTGCGCGCCGACCCCAACCTGCCGCAGCCGCGCGTGGTGATCCTGACGGCGTCCGGCTTCGAGGACGAGCGGCAGCAGGCGCTGGCCGCCGGCGCCGACGACCTGCTGCGCAAGCCGGTGGAGCAGGACCGGCTGTTCCGGGTCCTGCAGCAGCAGCTTGACCTGCAAACCGTGCAAACGCCGGTCCTGCCTTAGGCGCTGTTTTGCGCTACCATAGTCGAACTATGGCTAACCTCATCTCCTTGTTGCAGCAGTATGGTGTCCTGATCGTCTTTGCCGTGGTGCTGGTCGAACAGATGGGGTTGCCGATTCCTGCTTATCCAATCCTGATCGTGGCGGGCGCGCTGGCCGTCGATGGCGGCACGCCGTTCCCGGTAGTGCTGGGCATCGCCATGCTGGCCTGCCTGCTCAGCGACTTCTTCTGGTTCCGCGCCGGACGGCGGTTTGGCAAGCGCATCCTCAAGCTGCTGTGCAAGATTTCCCTGTCACCCGACTATTGCGTCAGCCAGACGGAAGACAATTTCCGCAAATGGGGGCCGAAGTCCATGGTGGTGGCCAAGTTCATCCCCGGCTTCAACACCATTGCGCCGCCGATGGCGGGCGCGCTCGGCACCAGCGTGCCGACTTTCCTCGGCTTCAGCCTGCTGGGCGGCCTGCTGTGGAGCGCGACCGGCCTGAGCATCGGCGCTTATTTCCACGCCGACGTGGACAAGGTGCTGGAAGTGCTGTCGACCATGGGCTCGACCGCGCTGACGGTGCTGGCCATCCTGCTGGGACTGTTCGTGCTGGCCAAGTTCATCGACCGCCGCCGCTTCCAGAAGGCGATGCAGACCGAGCGCATCAGCATCGACGAGTTAAAGGAATTGCTCGATGCCGGCCACGACCCGGTGATGGTGGATGCGCGCAGCGCCACCGCCCAGATGCTGGATCCGCCGGTGCCGGGCGCGCTGCTGGTGGGGTCGAGCGACCCGCTGTCGGTCATCAAGGCCTTGCCCAAGGACCGCCACATCATCGTGTATTGCAGCTGCCCGAACGACGTCACGGCGGCCAAGGTGGCCAAACAGTTGCACTCGCACGGCTACAAGCGCGCCAAGCCCCTGCACGGCGGCCTGGACGCCTGGAACAGCGCCTTCCGCACCGAAAGCGAATCGGCCGTCATCGCCGAAACCTCGCCCGACAGCTTCGCCCCCGCCGACTCCCGCCATTAAAGTCGGGGGGCGGGGGGGGGGCGGCGCGAAACAAACACCCACCGGGGGGGGG
>CBHWEO010000114.1:0-16366 GCA_966112955.1 uncultured Duganella sp. | reverse complement strand
GCACGCACAACCTGAAAAACATCAACCTCGACCTGCCCCGCAACAAGCTGATCGTGATCACCGGCCTGTCCGGTTCCGGCAAGTCTTCGCTGGCGTTCGACACCTTGTACGCGGAAGGCCAGCGCCGCTATGTGGAATCGCTGTCGGCCTACGCGCGCCAGTTCCTGCAACTGATGGAAAAGCCGGACGTGGACATGATCGAGGGCCTGTCGCCCGCCATCTCGATTGAGCAAAAGGCAACCTCGCACAACCCGCGCTCGACCGTGGGCACGGTGACCGAGATCCACGATTACCTGCGCCTGTTGTATGCGCGCGTCGGCACGCCGTATTGCATCAACCACCCGGACCATGCGCTGGCCGCGCAGTCGGTGTCGCAGATGGTGGATGCCGTGCTGGCCATGCCCGAGGGCACCAAGCTGATGATCATGGCGCCGGTGGTGGCCAACCGCAAGGGCGAGCACGTCGACCTGTTCGAGGCCATGCAGGCCCAGGGCTTCGTGCGCTTCCGCGTGCAGAGCGGGACCCACGATGCGAAGATCTACGAAGTGGACGACCTGCCCAAGCTGAAGAAGACGGAGAAGCACACCATCGACGTGGTGATCGACCGCGTCAAGGTGAACCCGGACATCAAGCAGCGCCTGGCCGAATCGTTCGAGACCGCGCTGCGCCTGGCCGACGGCCGTGCCATCGCCTATGAAATGGACAGCGGCACCGAGCATGTCTATTCCAACAAGTTCGCCTGCACCACCTGCGGCTATTCGCTGCAGGAGCTGGAGCCGCGCCTGTTCTCCTTCAATAACCCGATGGGCGCCTGCCCCGAGTGCGATGGCCTGGGCCATATCGAATTCTTCGACCCGCGCCGCATCGTGGCCTTCCCCAACCTGTCGCTGGCCTCCGGCGCGGTGAAGGGCTGGGACCGCCGCAACCAGTTCTATTACTCGATGCTGACGGCGCTGGCCGCATATTACGATTTCGACCTCGACACCCCGTTCGAACAGCTGCCGGCCAAGGCGCAGGAAGTGGTGCTGCACGGCTCGGGCAAGGCGACCATCCCGTTCACCTATATCAATGAGCGCGGCCGTGCCATCGTCAAGGAACACACCTTCGAGGGCATCGTCAACAACCTGGCGCGCCGCTACCGCGAGACCGACTCGATGGCGGTGAAGGAAGAGCTGGCGAAGTTCATCAACGAGAAGAAGTGCCCGAGCTGCGAAGGCGCGCGCCTGCGCGTGGAAGCGCGCCACGTGAAGATCGGCAGCGGCAAGCAGGAACGCGCCATCTACCAGATCGCCGAGAAGCCGCTGCGCGACACCCTGTCCTTCTTCGAGCAGCTGAAACTGAGGGGCGCCAAGAAGGACATCGCCGACCGCGTGATCAAGGAAATCGTGTCGCGCCTGACCTTCCTGAACAATGTGGGCCTGGATTACCTGTCGCTGGACCGCAGCGCCGATACCCTGTCCGGCGGCGAGGCGCAGCGCATCCGCCTGGCTTCGCAGATCGGCTCCGGCCTGACGGGCGTGATGTACGTGCTGGACGAGCCGTCGATCGGCCTGCACCAGCGCGACAACGACCGCCTGATCGACACCCTGAAGCACCTGCGCGACATCGGCAACTCGGTGCTGGTGGTGGAGCACGATGAAGATGCGATCCGCACCGCCGACTATGTGGTCGACATGGGCAAGGGTGCCGGCGTGCACGGCGGCGACGTGATCGCTGCCGGCCCGCTGAAGGACATCCTGAAGTCGAAGGAATCGCTGACCGCCCAGTACCTGAGCGGCAAGCTGAAGATCGAAGTGCCGAAGAAGCGCGTCAAGGCGGACCCGCAGCGCCAGCTGGTGGTGACCGGCGCCACCGGCAATAACCTGAAGAAGGTCAACCTGTCGCTGCCGGTGGGCTTGCTGACCTGCGTGACCGGCGTGTCCGGCTCGGGCAAGTCGACCCTGGTCAACGACACGCTGTACCCTGCCCTGTCGCGCCACCTGTTCGGTTCCCAGACCGAACCGGCGCCGCACGAATCGATCAGCGGCCTGGAACACTTCGACAAGGTGATCTCGGTCGACCAGGCGCCGATCGGCCGCACCCCGCGTTCCAACCCGGCCACCTACACCGGCCTGTTCACGCCGATCCGCGACCTGTTCGCCACCGTGCCGGTCGCGAAAGAGCGCGGCTACTCGGCCGGCCGCTTCTCCTTCAACGTGAAGGGCGGCCGCTGCGAGGCGTGCCAGGGCGACGGCGTGATCAAGGTCGAGATGCACTTCCTGCCGGACGTCTACGTGCCGTGCGACGTGTGCCATGGCAAGCGTTATAACCGCGAAACGCTGGAAGTGCACTACAAGGGCAAGAGCATCACCGAAGTGCTGGACATGACGGTGGAAGACGCGCACGAATTCTTCAAGGCCGTGCCGGTCATCGCGCGCAAGCTGCAAACCCTGCTCGACGTGGGCCTGGGCTACATCAAGCTGGGGCAGAGCGCCACCACGCTGTCCGGCGGCGAGGCGCAGCGCGTCAAGCTGTCGCTGGAACTGTCCAAGCGCGATACGGGCCGCACGCTGTACATCCTGGACGAGCCGACCACCGGCCTGCACTTCCACGATATCGACCTGCTGCTGAAGGTGATCCACCGCCTGCGCGACCACGGTAACACGCTGGTGATCATCGAGCACAACCTGGACGTGATCAAGACCGCCGACTGGATCGTCGACCTCGGCCCGGAAGGCGGCGCCGGCGGCGGCCAGATCATCGCCAGCGGCACGCCGGAAGACGTGGCGGCAAATCCGGCCAGCGTGACCGGCAAATACCTCGGCCCACTGCTGAAGAAAAAATAATGAGCCTGCATTCCGTCAAGGACTTCCTGGCGCGGCACGCGCCGGACCTGGAAGTGATCGAACTGGCGGAAAGCACCGCCACCGTGGCGCTGGCGGCTGCGGCGCACGGCGTGGAGCCGGGCCAGATCGCCAAGACGCTCTCGTTGCGCATGAAGGACGGCATCGTGCTGGTGGTGACGCGCGGCGACGCACGGCTGGACAACAAGAAGTTCAAGGCCCATTTCGGCGCGACCGCGCGCATGCTCGGCGCCGACGAAGTGGAAGCGCTAACCGGCCATCCGGTCGGCGGCGTTTGTCCGTTCGGTTTGCCGGGACCGATTCCCGTCTATTGCGATGTCTCGCTGCGCGGCTACCGGGAAGTGATCCCGGCCGGCGGCGCCATCAACGCCGCCGTGCGTATCTGCCCGGAGCGCATGGCCAGCCTGACCGGCGCCGAATGGGTGGACGTCACACAGTAGGCCGCGTTCAGGCGGCCGGCGCGCCGCCCCGTGCCTGCAGCTGCGCCAGCATCTGTCCCGCCAGCGAATCGAAGCTGTCGCCCAGTTCCATGCAGGTGTGCAGCATGGCCGTGGCCTTGGCGGTGTCGCCGACCGAATCGTAGCAACCGGCCATCAGGAACAGCAGCTGCGTATTGCCCGGATCGCAGGGCAGCAGCGTGTTCAGGATGTTGAAGGCGTTCGACATTTCGCCGGCCCGCATCAGGCGCCGCGCTTCTTCAATGTGCTTGTCGTATTGCAGGATGTCCTTCGCTTCCACCAGGCGCGCGGCCCAGAAGGCTTTCCAGTCGATGCCGTTGCCGATGTCGCGCATGTCGGCCATGTAGCGCACGTCGGCGGCGGCCGCCGCCACCAGGCTGCCCAGCTCCTTGCTGTCCATGCGCCCCTGCGCCGCTTCGCTGAAGAAGGCATTGCTGGAGCAGAAGCGGTCCGGATTGAGTTCCAGTTCGCCGCTGCCGTCGATGTAGCTGGCCTGTTCGCCGCGGAAGAAGGGCGTGTGGCCGTTCCAGTCCAGGCAGAAGAATTCCGACATGATGCGGTAATAGGCCAGCAGCATCACGCCGTATTCGCGGTGCTTCAGCATGGTTGGCAGGAACAGCTCGCGGAACGGGATGTTGCTGGCCGTGATCAGGATTTCGCGCCGGATGAATTCCCGGAACATGGGGAATTGCTGCATGAAGGCGGGATAGAAGCGGATGTAGTGCCCGAATTTCGCCGACGATGGGTATTTCAGGTCGAGGAATTCGGTACTGCACAGCTTCATCAGGTCGCCGTGGTGCCCGAACAGCAGCTTGTCGTCGATATAGAACGGCGCGAACGGCGAGGCGCAGGTGACGGACACCTTTTCGCGGAAGATGCGCAGCTGCGCCGTGGTTGGGCTGGCGATGGTATGGTCTTTCGCCGCCAGGTAGGCCAGCGCCTGTGCATCGATGTGGCAGTCGGTGCGGGTCTTGAACACGTACGGACCCTTGCTGACGGCGTTCAGCCCGCGCCGGATCGACACGGATTGGCGGAAGCCGTTGAAGCGGTCGAACGGCAGCGCGGGATCGTTGGCGGTGACCACCTTCAAGCCATGGCGCGCCTGCAAGCCCTTCAGGTAGTCGGCATTGGCCAGCGCTTCCTCGTGCCAGGTCGACAGGATGAATTCATTGACGCAGGACAGCGCGCCCAATTCTTCCAGGCTGCGCTCGAACATTTCCTTGTCGCGCAGCTGGCCCGTGAACAGGACGCTGACGGATCGTTGTGCCATGGGATCAGTGTGCCTTTCCAGTCAGTTGGCGGTATTCGTCCGGTGTGCCGCAGAACACCACTTCGCTGCGGTCGACCTGCACGTAGCGGATGTCGCGGCCTTCCGCGATCAGGTAGTTGTACAGCGGCGCGATGTAATACTCGGCACGCACGGTCGCGCCCTCGCGCCGCGCACGTTCGAACACTTGTTCGAACAGGGCGCGCGTGCGGAAGTAATACAGGCCGTCGCTGCACAGGTCGGAGATGCGCTCCTTCTCGGTGGTGCGCAGGGCGCGGCCGCCTGGCCCGGGCAGGACGAAGGACCAGTGTTCGCCTTCGCCGGAAAATACTTCCAGGTAGCCGTCGCCGGGCTGCGCCGGCTTGGTGAAGCCTGGGCGGAAGGTGTCGATGTTGAAGATGTACAGTTCCTCGTCGCCGGCCGGCACGTGCTGCAGCCCCTGGTAGACGGTGTCGGCCTGGCCTTGCGTCTCCTGGTCGAACACCACGACCTGGAAGCGGCGCACGCCCAGCGTGGCCAGCTTGGCACGCACGAACTGCTCGGCCTCGTAGTCGCTACGCACCAGGAACAGGAAGAAGTCACTGTCGAAGTAGGCGCGGAAGGAGGCTACCGCGTGCTCGAAGACGCTGGCGCCATCGACCTCCAGCTCGTATTTCGGCCGCGTGTAGCCGGCCTGGAAGAAGCGCGAGCTGCGCCCTACCATGGGAATCACGATCATGCTTTCTCCAGCATCGAATAGAGTCGGAACACGTTGGCCATCAGTGCCAGCTGGCGGTGGCTGTTGTCGGCGTGCAGCGGCAGCATCGACAGGAACAGCAGCACCACTTGCGGCAGGCTGTCGCGCGCCGGGTACTGGCCTTCCACGAAATCCTTGGCGAGGAAGGCTTGCTGCAGCGTCTCCAGCCAGGCATCGGTGTGCAGGCTGAATTCCAGCCCGTACGCGCCGTCGTGCTGCAGCGTGAACAGGCCGGCGATGATGTAGTCGTACAGGCCGATCACCGAGTGGCTCAACTTGGCGATGTCGTAACTGATCTCGCCGTAGATCGACAGCTCGCCGTCCAGCGTCAGGCCGCGCGGGTCGATGGCCTTGATGGCGTCGGCCCGGCTGTCGTACAGGATATTGCTGAAGCAGAAATCGCCATGCATCACGCCGGGAATGCTGGGCTGCTGGCGCGCCAGGACCGCCACTTCACGGAAGATGGCGCCCAGGCTGGGCGCCGCCTGGCCATTGAACTGCCAGCCGCGCTCCAGGTCGAAGCCGCGCTGTTTGGCGAATTGTTCGAGCCTTTGTCCGGTCTTGGTGATGCGCAGCGCTTCCGCGCTTTGCTGCGCCAGGTCTTCCTGCTGTGCGCGTTCGGCGGCGGGCAGCGCCAGCAGGGCGCGCCGGCATTCGGCCAGGAAGTTATCGCAATGGCGGAAGATGGCGTTCCAGAAGATCACGGGCTGGCGGCCGTGCACGAACAATTCGTTCAGCGGCACCAGGTGCAAGTACTCGAGCACGTAGTAAGGCTTGCCCGCCACTTCGCCCGCTTCCAGCAGCTGCGGGGTGCGCAACTTGACCATGCGCGGCACCTGGCGCAGCCAGTGGATCTCCGCCTCGATCTTGCGTTCATGCTCGCCGCTCTTGGTGACGCAGCCGTCGCCGATGGCGATGCTGTTGAAGCTGCGCTCCGTGGTGAACTTCTCGCGCGAGGCGAAATAGGTGTTGATGTGGCCCACGTCCAGCCAGCGCTCGACCGGCACGCGGCGCAGCGGGCGTCCCACATCGTAGGCGCGGATGGCAGCCGTGAAACTGCCGCCCGACAAAGCCAGGCAGCGCTGCAGCTGGCGCGTGCTGGAAAAGGCGAAATAGCCGCTCCACACCACTTCTTCTTCCGCGCTGGCGGTTTCGATTTCCCACGGATAGTCGGTGCGGGTGCGGCTGGTGGAAATCACGTCCTCGCCGTCCGGCAGGTCGTAGATCAGGGTGTCGCCGTGCAGGATGCGCAGCGTTTCCCCTTCGTCTGCCGTGGCATTGACCGCGTACAGCACGGAATCCGCCAGCGTCAGGCCTTCCTTGACGAAGACGCGCTCGATGCGGTGCTCGGCGAACGTGCGCTCATGCCCGGCGCTGGGCTGGAATTGCGCCGGCAGCGACAGCACCAGGCGCTCGCTGGGGAACTTGGCGCGCAGCACTTCGATCTGGTATTCCAGGATGGGGCGGTTCCCGACCGGCAGCATGCAAGGCGGCACCTTGCCGAAGCCGCTCTGCAGTTCCTGGCCGACGTAGGCCCCGGCAGTGATCAGGATCATGCCTTGCCGATCAGTTTGAGCAGCCCTTCGTAATCCAGGCTGGCAAATTCCGACGGGCGCACGGCACGGTCATCGACGTAGAAGCCGTCGTGGCCGCACCACGGCTTGCCGACATAGATCTCGTCATACGGCACTTCATGCTTCTGCAGCCAGTCGATGATCAGCGGCAGCGTGTTGGCGTTGATCTTGCCGATCGAGCCGGCATAGGTGCGCATATTGCGGCTGGTATGGATGGCGATCTCGAAGCCCTGGCTGTGGTACCAGCGCAGCTTTTCCACCACTTCCGCCACCGGTACCGAATTGCCGTAATCGCCGTTCTCCGTGCGGCAGATGGTTTCGTCGAGGTCGATGATGATGCGTTTCATGTCAGCCGGGTGTGGTCAGGCGGTTGTGCGCCTCGCCATCGATGTAATTCAGCGTCACCACCGGTTCGGCTTCCGCCTCGCCGCTGGCGGGGATGTAATTCTTCAGCATGTGCGAGGTGATGATTTCGACCATCGCGTCGTTCACGTGCACGTTATCGTCCTGGAAGTATTGCATGCCGCCGGACAGCGCCATCTCATAGCTTGGGAAGTAGTCCACGTTGTCGAAATCGGCGACCATCTTTTCGGCGACCACGCGCAGCACAGATTTCGAGTACGAATTGGCCACGATCGCATTCGATTGCGAGAACGTGGCTTCGATCGGGATCGGGCTGACGGTGAGGATGATCTTCTTGTTCGGCGAGTGCGAGTTGATCAGCTGCAGCGCGTTGGATACGCGGGCCGACACGTCCTCCACGTCCATGCGGTGGAACTGGAAGCGCTCCGGCTCGCGCATGACCATGGCGCGGCTGGGCGCCTTGTTCACATAGCACTGGAAGCGGGTGTCGAACCAGGTTTCGATCAGGCCCAGCGTGATGACGACGGTATCGGCAGCCTTCAGCTGCTGGTACAGGTCGGCGATCAGGCGGCGGCGGTACAGCAGCACTTCCATCGTCACCGGCGCCTGGGCAATGTGCAGGAACAGGTCGAAGCAGCCCTTGTCGGTTTCCTCGATGCCCATGCCTTCCGGGTAGTCGAACATGCCATACACGCTTTCGATACGCTGCAGGATGGTGCCGGCATTGTATTCGTTCAGCATGTGCGGATTAGGGAAGGTGGCGATCGGCACGTCGAAGCCGCGCGCAGTCAGGCGCGTTTCGATTTCGCGCGCAAAGCAGGAACCGATCGTGAAGATCTTTTCCTTGGGGCCGATCTCGAAGCGGGGGCTGAGCTTGGGCAGCAGCACGCCCTCGTGATAGCCCGTCTCGCCTTTGGACGGATAGCGGAACGTGCGTTTTTTAACACCTTGGAACAGGTTGCCGTAGGCATCCAAACCACTGATGATTTTCATGGGCCGGCCTTTGGGGGAAAGCGAGGAAGAAGTGACCCATCATAGCAACGATTTTTCCGCCGATCAATTGCGCAGGCCCGGCAGCGCTACTAAAGTGTAAGCAATACGACTCAACCGTGGGCCTGCTTATGCGAATGCCAATTGCCGCACTGGCCATCTTGCTGCTGGCATGCCTGCCGCTGCAAGCGGCCACGATCTATTACGCGGCGCCGCCCCGCTATGAAAACGGCAAGAGCGACTACGGCTTCGACCTGCTGCAGCTTGCCTTGCGCAAGGCGGGCAGCGAACATCATGCCGAATTGGCGCCCCTCTACCGCCAGCAGAACCGAGCCATCGCCGAACTGATGGCCGGCAGCGGCAACGTGCACGTGATCGGCACCATGACTTCGGCCGAGCGCGAGGCCCAGATGCTGCCGGTGCGCATCCCGATCAGCAAGGGCTTGATCGGCTGGCGCATCCTGCTGGTGCGGCAGGACAAGCGCGACTGGCTGCGCGAAGTGCGCAGCGCGCGCGAGCTGCGGGGCATCCGCATGGCCGTCGGGCAGGATTGGCCCGACCTCGCCGTGCTGCGCGCCAGCGGACTGGACCCGGACAGCGTGCCGAGCTACGAGCGCCTGTTCCGCATGCTGGCCGCCCACCGCATCGACGCCGTGCCGCGCTCGGTCAATGAGATCTGGTCGGAGCTGCCGCAGCACCCCGGCCTGGCCGCCGAGCCTTACCTGGTGCTGCACTACATGGCGGCCGATTACTTTTTCGTCCACCGCGACAATGCGGCGCTGGCGGAAGACATCCGGCGCGGGCTGGAACTGGCGCAAGCGGACGGCTCCTTCGACCGCCTGCTGCTCACGTACTACGGCGACATGCTGGACAAGGCGGCGCTGGGCAAGCGCCGCGTCATCGAATTACCCAACCCCGGCCTGCCGCCGGCCACGCCGCTGGCGCGCAAGGAGCTGTGGCTGACGCCCGAGCAGTTGCGGCGTTAGGCCACCTTGCGCGCCGCCGCCAGCCAGCGTTCCAGCTGCGGCAAGCGGTCGTAGCCCCAGAACGGCTCGCCGTCGGCCAAGACGAAGGGCACGCCGAACACGCCCTGCGCCAGCGCATCCTCGCTGCCCTGCTTGAACTGGGCCTTGATGGCCGGGTCTTCCATCCCAGCCAGGAAGGCCGAACCGTCGACGCCCAGGCCTTGCGCGATTCCCAGCAGCACGGCCTTGTCGGCAATGTCCACGCTGTCGGCGTAGTAAGCCTGGAAGCAGGTGCGCGCGAACGACACCGCCACGTCCTCGCCATGGTTGGCGCGCAGCCACAGCATGGCGCGGCCCGGCGCCACCAGCATCTGCGGGAAGGCCGGCGACGGGTTGAAGGGAATCGCCTCTTCCTGCGCGGTGCGCTGCATGTCGCGCGTGACGTAGCGCCATTTGAGCGGCACCACCGGCGAGGGCAGCACGCCGGTGACCTGCGTCAGCGCCGGCAGCAGCACCGGGTGCCAGCGTACGGTGGCGCCGTTAGCGGCGGCCAGCCATTCGATGCGGCGGGCGGCGAAGTAGGAATAGCCGGACGCGAAGTCGAAATAGAAGTCGAGGACCATGGCCGCTCCTTAATAGTTTTCGCCGAAATCGCTGTTGTTCTTCGGCAGTCCGCGCAGGATGCCCCACAGGTTGCTATGACTGAGGAAGTAAATGCCGACCGGCACCAGCAAGAATAAGTAGCGCATTTTTCTCTCCAATTTCGCACACCTGTGCGAATTATGTCCAAAAAAAGGCCGCAGGCGAACCCGCGGCAACCCAAAAATCACAAGTCGTTGAAACTCTTGTACGTCGAAATAAGGCGGTTGAAGGCGCGCTGCGCATGGCGCGGCGACTGCTCGTCGTGCAGGAAGCGGGCGTCGTGCAGCAAGCCCACCACCAGGCTGTAAATCTCGAACACCAGCTGTTCGGGATCCGTGTCCGGGCGCAGCTGGCCGGCTTCCATCGCCTGCAGCACGGTCTTGCGCAGCGAGGCGCGCCAGGCCGTGACGCCCTGCGCCAGGCGGTCGCGTACCGTGTTGTCCTCGTAATCGTCGAACTCGAAAGCGCCCGCGGTGTACAGGCAGGTGGTGCGCAGCGCCTCGTCGGCGGCGCGCTTGAACCAGGCCGCCACCTGCGCCTGCAGGCGCGGCAGGCCGCGCGGCAGTTGCAGCGAAGGCATGAAGACTTCGGCCGCAAAGCGGCGGTCGTACTCGTCCAGCACGGCGCACTGCAACTGCTCCAGCGAGCCCACGCGCGAAAACACCCCGCTCTTGCTGATGCCGGTACGCTTGGCGATCTCGCCCAGCGACAGCTTGCCGATGCCTTCCGCCGCCGCCATTTCCATGGCAGCGTCTAGGATGGTGGCGAAGGTCGCTTCGCTTTTGGCTGTCAGGGTGTCCATGGGCGGAACTTTAGCACACCTGTGCGAAATAGCAAGCGTTTGTTTCAATACGGCTCGGGGGTCCAGACGGCGTACATGTCGCCGTCGTCGTCGACCTGGGTTTCGGCAAAGCCGCAGGCGGCATACAGTTCCTTTGCTACGGCATTGTCGGGACGGTAGCTGGTCCAGATGCGCTGCACGTCGCCGTGCTTCTGGATCTCCGCCAGCGCCAGCGCGACGGCACGGCGGCCATGGCCGCGGCCCTGGTAGCGGCGGTCCACCATCAGGTGGTAGATGGCGTAGTCGCCCGGCTCGTCGGCCTCACCCGGCGCGGCGTACATCAGGAATCCCACCACCCCATCCTTGTCCGCTATGGCGCGGCAATGATAGTTGGGATGGAAGCTCGCTTCCGCGATCGCGTACAAGGTGTTGGCGGCATGGTCCTGCTGGTGGTCATGCAGCTCCAGTTCAGCGATGTTGGCGAAGTTGTCCTTGGTGACCACGTGCAGGTTGGTCGTGATCCATTTCCTCAGGAAGCGTTGGTATGGTCGCATTTATTCACTCCTTGTTCTGTTGCTCATTGCTGCCGGGACCCCAAAAACAAAAACCCCGGCAAGTTTCCTCACCGGGGTTCTGTCGCAGGACGTCCGGCTCGGGGGTGGCGATTCGCCAGAGGCCCCGAGCGCACGCGCATCGGGGCTATCTGGTGTGCTTAATCCAATGGATAGCCTTACGTGGCATGGTCGTCCTTTCTTAATCTGGTTTATGAAATACTAACGAGCGCTGATTCTGCGCCCTTCACGAATGTAGTGTCAAGAAAAACTTTGTATAAAAGTTTACTCATGCTTCGTTGTACAGGACATCGATGCGTTTGACGATCTTCGTGCTGAGCTCAATGATGCCGGCATAGCGCTCGTACAGCTGCGGATGGGTCGCCATATTGCGCAACAGGCGCTTGCCGTTCGGCGTGGTGAGCGCCTGGTAGTACTGCTGCGGCGCGTCGCCCTGCTCCAGGGCAGTGTCCAGGTAGGTGCGCAGCCTGCTTTGGTTGGACTTCCAGCCGCTTTCCGACAGGCTGAGCGATTTATGCCTGAGTTCATACAGCGTCAGGATATCGTTCAGGAGTTCTTCATCCTCGATATTGGTCAGCTTGCCGCTCGACTTGAAGCCTTCGAAGCGGCTGTTGACCGGGATGAACAGGGCGCTCATATTGAGCTGCGCACAGGCATTCTGGAACTTTTCGCCGTCCGGCATGCCATGGGGGTCGAGCGCAGCCAGGTACTTGTAGGCGGCATCGTAGCTCCGGTAGGCCAGCGTGCCGTCATTCAGGTTCATGACGTCGCGCGTGAGGTCGGCCTTCAGGCCCAGCAGGAAGGCTTTGACTTGCTGCTGCTCGTGGCGGTGCTCGCTCAGGCTGTGGAACCAGATACTGATGCTCACCGCGAACACGATGATTACCACCTCCAGCGCGATTTCCTTCAGTTTGTGCACCAGGCCGTGCTGCTTGTGGATCGCCATGTTGATGACATTCTTGCCGTGCTTTGCTATTTCGAGTTCCGCCATGTCTGCCCCGCTGTGATGAAGCGGGCATGATAGCCTGTTGATGGCTTTCCAAAAGTCACCCTTTGTCACACGTGCTCCACTGTTCCAGCAAGTTTGCTACCGTTGGTTCATGATGAGCGTCTACAAGCTTGCGTTGCCGCTGCTGATGGCTGCCTCGAGCGTGGCCATCGGCGCCGAACCCAGCCGCATCAGCGTACACACCCTGGCGGCAGGCAAGGAAGTGGCGCGCGTCATGCTGCCCATCGGGCCGGCGCACACCGTGCAGGTGGAAGGCAACCAGGTGGAACAGGACAACCGCGGCACCACCCACGCCCGTGGCAATGCGCGCGTGACGGTGCGCGCCGCCGGCACGCCCGGCGCCACCACCATCACCGGCGACGAAATCATCGTGCGGCGCAAGGTGCTCGACAGCCGCGAGCTGGCCGCCATCCGTGCGCTGGAAGGCATGGGCGCGCCCGGCAAGCGCGATGCGGCGCGCGACCGCAAGGAACTGGCGCGGCTGAAGGCCATTGTCGCCGCCCACGGCTGGCCGGGCGTGAAGTTCGCCGGACCGGAGTTGTCGCAGAACGCCTTCACGGTCCTGATGCGCACCCCGGAAAAAGAGCTGGAAGCCCTGCTGCCGGCACTGCGCGAGGCGCAGGCCGAGAACGACGTGCCCGGCTCCCAGCTGGCGCAGGCCGAAGACCGCCTGCGCGTGGCCAAGGGCTTGCCGCAGCGCTACGGCACCCAGGTGGCGACCGGCAAGCCGGTCATCATCGAAGACGAAAGCGCCCTCGATATCCGCCGCAAGATGATGGGCTTGCCGCCCATGCCCACTACTTCCGGCCAATAAACTTTTGTCCACCCGGGGTCAGGAACGATGTGGACAGAATTTGATGTGAAGAAAAAAAAGTCCACTTGGTTCCTGACCCCAAGTGGACATTTCTTGTGACACGGAAAGCTTAGCCGTTCAGGCGCTGCTCCAGCTTGGCCATATTGTCCTTCAGCTCTTGTGGCAGGTGGTAGGCCAGCTTGTCGAACAGTTCGGCGTGCAGCTTCAGTTCGGCACGCCAGGCGTCCTTGTCGATCGAGGTGATGGTCTCGAATTCTTCTTCGGTGAACGGCAGGCCGTCCCACATGATGTCGCCGTAGCGCGGGGTGGTGCCGAAGATGTTCTCGATGCCGCCGCCGGTGCCTTCCACGCGCTCCAGCATCCACTTCAGCACGCGCATATTGTCGCCGAAGCCTGGCCATACGAAGTGGCCGTTCTCGTCGGTGCGGAACCAGTTAACGCAGAAGATCTTCGGCAGGGTGGCGCCCTTGCCTTCCAGGCGCTTGCCCATGTCCAGCCAGTGCTGGAAGTAGTCGCTCATGTTGTAGCCCATGAAAGGCAGCATGGCGAACGGGTCGCGGCGCACCACGCCCTGCTGGCCGGCGGCCGCAGCGGTGGTTTCGGAACCCATGGTGGCAGCCATGTACACGCCTTCCACCCAGTTGCGCGCTTCGGTCACCAGCGGCACAGTGGTGGAGCGGCGGCCGCCGAAGATGAAGGCGGAAATCGGCACGCCGGCCGGGTCGTTCCATGCCGGGTCGATCACCGGGTTCTGCTCGGCGGACACGGTGAAGCGCGCGTTCGGGTGCGATGCCTTGGTGCCGGACGCCGGGGTCCAGTCCTTGCCCTGCCAGTCGACCAGGTGCGCAGGCGCTTCCTTGGTCAGGCCCTCCCACCACACGTCGCCGTCGTCGGTCAGCGCGACGTTGGTGAAGATGGTGTTCTCGTTCAGGCAGGACATGCAGTTCGAGTTGGTCTTGGTGTTGGTGCCGGGCGCCACGCCGAAGTAGCCGGCTTCCGGGTTGATGGCGTACAGGCGGCCATCCTTGCCCGGCTTGATCCAGGCGATGTCGTCGCCGATGGTGGTGACTTTCCAGCCGTTGAAGGTCTTCGGCGGGATCAGCATGGCGAAGTTGGTCTTGCCGCAGGCCGATGGGAAGGCGGCTGCCACGTAGTGCTTCTTGCCCTCAGGCGATTCCACGCCCAGGATCAGCATGTGCTCGGCCAGCCAGCCGTCGCCGCCGTTTTTGGCGTCGTTGTAGCCCATGGTGGAAGCGATGCGCAGCGCGAAGCACTTCTTGCCCAGCAGCGCGTTGCCGCCGTAGCCGGAACCGTAGGACCAGATTTCGCGGGTTTCCGGGAAGTGCACGATGTACTTGGTGGCGTTGCATGGCCAAGGCACGTCTTTCTGGCCGGCAGCCAGCGGCATGCCGACGGTATGGATGGCCGGCACGAATTCGCCGTCGGTGCCCAGCACGTCATACACGGCCTTGCCCATGCGGGTCATCACGCGCATATTGACCGCCACATAAGGCGAGTCGGACAGTTCCACGCCGATGTGGGCGATCGGCGAGCCCAGCGGGCCCATCGAGAAAGGCACCACATACATGGTGCGGCCGACCATGCAGCCGTCGAACAGGCCGTTCAGGGTGCCGCGCATTTCCTGTGGGTCGATCCAGTTGTTGGTGGGGCCGGCTTCTTCCTTCGTCTTCGAGCAGATGAAGGTGCGGTCTTCCACGCGCGCCACGTCGGTCGGGTCGGAGCAAGCCAGGTAAGAATTCGGGCGCTTTTCTTCGTTCAGCTTTTTCATGGTGCCGGCGGCAACCATTTCGGCGCACAGGCGGTCATACTCTTCCTGCGAGCCATCGCACCAGTAGATGCGGTCCGGCTTGGTCAATGCGGCGACTTCCGCCACCCAATTGATCAGCTTTTGCTGTTTGATGTAAGCTGGTGCGTTCACTGTTGCAACGCCTCCCATAACGGGCTGATTCATAGTACCTCCAATGCCAATAAAGAATTCTGTCTTGTCCCGGCACGGCAGGATCGTCGTCAGCTGATAGCTTGCGCGCGGAAGATCGGATGCTTCGGCGTAGTACGGCGGTTCTGTCGATACGCCCGATTTCTCGAGGGCGCGCGCACCTGGCCGGGGGTGGGCTCAGGCACTGGAACATATACTGCTGGGGCCCTGTCGGGCTCCTGGAATTGGGCCGATTGTACACCTGTGACCCCGCGTTTCCGACAAAAATGTAGGAAGAATGCCCGAGTAATGTAGTAGGCTATTCCAGATATTCACGATCATGTTATTTCCCTACCATTTTCATCATAAAAGCTGCTAACTGCCATGAAAATCGCGATTCTCGATGATTACCAGGATGCAACCCGTGGCTTGGAATGCTTCAAGCTGCTGGACGGCCATGAAGTCAAAATTTTCAACAATTCCGTGCGCGGCATGGGCCAGCTGGTAGCCCGGCTGACGCCGTTCGAAGCCCTGGTGCTGATCCGCGAACGCACGGCGTTCAACCGCGCCTTGTTGTCCAGGCTGCCGAACCTGAAAGTGATTTCTCAGACCGGCAAGGTCAGCGGCCATATCGACATGGAAGCGTGCCGCGATCTGGGCATTACCGTGCTGGAAGGGGTAGGATCGCCTACCGCGCCGGCCGAACTGACCTGGGCGCTGGTGATGGCGGCGCGGCGCAAGCTGTTCCAATACGCCGGCAAATTGCGCGATGGGCAGTGGCAGCAAGTGTCGATCCGCCACGAGCACAATACGCTGGGCAAGGTGCTGGCCGGCGGCACGATGGCGATCTGGGGCTATGGCAAGATCGGCAAGCTGGTGGCGGGATATGCGAAGGCGTTCGGCATGCGCGTGACCGTGTGGGGCAGCGAAGCGAGCCGGGCGGCGGCCGTGGCTGATGGTTACGAGGCGGCTGCCTCGCGCGAAGCCTTCTTTGCGGAAGCCGATGTGCTGTCGCTGCACTTGCGGCTGGCCGATGGCACGCGCGGCATCGTCACGGCGGAAGACCTGGCGCGCATGAAACCGGACGCGCTGTTCGTCAATGTGAGCCGGGCCGAACTAGTCGCCAGCGGTGCGCTGGAAGCAGCGTTGGAAGCCGGCCGCCCCGGCTACGCCGCGCTGGACGTCTTCGAAACCGAACCGCTACCGGAAAATTCGCCCCTGCTGCGCATGCCGAACGTGCTGTGCACCCCGCACCTCGGCTACGTCGAACAAGCCAGCTACGAGCTCTACTTCCGCCACGCCTTCCAGAACCTGGTCAACCACCTCAACGGCTGAGGCCGTGTCAAACATGGGGGGGGGACCCGAGGTTTGTGAAAAACAATACCGGATTAAGGGGGGGTGGGGTGGAAACCACAC
>CBHWEO010000113.1:0-16684 GCA_966112955.1 uncultured Duganella sp. | reverse complement strand
ACACGCGGTCCTGGGCGCGGAACGACGATTGCAGCAGGTTGGCGATCAGGATCAGGACCTCATCGCCGTACAAATGCCCGAATTTATCGTTAACTGCCTTGAAATGGTCGACGTCGACCACGGCCAGCCATTGTTTTTCCTGCTCGTGCGGGCTGCGCCGCTCGTGGCCGTCCGGCGGCACCGCCAGGGTGTCGTGCTCGGCGGAGGCTTGCAGCATCTTGGCCAGCTGGTCGTCGAAGGTCTTGCGGTTCAACAGGCCGGTCAGGGAGTCGCGTTCGCTGTAATCCAGCAAATTCTGGAAATTCCTGTACACGCTGACAATGCCGCCAATGATATGGATGGTGTCGCTGGTGTAGGGGGTGGGGTTGACGATTTCCAGGCAGGTATCGGCCTTGTCGCCCATCCAGATCGGCAGCCAGAGTGTGTGCTCACCTTCGGGCGTCATGTAGTCGGCGCTCGATTCGTGGTGGGCCAGGCAGCGCGCCAGGGCCGGCAGGCTGCTGACCGGTTCGCCGGGCGTCGCTGGATCGGAATTCTCCTCCATGCGTGCAGGCTGGCCGCGCTCGATCACGGCGCGCGGACGCACGTACAGCTGGCCTCGTACATTGACGATGCTCAGCACACGTGCCTGCGTGGCGGATGCCAATTCCGCTACCGCCGAGATCACTGAGATGTCGAGCATCGTGTGATCGCGGTGGCCGGTCATGTCCACCATATGTTTCAGAAGGGAATCCATGTGAGTGTCCGATAACTAGGCGCTCAGTGGCAAAGCAAGGGGCTTTCTTAAGGATAGCTGATCAGGATAATTCTTTTTTGTATTCTCGGCAATTAACTTTGCGCAGTTTCATGTAAAAACGCGACCTCATTGCAACACACGGCCTTGGCGGGAGTTTGACATAGATCCCGGAAGTACGACGAAAAGTTCTGTGCGGAAAGCTTGCGGTATATCAACTTGCTGGTAGGAATGGCTCCTATAGTGAAGCCAATGATGCGCAGCCCAGGCGTCAGAGTTTTCCTAGCGAAGGAGATCATCATGAAAGCACTTTCTGCAGTGAGGCGTTTCATCAGGGATGACAGGGGCGTGACGGCTATCGAGTATGGCTTGATCGCCTCGGTCATTGCGGTGGCGGTGGGGACTGCGCTCGATCCGGTCCAGACAGCGCTGATCGCCGTGTTCAACTCGGTGCAAGGCGCCCTGTCCTAGCAGCTGGCCGGCGACCCGGTGGCGGCCTGGCCGCCGGCCTTTTACCCATGAGCGGACTCGAAATCATCCTGCTGTGCCTGGTATTCCAGGCGGCAGCATCGGACCTGGCCTGGCGCCGGATCCCCAACGTGCTGGTGCTGGCGGGCATGCTGCTGGCACTGGCGCTCCACTGGCGCCTGGGCGGCGGCACGGCGCTGCTGGCGCAGGGCGTGGCCGGCGCGGGCGTGGGCTTGCTGCTGTTCCTGCCCCTGTATGTGCTGGGCGGCATGGCGGCCGGCGACGTCAAGCTGGTGGCCATGGCCGGCAGTTTCGTCGGTCCCTGGCAGGCGCTGCAGCTTGCCCTGCTGAGCGCTATGGCGGGCGGGGTGCTGGCCCTGGTGTGCCTGCAGGTGGCGCGCTGGCGCGGCGGCAAGACGGACGGCATGCCGTACGCCGTGGCGATCGCGGCCGGCACCATTGCCACCGTTGCACTGGCGCATCGCTGAAATTTGCTCCGCCTCAATATCCACCTGGAAACGCATGGCTATCATCGTTCCAACAGGGAGGTCACCATGATCGATTTTGCAGACGATGAGCAGCCCTTGCTGCCGCCCCCGCCGCGCAGCGTGCGCGACACCGGCCTGGAACCGGCCATGCTGGCCGAGCTGGCGGGCAAGGCCTTGCTGGGGGCGGGCAAATGCCACCTGTCGGTGCTGACCAGCCGCCTGCGGCTGTCGATCAACGTGCTGCGCGAAGTGCTCGATGGCTTGCAGCACGAGCAAGTGGTGGAAGTGGCCTGGCGCGGCGATTCGGACATCGATGTGCAATACCAGCTGACCGGCATTGGCCGCCAGCGCGCCGCGGAATGGCTGGAACGCTCGCCCTATGCAGGGCCGGCGCCGGTGCCGCTGGAAGCCTGGCGCGCCCAGCTGCAGCGCCAGGCGGTGCAACTGCCGCCCGTGCTGGCGGCCGACGTGGCCAGCGTGTTCGCCGACGATTGCCTGCCGCCGCGCATCCACGAGCTGGTGGGGGCGGCCATGCATGCCGGGCGCTCGGTCTGCCTGTACGGGCCATCCGGCAGCGGCAAGAGCACGCTGGCGCGCAAGCTGGGGCGCCTGCTGCAGGGCGTGGTGGCGGTGCCGCATGCGGTGGCGGCCGGCGGCGCCATCATCCAGCTGTACGACCCGGCGGTGCATTTGCCGCCGGTGCCCTTGCCGGGGCGCCCATCCGGCGCGCGCAGCGGCGACACGCGCTGGCAGCTGTGCCAGCGGCCGGTGGTGCAGCTGGGCGCCGAGCTCGATGGCGCCATGCTCGACTTGCGCCACGATGCGGCCGGCGGCTGCTACCTGGCGCCGCCCCAGCTGAAGGCCTGCCACGGCCTGCTGATCGTCGATGACCTGGGCCGCCAGCGCCTGCCGGCCACCGCGCTGCTGAACCGCTTCACGCAATTGCTCGACAGCGGCACCGACCAGCTGTCGCTACCCGGCGGCCATACCTTCAGCGTGCCGTGCGGCGTGGTGCTGGCCTTCGTCACCAACCTGGCGCCGCAAGCACTGCTGGATGGCGCGGCGCTGCGCCGCATCGGCTACAAGGTGGCGCTGGGCCCGCTGCCGGAAGCCAGCTACCGCAGCCTGCTGCGCCAGCAATGCCGGGCGCGCGGCATCGAAGCCGATGAGGCGGCGCTGGCCTACCTCGTGGGCCAGCTGCACCAGGGCAGCGGCCAGCCGCTGCTGGCCAGCCTGCCGCGCGAAATCGTGGCGCGGGTGGCGGAATTCGCCGGCTTCGCCGGCACGGTGCCCAGCCTGAACCCGGCCACGCTGGACCAGGCCTGGTCGTCCATGTTTGCCGATGGTGCCGCATGAAGGGCCGGCGCGCGCTGCTGATGCTGGGATTGGCGGCCCTGCTGGGGCTGGGCGCCGTGCTGCTGGCATCGCGCTGGCTGGTACACCAGTCGGCGCCCGCCACCGTGCGCATTGCGGTGGCGGCCGCCGACGTCGGCCTCGGCCAGCGCCTGGCGCCCGACATGGTGGCGCTGGCGGAATGGCCGCGCAACAGCCTCCCTGCCGGCGCACAGCATGAGCTGGCGGCGCTGGCGGGGCGGGTGCTGAAAGCCAGCGTGCAGCGCGGCGAGCCGGTGACGGAAGCCAAGCTGGCGCCGGCCGGCACGCTGGGCGGCCTGTCGGCCCTGATCGCGGAAGGCAAGCGCGCCATCACGGTGCGCGTCAACGACGTGGTGGGCGTGGCGGGCTTCGCCCTGCCGGGCAATTTCGTCGACATCCTGGTGCATGCGCCGGCGCAGGGCGGGAACGGCAGCGATGCCGCGCTGTCGAAGATCGTGCTGGAGCGCATCCTGGTGCTGGCTGTGGCGCAGGAGGTGGCGCGCGACGATACCAAGCCGCGCGTGGTCAACGCCGTCACGCTGGAAGTGACGCCGGACCAGGCCGAGCGCCTCGACCTGGCGCGCAGCGTCGGCACGCTGTCGCTGGTGCTGCGCAACCAGGTCGACCCGCGGCCGGCCGCCACGCCGGGCGCCACGCGCCACAGCGTGCTCGGGATGGCGGCCGAACCGGCGCCGCCTGGCAGCGCTGCCGCCGCGGCACCGCTGCCCGCTGCGCCCGGCGCCATGCGCACCGCGCAGTTGCAGCCGGCCGCGCCGGCGCGCTACTGCATCGGCGTCATCGACGGCAACCGCAGCAGCAAGGAATGCCTGTGAGGAGCCGCCATGCGATCCGCCTTCCCCTGCCTGCCGGCTTTGCTGGCGCTGCTGCTCCTTTCATCCGCGCCGGCCCGCGGCGATAACCTGCGCTGCAGTGGGGCGCCCGCGGTGCCGGGCAAGCTGGCGCTGGAACTGGGCAAGTCGACCCTGATGCGCCTGCCCGATGCGGTGAGCGGGCGCAGCATCGGCAACCCGCACGTGCTGCAGGCCACGCTGGTGGCGCCCGACACGCTGTACCTGGTGGGGGCCGACATCGGCAGCACCAACCTGATCGTGCAAGGCAAGGGCGGCGCCTGCAGCGTGGTGGAGGTGGCGGTGGGGCTGGATGTTTCGCCGCTGCGCGCCAGCCTGGCGGAATTGCTGCCGCAGGAGCGCGGCATCCGGGTCAGCGCCGCGGCCGACGCCATCGCCCTCAGCGGCAGCGTGAGCGACGGCGCCACGCTGGCCCAGGTGCTGGACCTGGCGCAAGCCTTCGTGCGCCAGGCCGCCCAGCCGCTGGCGCACAAGGAAGGGGCGCCGCCGCAGCCGGCGCCGCCCGGCCCGCGCCTGGTCAACCTGCTGGCCGTCAGCGCGCCGCAACAAGTGCGGCTGGAAGTGAAGGTGGCGGAAGTGTCCAAGACCCTGCTGGAGCGGCTGGAGGCCGGCCTGTCGCTGCGCCATGCCGGCGGCAGCTGGACGGCCACGGTGCTGGCCGATTTCCTGAGCGGGACCCTGGGCAGCGGCCTGACGCTGGCCAAGTCCAACGGCACCAGTGTGCGGCTGGATGCGGAGCGCCAGGACGGCCAGGTGCGCATCCTGGCCGAACCGACCGTGATGGCCATGAACGGGCAGGAAGGCAGCTTCCTGGCAGGCGGCAAGGTCATGGTGCCGGTGGCGCAGGACAATAACCGCGTCACCCTGGAGGAAAAGGAATTCGGCGTCGGGCTGAAGTTCACGCCCACCGTGCTGGCGGGCGGCCGCATCAACCTGAAGGTGGCGCCGGAAGTGTCGGAGCTGTCGCGCGACGGCATCGGCGTCAGCAGCAGCGGCTTTTTCGGACGTGCCATCTTCCCGCTGATTACCACGCGCCGCGCCAGCACTACGGTGCAGCTGCAGGACGGCCAGAGCTTCGCCATCGGCGGCTTGATCCGGCACACGCAAGTCAACAACACCAAGGGCGTGCCCTTCCTCAGCGAGATTCCCATCCTGGGCGCGCTGTTCCGCAGCACGGATTTCCAGAACGACCGCAGCGAGCTGCTGTTCGTGATCACGGCCCACCTGGTCAAGCCGGAAGGCGAGGCGGCCGCCCTCGATGGCCCGGCGGCGGCGGCGGCCCAGGCGCGCTACCGCAAGTCCTTCAGCGAGCCGGCGCCGGACGCGGGAGAACGCAAATGAAGCGGCGCCGCGAAGCCGGCGGGACGCTGGTGCTGGCTGCCGCCATGCTGCCGGTGGTGGTGGGCGTATGCGGCCTGGCGCTGGAACTGTCGATCGCCTTCCAGCGCCAGGCCCAGTTGCAGCAGGTGGCCGATGCCGTGGCGCTGAGTGCCGCGCAGCAGCTCGATGGCACGGCGGGCGGCATCGCCAATGCCTACAACAAGGCCATGCTGGCGGTGGCCGGCCGCACCGTGCGCGGCGTGGGCAGCGTCATGCTCGGCACCGCCGCGCTGTCCTTTGCCGGCGGGCCGGATGGGCCGTGGCTGGGCTACAGTGCGGCCGCCAGCGCGCCGGCGGGGCTGCGCTATGCGCGCGCCGACATGGCGGCGCTGGATGCCGCGTTTACCACGGTGCCGGCCGCCTTCGGCACGCTGCTGGGGACCGGCCAGGACTTTACCGTCGGCGCGCGCGCCGTGGCCGGCCCGAACGGATCGCGCGTGCTGCCTTTCGCCATCTGCGCCCCGAGCAGCACGCCGCTGGCCCTGCGCGCCAACGGCAGCGGGGCCGATGAGCGCATCGATTACGGCTTCCGCTCCGGCGTTGGCTACAACCTGCTGGCGCTCAACCCGGCGGCGGGCGCCGCCAGTGGTGAATACTTCCTGGTCGACCCGGTCAGCCCGCCGGGCACGGCCTCCCTGCCGTCCAGCACCGACGACAGTCAGCTGGCCCCCTTCATGTGCGCGGGAAAACTGGCCTACGTCTCGCTGTCCGGCGCGCTGCACTTGCGCCGCAACCCCGGCTTTGGCCTGTGGCAGCAACTGAACTCGCGCTTCGGCGTGTATGGCGGCAGCAATGCCTGCGATCCTTACTCGGCGCCGCCCGATACCAATGTGCGCGAGTACCATGGCGCATTGGCGAGCTGGATGAACAGCAGCCCGCCGCAAGCCTCGGCCGCATCGAGCACGCCGGCGGCCGGCAAACCCTTGATGACCATCGCCGACGGCGCGCCGCCGCTGCCGGCCGTGGCGCCGGCGCAGTACGGCACCTTGTGGGCGTACGGGCCGGCGCGGCGCTATGCCGGCGGCAGCTTCACCACCGGCAGCTGGAATGTCCTGTATCCCGCCTCGCCGGCCCTGAACGGCGGCACCTGGCCGACCGCGTCGGCGCCGTACTTCAATGCCAACTACAGCACGGCGCCCTCGAACGCGGGCCGCAAGGGCCGGCGCCTGCTGTACGTGCCCCTGCTGTCCTGCCCGGTCGCCGCCGGCACCTACGTCGATGGCACGGTGCTGGCCGTGGCGCGCTTCCTGCTGACGGCCCAGGCGACGGCGGCCGAAGTGCCGGGCGAGTTTGCCGGCATCCTCAGCGCCCAGGAACTGGCGGCGCTGGCCACCGACGTGGAGCTGCTGCGATGAAGCGCCTGCGCTGGCGCGGCGTGGCCGCCATCGAGACCGCGCTGGTGATGTTTGCGCTGTCGGTATTGCTGGTGCATGCCCTGCGCTACGGGCTGCAGGCCGAGGGCGGCGCCGCGCTGGACCGGGCCGCCAGCAACGCCGCGCGCTACCTGGCCACCGTGCCCATCGAAAACCTGCGCGACAGCGCGCGCCGCGCCGCCGTGCTGGCCACGGCCCGCGGCTTGATCGATGAAACGCTGGCGGCGGCCAACCTGGACGTGAGCACCCTGGAGGTGCAATTCCTCTGCGATCCCGGCCTGTGCGATGCGCTGACGCCCAGCACGGTACCGGCCACCGTGCCATCCAAGGTCGGCGTACTGGCCAGCATGCAGTACCGGAACGATATGTTCTCCAGCATCGAGCCGGTGGGCTTGAGCGTGTATGCGGAGGTGGGCCGTGGCAATTAAACCTGGCATGCAGCGCGGCGTCGCGGCGGTGGAATTCGCGATCGTCTGCATGATCTTCCTGCCCTTCATGTTCGCGCTGTTGGAGTACGGGCGCCTCATGTACCTGTGGAATGCCCTGCCGGAAGTGACGCGGCGCGCCGCGCGTGCCGCCGCCATGGCCGATTTCAGCGATCCGGCCGCGCTGCAGGCGCTGCGCCAGGCGGCCCTGTTCAACAGTGCCGGGGCGCTGCCGCTGGCGCCGAACGTGGGCGCGGCCAACTTGCGCATCGAATACCTGTGGCAGGACGCGGCCGGCAACCTGGCCGCGCTGCCCCTGCTGCCGGGCTGCCCGCTGGCCAACCGCATCAACTGCACGCGCGACCCGCGCGGCGCCGGCTGCATCAGCTTCGTGCGCGTGAGCCTGTGCGGCGCCGGCGCCGGCTGCCCGGCGCTGGCCTACGAGCGGCTGATGCCGCTGGTACCGGTGCCGGCCAGTCTGCCGTCCGCCAGCACCCTGGTGGCAGCCGAAGCCCTGGGCTACACGCCCGGCCAGGCGCCGTGCCCCTGACCCTGCAACGAAAGGAGGTCCCATGAAAGCGCTGTTGATCAGCAATGACGAGCGGTTGCAGGCCGAGGTGGCGGCACAGGGCTCGGCGCGCCTGCCGGCGCTGCAGCTGGCGGCCACGCGGCGCGACTTGCGCGAAGCGGTCGAGCGCCTGCTGGCGCAGCCGCCGGAACTGGTGCTGTTCGATGCCAGCGAGGTCGAGCCGGCCCAGGCCGAGCTGCTGGAACCGCTGGCGCGCCATTATCCGGACGCTTCCTTCATCCTGCTGACGCGGGCGCCGCAGCACGACTTGCTGATCCGCGCCATGCGCGTGGGCATGCGCGAAGTGCTGCACCTGCCGCTGGTGCACCGCGCCCTGCACGAAGCGCTGGACCGCATCGAGATCGAGCGCGGCGTGACGGCCGTACGCGAGGGCAAGGCGCTGGCCTTCATGTCCTGCAAGGGCGGCAGCGGCGCCACCTTCCTCGCCACCAATTTCGGCTACGCGCTGGCGGCGCTGGCCGGGCGCAAGGTGCTGCTGCTCGACCTGCACGGCCAGTTCGGCGACGCCACGCTGTACGTCTCCGACCAGAAGCCGGCCATGACGCTGTCCGACATTTGCAGCCAGATCGGCCGCCTCGATGCCGCCTTCCTGGAATCGTGCCTGGTGCACGTGGCGCCCGGCTACGGGGTGCTGGCGGCGGCCGACGATCCGGCGCTGGCGACGCAGATGAAGCCGGACCATATCGACGCCATCCTGCGCGTGGCGCGCCAGCATTACGACTACGTGCTGCTGGACGTGGGGCGCCAGATCGACGCGCTGTCGCTGCGCGCCCTGGACCAGGCCGATGCCATCTACCCCGTGCTGCAACTGGCCCTGCCCGACATCCGCGACGGCCGCCGCCTGCTCGACATCTTCCGCTCGCTGGGCTACCCGGCCGAGCGCACGCGCCTGATCGTCAACCGTTACGAGAAGGGCGGCAAGCTGCGGCTGGCCGACCTGGAGCAGGCGCTGGGCGCCGACGTGCTGCATACGGTGCCGAACGATTACCTGTCCGCCACCGATTCCGTCAAC
The DNA here is from genome assembly GCA_966112955.1 of uncultured Duganella sp. GTDB lineage: Bacteria > Pseudomonadota > Gammaproteobacteria > Burkholderiales > Burkholderiaceae_D > Rugamonas. The sequence goes on along the minus strand of CBHWEO010000113.1, from coordinate 7,973 downwards.
CAGGGCATTCCGCTGCTGCAGCTGGCGCGCAGCAGCCCGGTGGCGCGCAGCTTGGCGGAGCTGGTGGAAGCGGTGACCGAGCGCCGCCTGCCCGAGAGCAAAGGCTTGTTCGACCGCCTGTTCGGCCGTGCCGAAACTTCGATGGGAGATTGACCATGAGCTTGCGAGAACGCCTGGCCGTCGGGGACGACGGACGCACGGTGGCCAGCGCCCCGGCAATGCCCGACAGCGCCTACCAGGAATTGAAGAAGTCCATGCACCAGATGATCCTGGAGCGCATCGACCTGGAACGCCTGAAGCGCCTGACCCCCGAGCAATTCAAGCATGAACTGGCGCTGCTGGTGGCGCGCATCGTCGACGACGAGCGCATCGCGCTGAACCAGGGCGAGCGCCACAAGCTGGTGCTGGACATCCAGAACGAGATGCTGGGCTTCGGCCCGCTGGAGCCGCTGCTGGCCGATCCGGGCGTGTCCGACATCCTGGTCAACACCCATGCGCAAGTCTATGTCGAGCGCACCGGCCGGCTGGAGCTGACCGGCATCACCTTCCACGACAACACGCACCTGATGAAGATCATCGAAAAGATCGTATCGCGCGTGGGGCGCCGCGTCGACGAATCGAGCCCGATGGTCGATGCCCGGCTGCCGGACGGTTCGCGGGTGAATGCCATCATCCCGCCGCTGGCGGTGGACGGGCCGATCCTGTCGATCCGCCGCTTTTCGGCGCAGCCGCTGTCGATGGAGCGGCTGCTGGAGTTCAAGAGCCTGACGCCGCCCATGTCGGAAGTGCTGAAGGCGCTGGGCCAGGCGCGCCTGAACGTGCTGATCTCGGGCGGCACCGGCAGCGGCAAGACCACGCTGCTGAACGTGCTGTCCGGCTTCATCCCCGCCGCCGAGCGCATCGTCACCATCGAGGATGCGGCGGAGCTGCAGCTGCGCCAGCCCCACATCGTGCGGCTGGAAACGCGGCTGCCGAACGTGGAAGGCAAGGGCGAGGTCACCCAGCGCGCGCTGGTGCGCAATGCGCTGCGCATGCGGCCCGACCGCATCATCCTGGGCGAGGTGCGCGGGGCAGAGGCGATCGACATGCTGCAAGCCATGAATACAGGCCACGAAGGCTCGTTCGCCACCATCCACGCCAATTCGCCGCGCGATGCGCTGTCGCGGCTGGAGAGCATGGTCGGCATGGCCGGCGCCAACCTGACGCCGCGCACGGCGCGCCAGCAGATCTGCTCGGCCATCACGGTGGTGATGCAGCTGTCGCGGCTGTCCGACGGCACGCGCAAGCTGGTCAGCCTGCAGGAAGTCACGGGCATGGAGGGCGACACCGTGGCCATGCACGAAATCTTCCACTTCGAGCAGACCGGCGTCGACGCGCAGGGCAAGGTGCAGGGGCACTTCTACGCCACCGGCGTGCGGCCGCGCTTTGCCGAGCGCCTGCGCATGTTCGGGGTGCCGGTGCCGGACAGCGTGTTCGACCCCGGCCGGGTCTACGAGTAGGAGGCCGCCATGGACCTGGCCTGGACCGGCTTTTCCGTGCTGCTGTTCGCGGCAGTCATCTGCCTGTGCGAAGGCGCCTGGCTGTGGTGGAGCAACCGCCACGGCAACAGCGCGCGCCGCATTGCCCGCCGCCTGCGGCTGATGTCCGGCCGCACCGACAGTGCCGGCGCCGGCATCAGCATCCTCAAGGAGCGCCGCTACGCCAGCGCGCCGGCGCTGGACCGGCTGCTGCGGCGCATGCCGCACATGGCGCTGCTGGACCGCCTGCTGCTGCAGGCCGGCCTGCGCTGGCAGGTGGCGCGTTTCCTGTGGCTGCAGGCCGGCGCCGCGCTGGCGGCCTTGCTGCTGCCGACGGCGCTGCGCCTGCCGCCGCTGCCGGCCATCATCGCCGGCGTCTTGTGCCTGGCCGCGCCGTGCGCCCTGCTGCTGCGGGCGCGCGCCGCGCGCGTGCGGCGCATCGAGGCGCAATTGCCGGAAATGGCCGATTTCCTGGCCCGGGCGCTGCGGGCCGGCCATTCCTTCGCCAACGTGATGCAGATGGCCGGCGACGAGGTGGCGGACCCGCTGGGCGCCGAATTCCGCGCCACGTACGAGGAAGTCAACTTCGGCGTCACCATGCAGGACGCCTTGCACAACCTGGCGGCGCGGGTGCCGCTGACCGACCTGCGCTACCTGGTGATCGCGGTGCTGATCCAGCGCGAATCGGGCGGCAATCTGGCCGAGCTGCTGGACAACGTCTCGCGCATGACGCGCGCCCGGCTGCAGCTGCTGGCGCAGGTGCGCGTGCTGTCGGCGGAAGGACGCATGTCGGCCTGGATCCTGACCCTGATGCCGGTCGGGCTGATGGCCGCCATGCAGCTGACCAATCCCAAGTACAGCGCCATCCTGTGGCACGACCCGTCCGGCCAGCGCATGCTGTGGTATGCCGTCTGTGCCATCGTGGCCGGCATGCTGTGGATGCGCAAGCTGGTGAAGGTGCGCGTATGAGCGGCGCCGACATCCTGTTCCTGCTGCTGGTGTTCACCGTGGTGGCGGGCCTGGCCTGGTGGGCGATGCTGGCCATGTCGGGCATGCCGCTGCGCGAGCGGCTGAAATCGTTTACCGGCACGGCCGCTGCGACGCCCGCGCCGGGCCAGGGCGAGTGGATCGAGAAGGTGGCGCGCGTGGCGGAACCGTTCAGCCGCCTGTCGCTGCCGGAGGAGGGCTGGGAGCAGTCGGCCCTGCGCACGCGTTTCATGAATGCCGGCTGGCGCAACCGGGCCGCGCCCAAGCTGTATTTCGCCGCCAAGACCCTGCTGGCGCTCGGCCTGCCCGCCGTGGCCGCGCTGCTGCTGGCGGGCCGCGGCGGCAACCTGCTGCTGGCGCTATTCGCCAGCGCCGCCATCGGCTACTACCTGCCCAACGGCGTGCTGGCGCGCCGCGCCGAAGCGCGCCAGCGCGACATCTTCGAGAGCCTTCCCGACGCGCTTGACCTGCTGACCATCTGTGTCGAGGCGGGCCTCAGCATGGAGCGCGCGCTGGCCAAGGTGGCGGGCGAAATCCACATCAAGAGCGTACCGCTGGCGCAGGAGCTGCAGCTGGTGCTGATGGAAATGCGTTCCGGCTTCTCCAAGGAACGGGCGCTGCGCAACCTGGCCTTGCGCAGCGGGGTGGAGGACGTGGATGCGCTGGTAGCGATGCTGGTGCAGGCGGAGCGCTTCGGCACCAGCATGGGCGAATCGCTGCGCGTGCATGCGGACAACCTGCGCCGCAAGCGCGCCGTGGTGGCGCAGGAGGCGGCGGCCAAGGTGGCGCTCAAGCTGCTGTTCCCGCTGATCTTCTGCATCTTCCCGGCGCTGATGATCGTGTTGCTGGGGCCCGCATCGATCCAGATGAAAACTGTTTTGCTGCCCGCCGCACATGCGGGACGTTAGGGGGATTTTATGCGCAAGCAGATCATCGCTGCCGGCGCGGGATTGCTGGCGGCGTGCAGCATGCCGCTGGCTCCAGTGCCGTCCATTGCGCCGGCCAGCGCGCCCGCAGCTGCCGCCGTGCTGGCCGGCACGGGCCGCTACCCGGAAGCCGTCGCCCTGCTCGAGGCGGAGGCGCAACGCCGGCCGGATGCGGCCTTGCTCGGCAACCTGGGCTACGTCTATTACCTGGACGGACGCCTGGAGGAAGCGCAAGCGGCATTGGAGCGTGCCTGCCTGCTGGCGCCTTCCAGCGCGCTGGCGTGGGAACGGCTGGCGGCACTGATGGAGGCGATGGGTGACACCGGCCGCGCGCTCGACGCCATGCGCCAGGCACGCATGCTGCGCGAGCAGGCGGTGCGGCGCGATGAAGGCGATACCGGCACCGCTGCGGACGACCTGTGGCCGGCGGACATGGCACGCATTGAAGTGCGGCAGGTGAACGCCGGCCTGGTCGAGGTGGCGCGGGTGGAAGGAAGGGCGGCCCAGGCGGCAGCGCCGGCACGGCTGGAAGTCAGCAACGGCAACGGCATCCGCGGCATGGCGGCCGCCGTGGCGCAGCGGCTGCGGGCGCAAGGCATGCAGGTGGTGCGCCTGACGAACACCATTCCGTTCAACGTCGAGCAGACCCGGATCGAAATCCGCGGCAGCGGCCAACCCCAGCTGCGCATCGTACTGGGCAAGGATCTGGCGCCGGAAATAAAAAAGCCGCCTGGTGTGAGCAGGCGGCAAGCACCGTGAACGGGTCACGAGTTGGATGGAAACCTTACATTCAATTCCAGGATACGCTGCCCAGGCCGCGCGCCGTCGACTGGCGGTTGGTGGGCTTGCCGTACACCGTGGCCGAACCCATGCCGCTCAGGCGCAGGTTGGCGGAAGTCTTTGCGTTGAAGGTGGCGCTGCCCAAGCCGGTCATGTCGGCGTCCACGCTTTCGCTTTGCAGCTGCTTCGCATCGAGGCTGCCGATGCCGCCCAGCTTGGCGAACAATTGTTTGCTCTGGCCGGCGATCGTGATCTGGCCGGCACCCTTCAGGTTCAGGTCGACCACGTCGGCCTGCGTATCGCTGACGTTCATGCTGCCGACGCCGCTCAGGCGCACGTCGACCTTCTTGTAGTGTGAAGCCATGTTCACGGCGCCGGCGCCTTCCAGGGAAAGGCGCACTTCGTCGCCGTCGAATCCCTTCACTTCCGCCGAGCCCACGCCGGCGGACACCAGCTCTTTCAGTTGCGGCAGGGTCAGTTCCGCCTTCAGGTTGCGGCTGCCCATATGGATGCCGCGCATGCTTTCGGTGCCGATGCGGATCGTATCGCCGTTCTGCGTCACCGTAATCTTTTGCAGGTAGCGCTTGTCGCCGGAGACCACCAGTGCCGGTGCGCCTTGCTTCAGCTTCAGGTCTACCACGCCGTCCAGGACTACTTTCACGGTGCGGCCGTCAACGTTGCGCGCTTCGCTGATGATCTCGTCCGCCTGGGCGGCGCCGCCTGCGGTGAGCAGTACGGCGGTCATCATCGTGGCGGTAAAGAACTTGTTCATGTTGAGGCTCCGTGAAGTGTGGGTGTTTCGGATTACAGTGCAGCTTTTTCAGCAGCGGTCAGGCGCTTGGCGGTGACGGTCACCACCGGGATGGCGCTGGCTTCAGCCTTGGCAACGACCGGTGCCGGTGCGCTGTGCTTCAGCGGGGTGGCGGCGGTAGCCAGGCCGGTGGCGCCGATCACGGCAACTGCTGCGAGGAAGATGTATTCCATGTTTTTGGCGATGTTCATTTTGCTCTCCGTTCGGTTGGGTTAAGTTCATTTCGCGTTTCGTTGATTGAACTATAGATAGATGCGGTGTCCAGCACTACCGGTGTGCGACGAAATGCAGAAAATGCGACCTGAAATGCAGGAAAGCCGGTGTGACGAAGGTGGCAGCCCCTGGGACGAGCGCCATCGTGCCCGCCGCAGGGGGCCGGTATACTGTCCAGCCATGAGAATCCTGCACTTCCTGCGCATCCTGGGCGTCAGCATCCTGGTCTGGGGCGTCATCTGCGTGACCGGCGCCCTGTCTTCCTATGGCGCCTTGCTCAATCGCGGAGCCGACGCCTCCTACCGGGAAGTGCTGTTCGACTGGGCCAGCTCCCACGCCCTGATGGTGGTATTCAGCGCCGTGCTGTACGTGGCGCTGGAGCGCTGGCCGCGCGTGCTCGCCACAGCGCGCGGCATCGGCCGCTGCTACCTGCTGGTGCTGGTGTTTTTCCTGCCGCTGGAATGCCTGTTCGTCTCCCTGCTGCACGAGCGGAGCTACTTCGCCATCTTCCTGGAGCTGACCTGGACCACCTTCACCTTCGTGACCGTGGCCGGCCTGCGCGCCTGGCAGCTGCAGCGGGCGCGCGAAACCGACAACCTCACCCTGCGGCTGGAGTTGGAGCAGCAGCGGCTGGCGGCCCTGAGGGGCCAGCTGGAGCCGCATTTCCTGTTCAATGCCCTGAACGCCGTCAGCGCCCTGGTGCGGATGGACGACAAGGGCGCCACCCTGAGCGCGATCAGCCGCCTGAGCGGCCTGCTGCGCTACGCCCAGTCGGCCAGCTCGCGCGACTGGGTGACCCTGGCGGAGGAATTGCAGTTCGTGCGCGACTACCTCGCCCTGCAAGCCATGCGCTATGGCGAGCGCCTGAGTGTGTCCATTGAAGGCGACGCGGGCGCCGTGCTGGCCGCCGATTGCCCGCCCCTGCTGCTGCAGCCGCTGGTGGAAAACGCACTGCGCCACGACCTCGATTGCCACGATGGCGCCGGCGACATCCTGCTGCGCTTTGCGGAGCAGGGCGGCATGCTGCACATCCATATCAGCAATTCCGTGCGCGACGTGCCACCCAACCCCGGCCTGGGGCTTGGCCTGCGCAATATCGAGGCGCGCCTGCGCATGGCGTGCGGCAGCGGCGCGGCCTTGCACACGGCGCGTGCCGATGGCCGCTTCGTCGCCGAAATCCATATGCCGATGTACTTCGCCACATGAAGATCCGCGCCCTGATCGTCGACGACGAAGAGCCCGGCCGCATCAACCTGCGCTATGGCCTGGCCGCGCACGCCGGCTGGGAGCTGGTGGCGGAATGCGCCAGTGCGGCCGCCGCGCGCGGCGTGCTCGAGACTCAGCCGGTGGACGTGGTCTTCCTGGACATCCAGATGCCCCAGGAAACCGGCCTGGCCCTGGCGCGCGACCTGGCGCAGCGCGACGAGCCGCCGCTGGTGATCTTCGCCACCGCCTACAACGAGCATGCCATCGAAGCCTTCGAAGTGCATGCGCTGGACTACTTGCTCAAGCCCTTCGACGACCAGCGCCTGGCGCAGGCGGTGGAACGGGCCGCCGCCATGCTGGAGCAACGCCAGCGCGCCGCCTATGCCGGCGCCATGCGCGCCTTCGCGGCGCCTGGGCAAGCCTGCCTGCAGCAGCTGAACGTGCGCTCGGTGGGCCGCATCGAATGCATACCGGTGGATGAAGTGCTGTGGATCGAGGCGGCCGGCAATTACGTCGAACTGCGCCTGTCGCAGCGGCGCGTACTGCACCGCGTGCCGCTGGCGCGGCTGGAGCAGCACCTGGACCCGGCAGCCTTCCTGCGCGTGCACCGACGCGCCCTGGTGCGCGTGAGCCAGGTAGCGTCCCTGGAGCGCGATGCCGAAGGCGGCAGCCAGCTGCTGCTGCGCTGCGGCGACCGCGTGCCGGTCAGCGAACGCCACCTGCCGGCCGTCAAAGCGCTGCTGGGGGCTTAGACCAGGGCGGCGATCGCCGTGCCCATCTCGGTGGTGGAAGCGCTGCCTCCCATGTCCGGCGTGCGCGGCCCCTGTACCAGCACGGCTTCGATGGCGCGCATGATGGCGTCGTGCGCCTGGCGGTAGCGGGCGTCGCCATTGCCGAGGAAGTCCAGCATCATGGCGCCGGACCAGATCATGGCGACCGGGTTGGCGATGTTCTTGCCGTAGATGTCGGGCGCCGAGCCATGCACCGGCTCGAACAGGGATGGCATGGTGCGTTCCGGGTTCAGGTTGGCGGACGGTGCGATGCCGATGGTGCCGGCGCAGGCCGGGCCCAGGTCGCTCAGGATGTCGCCGAACAGGTTGGACGCCACCACCACGTCGAAGCGCTCAGGGCTCAGCACGAAGCGCGCGGCCAGGATGTCGACGTGGTACTGGTCCCAGCGCACGTCGGGGTAGGACGCGGCCATGGCCTTCACCCGCTCGTCCCAGTATGGCATGCTGATCGCAATGCCGTTCGACTTGGTGGCTGAAGTGAGGTGCTTTTTCGGGCGCGATTGCGCCAGCTCGAAGGCGAACTGCAGGATGCGGTCGACGCCCTTGCGCGTGAACACGGCTTCCTGCAGCACGGTTTCGCGCTCGGTATTCTCGAACAGGCGCCCGCCGACGGCCGAATATTCGCCCTCGGTGTTTTCCCGCACCACGTAGAAGTCGATATCGCCGGGCTGCTTGCCGGCCAGCGGGCAGGGCACGCCCGGCATCAGGCGCACCGGGCGCAGGTTCACGTACTGGTCGAACT
>CBHWEO010000112.1:0-16707 GCA_966112955.1 uncultured Duganella sp. | reverse complement strand
GCGCCGCTTCCACCGCCGCGTTCAGCGCCAGGATATTGGTCTGGAAGGCGATGCCATCGATGGTGCCGATGATGTCGACAATCTTGCGCGACGACGCGTCGATGGAGCCCATGGTTTCCACCACCTTGCCCACGATCTCGCCGCCGCGCGTCGCCACCTCGGATGCCGCCTGCGCCAGCTGGTTGGCCTGGTTGGCATTGTCGGCGTTCTGGCGCACGGTGGAGGTCAGCTCTTCCATCGACGAAGCGGTTTCCTCCAGCGAGCTGGCCTGCTCCTCGGTGCGCGAGGACAGGTCCAGGTTACCGGACGCGATTTCGCTGGACGCCGTGGCAATCGCCGTGGTGCCGGTCTGCACCTGGCTCACCACGCGCCGCAGCGCATCGTTCATGCCGCGCAGGGCCTTCATCAGGTCGCCGATTTCGTCGCGCGCCGTCTCGTCGTCGAAGCGGGTGGTCAGGTCGCCCTCGGCCACGGTATTGGCGATGCCGAGCGCGGCATGCAGCGGCACCGTGATGCTGCGCGAAATGACCCAGGCGGCCCAGGCGCCGAACGCCAGCAGCAGGATGCCCAGCGTGGTCATCAGGCGCGTGCTGCGCTGGTTGGCTTCGTTGATGCTGGCGGCCGTGGCGTCGATGGCCTTGCGCTGCTGCGCCAGCAATTCCTTGACCTTCTCCTGGTAAGCCTTGGCTGCCGGCTCGAACGACTCGCGGTACAGGCGTTCGCCTTCTTCCGCATTGCCGGCCTTCTTGGCGTTCATCACCTGGTTCTTGGCGTCCTGGTACCTGGTGCGGATGGCAATGGCGTCCTGGTAGATCTTGCGTTCCTCATCCGTATCGAGCAAGCCTTCGATGGACTTCAGCAGTTCGGCGCCGCGTTTGGCGCTCTCGGCAATCGGCGCGGCGAAGGTGTTCGACAGTTCGCCGTCGCTGCTGCGCGCGATCATCTGGGTGCGCGCCACGGCCGAATAGATCAGCACATACCAGTCCGACACGATGCGCTCCTTGGCCAGCGGGCGGTCCATCATGGCGCGCGTGGCGTTGGCGGTAGTGTTGGAGTGGTAGAGGGCGTAGCCGGTGTTAATGGCCGACAACAGCAGGACGATGCCGAAACCGGCCGCCAGGCGGGGCCCGATGCGGAGTTGGGAGAGAAATTGCATACTGGCCTCCTTATAGTCTTAGACTTCCAGTATGCGCCCGAACAATTGCCGGTGTAGCTATCGCGTTGCAACTATGCAACAGGGAAAATACTGATGTCAGAAAGCCTGGGCCGCGTGCAAATCGGGCTGTTCCGCCCAGCGGGCCAGGGCGTCGGCCATGCGCTGGCTTTCGCCGATGGCATAGGTCCAGTCGCGGATGCGGGCCGCGTGGTCCTGGCCGTAATGCTTGAAGTCGCGCCGGTCGGGCAGTTTGCGGTTCGGCAGGCGCGCCACGAAGGACGGCGAGGGCGACACCAGGATCACGTTGTCCAGCGCGCTGTCGCGGGCGCGGCGCCAGGGCATCGACTTGTCCAGCCAGCCCGGCACGATATGGTCGGTGAAATGCGGGTACAGCACCAGGCCTGCGTCGCGCTGGTAGGGCAGGTGCAGGTGGTAATCGATCAGGCCGCCGTCCCAGTAGTTGCCGGGCGGCGCGCCGTGGATGTCGCTGACCGCTTCCAGCACCAGTGGGATCGAGCCGGACGCCAGCAGGGCGGCCTGCAGGTTGTGCGGCGACAGGCCGACATAGTGCGAAGAAAAGGCGTCGAAGCTGGTGCGCAGCCAGGCCGCATCGTCGCGCGCATCGTGGAACACCACGCGCTCCATGGCGCCGGCCAGGCGGCTGCGCGAGACGGCGTTGCCGGCGGCGGCGCGCAGGAAGCCGGCCATTTCGCGCCAGCGGCTGCCGCGCGTGCCGGCCAGCGGGCCGATGCCGCGCACGGTGATCACCGACAGCAGGTAGCCGGGATTGTCCAGCATTTCCTCGCCGCGGCCGTCCAGCACATTCTCGAGCAGTGCGCGCACGGTGCGGCTGACATAGGCGGCGTCCACCCTGGCGGGGTAGGTCTGGTGGGCGTAATGGTGGGCCAGGCGCCGGTGCGCCGCCACCGGGTCGTGGAAGGCGGCGGCGGCCATGCGCCAGGCACCGATCGAGGCGCCGATCAGGCGGCGCCGGCGCGGCGCGTTCTTCAGCCATTCGCCGAACATCCACTGGTCGATACCGTTCAGGATCAAGCCCTTGGGGCCGCCCGCCGCAGCCGGGATGATGGCGATGTCGGCGGCCTGCAAGCCTTCGCGCTCGATGCGCTGGCGGGCCCGCTGGCCGAGCCGGATACTGATCGGTGAATCCACTACTTCAAGCCTCCTCCAAGCGCCCGGTACAAGTCGATGGCGCTGGTCGTGCGCAGCAGGCGGGCCTGGACCAGGGCCTGCTCCGCGCTGAACAATTCGCGTTGGGCGTCCAGCACGTCGAGCGAGCTGGCTACCCCGTTTTCAAAGCGTAATTGTAATAGACGCAGGCGTTCGGCCTGGGCATCCTGCACCGCGCGCTGGGCGGCCACCTGCTCGCCCAGGTAGCTGCGGGCGGCCAGGGCGTCCGCCACTTCGCGGAAGGCTTGCTGGATGGTGCGCTCGTAGTCGGCCACGGCGATGTTCTTGCGCGCGTTGCTGACGTCCAGGTTGGCCTTGTTGCGGCCCGCGTCGAAGAGCGGCAGCACCAGCTGCGGCACGAAGTTCCAGGTGCCGCTGCCGCTGTCGAACAGGCCGCTGAAATCGCGGCTGGCGCTGCCGACCGAGGTGGTCAGCGCAATGCGCGGGAAGAAGGCGGCGCGGGCGGCGCCGATGTTGGCGTTGGCCGCTTTCAGGCGCTGCTCGGCGGCGCGGATGTCGGGGCGGTTGGCCAGCAGGTCCGACGGCAGGCCGGCGGTCAGGCTGTTCATGGCGTCGGCCTGGGCGTCGTCGGCCGGCACCGGGTCACCGGCTGCGGCAGCGACAATGGCAGGAGCCTGGCCGACCAGCAGGGCCAGGGCATTGGCTGCCTGGGCGCGCTGGCGGGCCAGGGCGAGGGCGGCGGCGCGCGCCGTTTCCATCTGCTGCTCGTTGGAGCGCAGGTCGAGGCGTGAGGAGGCGCCGGCCTGCACGCGTTGCTGCGTGAGCTCGAAGGTGCGCTTGCGGGCTTCGTAGGTGCGTTCGGCCAGCATCTGCTGTTCGGCGAAGGCGCGTTCGGTGTAGTAGGCCTTGGCGACTTCAGCCACCAGGCTGATGTGCGCGGCCTGGCGGGCTTCCTCGGTGGCGAGGTAGCTGGCCAGGGCGGCATCGCTCAGGCTCTTCACGCGGCCGAAGAAGTCCAGCTCGAAAGCGGAAATGCCAAGGCCCGCGTCAAAGCGTTCGCCCACCTGCGGCTGGCCGGTGACGCTGGCGAAAGCGGGCGTGCGGCCGCGCGATTCGCTGAGAGAGGCGTTCAGCGTCGGAAGGCGGTCGGCGCGCTGGATGCGGTAGGCGCCGCGCGCTTCTTCGATGCGCAGGGCGGCAATGCGCAGGTCGCGGTTGTTCTCCAGCGCGGTGGCGATCAGTTGCTGCAGGCTGCCGTCAGGGAAGAAGGCGCGCCAGCCGGTGTCCACGGCGGAGGGACCGGCCTGGGCTGCGGCGCCGCCGGCAGCGCCCGCAGCGGGCGGCACGGCGGGGAAGGCATCGGCCACCGGCGCGGCGGGGCGCTGGTAGGCCGGCGCCATCGAGCAGCCGGTCGTGGCGCCGGCCAGCAGCAGCGCTGCCGCCAGGGCGCGCGCCGCCGGGGTGGAAGTGGAGGGCTTCATCATTGTTTCGACTCCGGAAGATCCAGCTCGTGCGCGGCGAGGCGGCGCTGGCGTTCGCTGCCCTTGAAGATGCGGCGCACGACCACGAAGAACACAGGCACCAGGAACACGGCCAGCACGGTGGCGGTGATCATGCCGCCCATCACGCCGGTACCGATGGCGCGCTGCGAGGCCGAACCGGCGCCGGTGGCGATCACCAGCGGCAGCACGCCGAGGATGAAGGCCAGCGAGGTCATGATGATCGGCCGGAAGCGCAGGTGCACCGCCTCCAGCGTGGCTTCGATCAAGCCCTTGCCCTGCGCCTGCAAGTCCTTGGCGAACTCGATGATCAGGATCGCATTCTTGGCCGAGAGGCCGATGATGGCGATCAGGCCAACCTTGAAGTACACGTCGTTCGGCAGGTCGCGCAGGTGGGCGCCGAGCAGGGCGCCCAGTACGCCGAGCGGCACCACCAGCAGCACCGCCACCGGAATGGTTTCCGACTCGTACAGCGCCGCCAGCACCAGGAAGGCCGCCAGCATCGACAGGGCGAACAGCATCGGCGCCTGCGCGCCGGACAGGCGTTCCTCGGCCGACTGGCCGGTCCACTCGATGCCGAAGCCCGGCGGCAGCTGTTCGGCCAGGCGCAGCAGCTCCTCCATCGCCTCGCCGGTGGAATGGCCGGGCGCCGCGTTGGCGCTCAGGCGGTAGGCCGGATAGCCGTTGTAGCGCACCAGCTGGATCGGGCCGGTCACCCAGCGCGTGCTGGCGAAGGACGCGAACGGCACCATGGTGCCGGTGCTGCTGCGCACGTTCAGGCGCAGGATGTCTTCCGGCTGCATGCGCCGTGCCTGGTCCGCCTGCACGATGACGCGCTGCTGGCGCCCGCTATTGGCGAAGTCGTTCACGTACGAGGAGCCGAACGCCGTGCCCAGGGTGGCCGTAATGTCGGCAAACGCCACGCCCAGCGCATTGGCCTTGTCGCGGTCGATGTCGACCTGCAGCTGCGGCGCGTCTTCCAGGCCTTCCGGGCGCATGCCGGTCAGGATGCTGCTCTTGGCGGCCAGGCCCAGCAACTGGTTGCGCGCCGCCAGCAAGGCTTCGTGACCCAGGCCGCCGCGGTCCTGCAGGCGCGCCGTGATGCCGGTGGCGTTGCCCAGTTCGCGGATCGGCGGCGGGCTGAGGGCGAACACCTGCGCATCCTGGATCTTGGACAGGCCGCCGAAGGAGCGCATGGCAATCGCATCGGCCGACTGGTCAGGGCCGCGTTCCTTCCAGTCCTTGAGCGGCACGAACACCAGGCCGGCGTTCTGGCCGCTGCCCGAGAAGCTGAAGCCCGCCACGGCAATGGTGCGCGCCACGCCCGGCTGGGCGCGGAAATACTGGTCCACTTCCGCCAGCACCGCCTCGGCGCGGTTGCGCGAAGCGCCCGGCGGCAGCTGCACGTTGGCGATGATGTAGCCCTGGTCTTCATTGGGCAGGAAGGAAGAGGGCAGGCGCACGTACAGCCATGCCACGATGCCCAGCAGCGCCACGAAGATCAGCAGGAAGCGCCCGGTGCGCGTCAGGATCTTGGCCACCCAGCCCTGGTAGTGCGAGGCGGTGGAAGCAAAGCCGCGGTTGAACCAGCCGAACAGGCCGCCCTTGGCGTGATGGTGGCCCGCCTCGACCGGTTTCAGCATGGTGGCGCACAGGGCCGGCGTCAGCGACAGCGCCATCAGCGCCGAGAACACCATGGCCGACACCATCGACAGCGAGAACTGGCGGTAGATCGCGCCCACCGCGCCGCCGAAGAAAGCCATCGGGATGAACACGGCGATCAGCACCAGCGTGATGCCGATGATGGCGCCGGTAATCTGCGACATGGCCTTGCGTGTTGCGTCGCGCGGCGACAAGCCTTCCTCGCTCATGATGCGCTCGACGTTTTCCACCACCACGATGGCGTCGTCCACCAGGATGCCGATGGCCAGCACCATGCCGAACATGGTCAGCACGTTGATCGAGAAGCCGAACACCTGCATGGCCGCGAAGGTGCCCATCAGCGCCACCGGCACCACGATGGTCGGGATCAGGGTGTAGCGGAAGTTCTGCAGGAAGATGTACATCACCAGGAACACCAGCGCCACCGCTTCCAGCAGGGTCTTGACCACTTCCTCGATGGAGATCTTGACGAACAGCGAGGTGTCGTACGGCACCGTGTACTTGAGACCCGGCGGGAAGTACTTCTGCAGCTCGTCCATCTTTTCGCGCACCAGGTTGGCCGTGGCCAGCGCATTGCCGGTCAGCGACTGCTGCACGGCGATGGCGACGAAGGGCTGGCCGCTCAGGCGCGCACTGATGCCGTAGCTGGCGCCGCCCAGCTCCATGCGTGCCACGTCGCGCAGGCGCACCAGGGAGCCGTCGCGGTTGGCGCGCAGCACGATCTTGCCGAATTCCTCGACCGAGGACAGCTGGCCGGTCACCACCACCGGCGCGAACCAGGCCTGGGAGCGCGGGTTGGGCAGGTCGCCCACCGTGCCGCCCGCCACCTGGGCATTCTGCTGGCGGATGGCTGTCGTCACATCGCCCATATTGAGCTTGTAGCCGGTCAGCTTGTCGGGATCGACCCAGATGCGCATCGAGCGTTCGGTGCCGAACAACTGGGCCTGGCCGACGCCCGGCAGGCGCTTGATCTCGTTGAGCACATTGCGCGCCAGGTAGTCGCCGATCGCGGTCGGGTCCATGCTGCCGTCGGTCGAATAGGCGCCGACGAACATCAGGATGTTGGAGCGCGCCTTGTTCACCTGCACGCCCTGCTGGATCACCGCCTGCGGCAGGCGCGATTCCACGCGCTTGATGCGGTTCTGCACGTCCACCGCCGCCAGGTCCGGGTTGGTGCCGGGCTGGAAGGTGACCGTGATGCTGACGGAGCCGTTCGAATCGCTCTGCGACTCGACGTACTGCAGGCCGTCGGCGCCGTTCATCTCCTGTTCGATGACGGAAGTGACCGCATCGTCCAGCACTTGCGCGGTGGCGCCGGGGTAGGTGGCGCTGACCACGATGGAGGGCGGGGCGATGGTGGGGTATTGCGCCACCGGCAGCATGGTAATCGCCAGCGCTCCACCCAGCAGGATGAAGAGGGCGATCACCCACGCGAAGACGGGGCGGTCGATAAAGAATTTTGCCATCTGGCGGCCCCTTTACTTGGCCGCCGGGGCGGATGCGGCTGGCGCGGCACCGGCTGCGGCCGGTGCGGGGCCGGCGGCAGGGCCCTTCCATGGCACCGGATTGACGGTGCCGCCCGGCTTGGTCTTCTGGAAGCCTTCCACGATGACGCGCTCGCCGCCTTTCAGGCCCGCGCTGACGATCCATTTGCCGTCCACCGCGCCGTCGGCCTTGACCGGCACCGAGCTGACCTTGTTGTCGGCACCCACCACCAGCACCGAGGCGCCTTCCGCGCCGCGCACCACCGCCTGCTGCGGCACGGTGATGGCCGACTCGTTGACGCCCTGTTCGAGGCGGGCCCGCACGTACATGCCAGGCAGCAGGGTACGGTCGGGATTCGGGAATTCGGCGCGCATCGACACCGAACCGCTGGATTCGTCCACCGCCACGTCGGAGAACAGCAGCCTGCCCGGGCGCGGGTAGACTTGCCCATCCTCGGTCAGCAGGGTCACGCGCGCCTGGTCCTTGCCGGCGCTTTTCAGCGTGCCCTTGGCCAGCGCCTGCTTCAGGCGCAGCAGCTCGGCCGAGGACTGGGTGATGGTGACGTAGATCGGGTCCAGCTGCTGCACGGTGGCCATCGGCGTCGCCTCGTTCTGGCCGACCAGCGCGCCTTCGGTCACCAGGGCGCGGCCCACGCGGCCCGCGATCGGCGCGGTGACGGTCGCGTAGCCCAGCGTCAGGCCGGCATTCTTGCGCGCGGCGCGGGCCGACTGCAATTCGGCGCTGGCCTGCTTTTGCGCGGTGACCGCGTCGTCGTACTCCTGCTGGCTGACCGCCTGCGCCGCCAGCAGCGGCTTGTAGCGCTTCGCCTTCAGTTCGGCCTGGGCCAGGTTGGCCTCGGCGCGGGCGATGGCCGCATCGGCGCTTTCCACATTGGCCTGGAATTGCGCCGGGTCGATGCGGAACAGGACTTCACCGGCCTTGACGTCGCCGCCTTCCCGGAACACCCGCTGCAGCACGATGCCGGGCGTGCGCGCGCGCACCTGGGCGATGCGCGACGCTTCGACGCGGCCGGGCAGCTCATTGGTGACGGTCACTTCGCCGGTGCTGGCGGTGATGAAGGAAACGGTGGGAGGAGGCGGGGCGCCTTTGCCGGCGTCTTTTTTGTCGCCGCAGGCTGCGAGGGTGAGCGACAGGGCGGCTGCTGCCAGGGGCAGGTTGCGCAATACAGGTTTCATTGGGCGTCTCTTGTAGGGAGGTGGGACTGCGCCGAAAATTGTATAACACTGTCAATTGTAACGTTTTGTATAACGAAAAAGGGCGCCGCGGCGCCCTTTCCTCATGCCGGAGCGGCAATCGCTCAGCGCATGGCCGAGATCATCTGCTTCAACTTGTTGGAGTCGGCCACGAAGGCGCGGATGCCCTCGGCCAGCTTCTCGGTGGCCATCGCGTCTTCGTTCAGCATGAAGCGGAAGGTCTTCTCGTCCATGGAGATCTTGACTGCCGTGCCGGAATCGGCCGGCGACAGCTTGCGCTCGACCGGACCCTGGGTGTCGGCCAGTTTCTGCAGCAGGTCGGGCGAAATGGTCAGCAGGTCGCAGCCGGCCAGTTCCAGGATCTGGCCGGTGTTGCGGAAGGAAGCGCCCATCACCTCGGTCTTGTAGCCGAACTTGCGGTAGTAGTTGTAGATGCGCTTGACCGACTGCACGCCCGGGTCTTCCGCGCCTTGGTAATCGATGCCGGTGGACTTCTTGAACCAGTCGTAGATGCGGCCCACGAACGGGGAGATCAGCTGCGAACCCGCTTCCGCGCAGGCGATGGCTTGGCACAGGGAGAACAGCAGGGTCATATTGGTGCGGATGCCTTCCTTCTCCAGCTGCTCGGAAGCGCGGATGCCTTCCCAGGTGGAGGCGATCTTGATCAGCACGCGCTCGCGCGGGATGCCGGCCTTCTCGTACAGCGCGATCAGTTCGCGGCCCTTGGCCACGTTGCCGGCCACGTCGAAGGACAGGGCGGCGTCGATCTCGGTCGAGACGCGGCCCGGCACGTACTTCAGGATTTCGGTGCCGAAGGCGATCAGCAGCTTGTCGACGATGTCGCCGGTGCTGGCGTTCGGGTTGTCGCGCACGGCCTTTTCCAGCAGCGGCTTGTACTCATCCTTCTGCACCGCTTTCAGGATCAGCGACGGGTTGGTGGTGGCGTCTTGCGGCGCATACGCCTTGATCGACTGGAAATCGCCGGTGTCGGCAACGACGGTGGTGTATTGCTTGAGCTGTTCGAGCTGGTTCATTGCAGTCCTGGAAACGTTAGGGACGAAAAGAGCATATTGTACTAAATCGGCGCGGCCGCCTCCGTTGCGTTTAGAATGGCCGTATTCCGTGTTTTTTCGCAAAGAAGGATGTCGAATGAAGAAGTTGCCTGTCCTGTTCTTCCTGCTGGCTGCCGCTGGCGCCATGCCTGCCATGGCCGCCGATGATGCCTCGCTGCTGCGGTGCCGCGCCATGGCGGAAGCTGCCGCGCGCCTGGCCTGCTATGACGCGATCCCGGCCAATGCCCAGGCGGCAGCGGGCGGCGCGGCCACGGCCACTGCTGCTGCTGCGGCGGCTCCTGCGGCTCCTGCGGCCCCGGCCATGAACCCGGCCTTCGAGCTGCAGTCGAAAGTCCGCCAGGAAGCGGCCAAGGTGGAGAACAACACGCTGGCCTCCAGCATCGTCGGCAAGTTCGAGGGCTGGGACCGCGGTACGCTGATCAAGCTGGCCAACGGCCAGGTGTGGCGCGTGGAGGACGACAGTTCCGAAATCGTCTACCTGGACAGCCCGAAAGCCACGCTGCGCCGTGGCGCGCTGGGCGCCGTCTACATCGATATTGAAGGGGCCCGTGGCGCGCCGCGCGTGCGCCGCGTGCAGTAACCTGGGAGATTGCCATGATCCTCGCCATTGTTGGAGCGCTGCTGCTGGCGCTGGGCCTGTTCTCAGGCGCCGCGCTGGTCATGGCGCAATTGGGTGTGGGCGGCCTGGCCGCCGGCGCCTCGCTGTGGCTGATGTTCCCGCTTTTTAGCGTGGCCGGCTACCTGATGTTCGCCACCGGCGCGCGCGTCGCCAACTTCCGCGTGCTGTCGTTCGGCGTGTCGATCGCCTTGCTGGTGCTGGCGCTGGCCTGTGCGGCCGTGCTGGTGGCCGACGCCACCGCCCTGCTGGCGCTGCGCGGCGGCACCGGGGCGCTGTGGTATGTGCTGCTGATCGCCGGCGTGCTGGGCGCCACCGGCGCCGCATCCCATGGAAGGGTGGCGGCGCAGTAGGACGGAATCCACATGAAATCAGTCGCAGTCATTGGCGGCGGCATCACCGGCGTCACGACCGCTTACGCGCTGGCGCGCCGCGGCCTGGACGTCACGCTGTTCGAACGCCACCGCTATCCCGCCATGGAAACCTCGTTCGCCAATGGCGGCCAGCTGTCGGCCTCCCATGCCGAGGCGTGGAACAGCTGGGGCACGGTGCGCAAGGGCCTGGCCTGGATGCTGCGCAGCGATGCGCCGCTGCTGCTCAACCCCCGGCCGGACTGGCACAAGCTGTCCTGGCTGGCCGAATTCATGGCCGCCATTCCCCGCTATGAAGCGAACACCGTCGCCATCGCGCGGCTGGCCATCGCGGCCCGCGGCCACCTGTTCGGCTGGGCGCGCGAGGAGGGCATCGATTTCGATTTGCGGCAGCAGGGCATCCTGCATATTTGCCGCGACAAGGCTGGCTTTGACCATGCGGCCCGGGTGAGCAGGTTGCTGGCGCAAGGCGGTTTGCAGCGGCGCGCCGTGACGCCCCAGGAAATGCGGGCCATCGAACCTGCGCTGGCCGGGCGGTTTTATGGCGGTTTCTTTACCGAGAGCGACAGCACAGGCGATATCCACAAGTTCACGGTTGGCCTGGCGCGCGCCGCCGAGGCGCGCGGCGTGCGGATGCGGTGCGGCGTCCAAGTCCGGCAGCTCATCGCCGATGGGCGCGGAGCGCAGGTGGTATCCCTGGGCGAAGGCGGCAGCGCGACGCAGCGCTTCGACGCCATGGTGATCTGCGCCGGCACTGCCAGCCGGGCGATGGCCGCCATGCTGGGTGACCGCGTCAACGTGTACCCGGTGAAGGGCTATTCGATTACGGTGATGCTGGAGGATGCGGGCAGCCGCGCCGCCGCCCCGACGGTCAGCCTGGTGGACGATGCGGCCAAGCTGGTGACCAGCCGCCTCGGTACCGAGCGTTTCCGCGTGGCCGGGACCGCTGAATTCAATGGATTCAACCGCGATATCCGTGCCGACCGCATTGCGCCGCTGGTGAACTGGGTGCAGCAATGCTTCCCCGGCGTCGGCACGCGCCAGGTGGTGCCGTGGGCCGGCTTGCGGCCAATGATGCCGGACCTGGTGCCGCGCGTGGGAGCGGGCAGGCGGCCCGGCGTGTTCTACAACACGGGGCACGGTCACCTGGGGTGGACGCTATCGGCCGCAACGGCCGAGATAGTGGCGGCACAAGTGCAGGCAACGCTGCAGCCGGCGGCCGCGCGCAGCGGCGAGTCGCTGGCGGCTTGACTGGACAGCGTCTCAGGATGGTCTATGGTGAAGACTGGCGGCCAAGCCAGGCTGCCCAAGGAGACCATCATGCCACGCTATATTGTTGAGCGCACGTTCCCGGAAGGCTTGCACATTCCCGTCACGGCGGAGGGCGCCAAAGCCTGCGACGCCGTGATCGGCACCAATGCCCGCAGCGGCGTTACCTGGATCCACTCCTATGTGAGTGAGGACCTGCGCAAGACGTACTGCCTGTACGAGGCACCCTCGCCGGAAGCGATCCGCGAGACGGCCGAGATGAATCATTTGCCGGTCGACAAGATCACCCAGGTGACCTCGCTCGACCCCTACTTCTACAAGGGTTAGCCGGGCTGGCCGACGATAACGCGGTTGCGGCCTTCGCGCTTGGCGGTGTAGAGCGCGCGGTCGGCCGCTTCCAGCAGCGACTTGGCGTCATGCAAGCGTTCCTTGTCGAAGCTGGCGACGCCGATGCTGAGGGTGACGTGCGGATGCACGGCCTTGGGCGCGTGCGCCATCTTCAGCGATTCCACGTAAGCCCGGATCACTTCCGCATGCTGGGCCGCCTGCTCGGCGGTGGTATCCGGCAGCACGGCCGCAAATTCCTCGCCGCCGTAGCGCGCCGCCAGGTCGGCCGGCCGCTGCAGGCGCGAGGCAAAGGCTTCCGCCACCAGGGTCAGGCAGGCGTCGCCCTGCTGGTGGCCGAAATGGTCGTTGTACGCCTTGAAGGAATCGATATCCATCAACAGCAGGGACAGCGGGCTGCCCTGGCGATGGGCGCGGCGCAGTTCACGGTCCAGCGCCACGTCGAAATGGCGGCGGTTGGCGATGCCGGTCAAGCCATCGATATAGGATTGCGCGCGCAGGGCTTCGGCCTGGCCGCGCAGTTGGCGCTCGCGGCCGACGGTGTTGCTGACGTCCGCCACCTCGACCAGGCAGAAACGCTCCTTGCCCTCGCTAAACGGCGTCAGCGTGACCGCCTGCTCGATACGCTCGCCGCCCCAGGTGCCCGCCGCGAACAGCGGGAAGGGCGTGCGGTTCTGATTCTGCGGCAGCACGGAAGGCAGGTTGTTGGCCAAGGCGGAATGGACGGCCTGCTCGATGCGCTGGCCCGCCAGTTCCGGGAAGGCTTCCAGCAAGGCCAGCCCCTGCACGCGCGACGCCGCCATGCCCGAGCGGCTGGCCAGCCACTGGTTCCAGAGGACGATACGCTGGTTCGCATCCAGCACCATCAAGCCAAGGTTGGCCAGGCCGAGCACGCGGCCGGAGAGAGCGTTTTCTAGCATGCCGCGATTATACGGCAGAGCCCGTGTCAACCTTGGGGTCAGGCTCTTTGGTTGACACGAGCTCGGCTGTTAACCGATGAAGGAGTCGAACTGCATGTCGAATTCCTGCAGCGCTTTCTGGGCGTTCTGCATTTTCCTGCGGAATTCGGGGCCGCGCTTGAGGGCAAGGCCGACCGCCAGCACGTCGATCACCACCAGGTAGGCCAGGCGCGCCGAGATCGGGGTGTAGGGGTCGGTGTTGAAAATCAGGTCGATCGGGATCAGCACCGTCGCCGTTTCCGCCAGCGGGGTGCCGGATGGCGCCAGCACGATCACGTCGGCGCCGCCTTCCCTGGCCAGCTTGGCCGAGCGCACCAGGGCAGGGCTGTTGCCGCGCTGGGAAATCGCCACCACGGCGTCGCCT
Source organism: uncultured Duganella sp. (assembly GCA_966112955.1). Lineage (GTDB taxonomy): Bacteria > Pseudomonadota > Gammaproteobacteria > Burkholderiales > Burkholderiaceae_D > Rugamonas. Next base: position 3,545 of record CBHWEO010000112.1, on the reverse strand, counting down.
TCATGCAGCAGCGCCGCCGAAATGCTGTGGATGGCCGGGTCGGCATAGGCCACGGTCGGTACACCGGAGCGGAAGAATTTGTGCTGCGCGTCCGCCGCCACGATGCCGGAGGTGCCCTGGCCGTAGAACTCGATCTTGCGGGCGCGCGACAGGATGTCCAGCGCCTTCTGCACCGGTTCCGCATGCAGGTTGTTGCGTAAGTCCAGCAGGGTGTTGATGGAGCGGCTGCAGATCTTGTTCACCAGGTCGGCCGCCAGGTCGTCCTGCGCCGGCTGGTCGTTCAGGCCGGGCAGGGCCAAGGCCAGGCCCTGCGCCAGCTTCAGCTTGAATTCGTGCCAGCCGTCGTAGCCGAGCGTGCGGCAGAAGCGCACCACGGTCGGTTCGGATACTTGCGCACTCTTGGCCAGCGCCGTGATATTGGCGCCCACCGTGCGGGCCGGGTTGTCGAGCACGGCCAGCGCGACCTTGCGCTCCGATTTGGAGAGCGAGTCGAGCTGGGTGCGGATGGAGTCGAGCAGCATCAGTCTTCAGGCAAAGCTTCTTCGCGCCATTGTAGCCCGTCGCGGCCGATCAGGGCACTGGCGGCGGCCGGGCCCCAGGTGCCGGAGGCGTACGGCAGCGGCGCCGAATCGTCCTGTTCCCAGTTGTTGAGGATCGGTTCCACCCATTCCCACGCTGCTTCCAGCTCGTCGCCGCGCATGAACAGGGTCAGTTGGCCGCGCAGCACGTCCAGCAGCAGGCGCTCGTAGGCGTCCATGCGTGGCATCTTGAACGTTTCGCGGAAGTCCAGTTCCAGTTCCGCCGGTTTCAGGCGCATGCCTTCGCCCGGGGTCTTGGCCATCAGGTTCATGCGCAAGCCTTCGTCCGGCTGCAGACGGATCACCAGGGAGTTCGGCTGGAAGCTGGAAGTCGGCTGGTTGAAAATCGAGTGCGGGATCTGCTTGAAGCGCACCACGATCTCGGCCAGCGAGTCGGCCATGCGCTTGCCGGTGCGCAGGTAGAACGGCACGCCGGCCCAGCGCCAGGTGTCGATTTCCACCTTCATGGCGACGAAGGTTTCGGTCTTCGAATTCTGCGGCGCTTCCGGCTCGTCGCGGTAGCTCGGCACCGCCTGGCCGTCCACGTGGCCGGCGCGGTACTGGCCGCGCACGATGTTCTGCGCCAGCGTGGTCGGGGTGAAGCGCTTCAGGGAGCGCAGCACCTGCAGCTTGGAGTCGCGCACGGCGTCCGGCGCGATCGAGGTCGGCGGCTCCATGGCCACGATACACAGCAGCTGCAGCAGGTGGTTCTGCAGCATGTCGCGCAGCGCGCCGGAAGTGTCGTAGTAGCCGATGCGGTTGCCCACGCCCAGCTTTTCGGCGATGGTGATCTGCACGTCGGAGATCCACTCGCGGCGCCACAGCGGCTCGAACAGGATGTTGCCGAAGCGCAGGGCCAGCAGGTTCTGCACGGTTTCCTTGCCCAGGTAGTGGTGGATCCGGTAGATCTGCTGTTCCTCGAAGACCTTGCCCACTTCCTTGTTGATCTGCTTGGCCGAAGCCAGGTCGCGGCCCAGCGGCTTTTCCAGCACCACCCGCGAATTCGCGGTGGCCAGGCCGTTTTCCTTCAGGTTGTCGCAGATGCGCGAAAACAGGGCGGGCGGCGTCGCCAGGTAGTAGACGCGGGTCACGCCGGCATCGTTGCGCAGCGCCTCGACCAGCCCTTTGTAGGTGGCGCTGTCGGTGGCGTCCAGCGCGACGTAGACGATGCGCGCGATGAAGCGGTTCCAGTTGTCGTCGGTGGCCTGGGAAGACTTGATATGGGGGCGCGACGTGTTCGACACCATATTGATGAACTCTTCCTGCGTGCTCTCCTGGCGGCCGACGCAGATGATGCGCGCGGTCGGAGGCAGGTCGCCGCATACGTCGCGGCTGAACATAGCGGGCAGCAATTTGCGCATTGCGAGGTCGCCGCTGCCGCCAAACAGAACCAGGTCGAAATCAGAGAGAGCCATAATCTTCTTCAGTGAGGGGTGGATCAATTTTCTACTTTAATCTGCGTAGGCCGGTTCGACCCGGCCTGCCACGGGCACACGCACGGACAGGATCTTTCCGCTGAGCGGCAGGGCCGCCAGCTCGTCCGCCGGGCGCTTGCCGGCCGTGGTGATGTACAGGGTGCGCAGGTCGGCGCCGCCGAAGGCCACCATGGTGGGGCAGCGCACCGGCAGCCGAATTTCGTCCAGCTGCTCGCCGTGCGGCGACAGCTTGAGGATGCGGCCGCCCTCGAACATCGCGACCCAGTAATTGCCTTCGCTGTCGACCGCCGCGCCGTCCGGGCGGCCGCCGTAATCGGCTGCCGTCTTGTCGGTCGGGAAGCGGCGCACGTCGCGCTCGTCGCTCACCGTGCCGGACAGCAGGTCGAAGGCGAAGCGCGTCACGCGGTGGCTGGCGGTTTCGGCGTGGAACATGGTCTTGTTGTCCGGGCTGAATCCCAGGCCATTCGAGTTGACCATGCCGCCCGACCAGACCTTGCGGATCCGGCCGCGCTCCAGCACATACATTTCCGCCGCCGGCTTGTCGCGCGGCTCGTAAATGGTGCCGCACCAGAAGCGGCCCGCCGCGTCGCACTTGCCGTCGTTGAAGCGGGTGGTGGACTGGTCGTACGGCGCTTCGGCCACCAGTTTCAATTCGCCGGTGTCGGGGTTGAAGTGCGAGAAGCCGCGCCGTTGCGCCACCATCAGGCCGCCCCTGGCGGCGCGCGCGAGGGAGGAGGCCTCGCTGTCGACCTTCCATTGTTCGTGCAGGCCGCTGCCGGTGCACAGGCGATGGATGGCGAAGCCTTCGATGTCGACCCAGTACAGCGCCTTTTCGTCCGGCGTCCACAGCGGGCTTTCGCCCACGGTCATGGTCGCCTCGCAGGCGACTTCTACCTGGTGGCCGTTCATGGGACCTGGGCCGACTTGGCCATCACGATCAGGCCATTGGTCGAGCTGTCATGGGCTTCCGGATCGGCCTTGCCGCCCAGTTCCGCCTGGATTTTCCTGGCCAGCACCTTGCCCAGCTCCACGCCCCACTGGTCGAAGCTGGCGATATTCCAGATCACGCCCTGCACGAAGGTCTTGTGCTCGTAGAGGGCGATCAGGGCGCCCAGCGTGGCGGGCGTCAGCTGGTCCATCAGGATGGTGTTGGAAGGGCGGTTGCCGGGGAAGGTCTTGTGCGGCACCAGTTCCTCGATCTCCGCGGCCGGCAGGCCGGCGCCTTTCAGTTCGGCGCGCACTTCATCTTCGGTCTTGCCCTTCATGAAGGCTTCGGACTGGGCGAAGCAGTTCGCCAGCAGGGCTTCGTGGTGGCCCGGCAGGTCGTGCGTGGCGCGCAGCGCGGCGATGAAATCGATCGGCGTGGCGTCGGTGCCCTGGTGCAGCAGCTGGAAGTAGGCATGCTGCGCATTGGTGCCGCATTCGCCCCACACGACCGGGCAGGTCGGGGTGTCGACCGGCTGGCCGGTCTTCGTCACGCGCTTGCCGTTGCTTTCCATGTCGAGCTGCTGCAGGTAGGCCGGGAAGCGGT
>CBHWEO010000111.1:0-16720 GCA_966112955.1 uncultured Duganella sp. | reverse complement strand
GCGCTTGCTGGCCCATATTTTCGGGCACCAGATCCATCATCGCGGGCAGGTCCATGCCATGCTGTCTTCCACGCCTATCGCTCCGCCGCAACTGGATGAGTTCTTCGCAGCAGGCGAGGCGCCGCTGCGGGCGCAAGATTTCAAGGAGTTGGGCTGGTCGGAAGAGGAAATCTGGGCCCCAAACTTATCCTGAATCAAGGAATTTGCTTCGGCAATCGTGGATAGTCAGGCTCAGTTTTAACCTGAGCAGGACTATCCATGAATGCAAACGAAAAAATGTTCGGCACCCCCATGCCGCCCCAGGAAATCTCGCTGGATGTGCTGCGCGAGAAATATGCGAAGGGGGATGAGCAGGACATCATCGACGTCCGCCGCCGTGTAGCGCGTGCCCTGGCTTCCCTGGAGGAACCCGAGCTGCGCGATGAGCTGGAAGAACAATTCCTGTGGGCCCAGGAAAACGGCTTCGTGCCCGCCGGCCGTATCAATTCGGCGGTCGGCCTGGGCCTGAAGGCGACCCTGATGAACTGCTTCGTGCAGCCGGTGGGCGATTCGGTGACCGGCGAGGACGATGGCTTGCCCGGCATTTACACCGCCGTGGCGGAGGCGGCGGAAACCATGCGCCGCGGCGGCGGCGTGGGTTACGATTTCAGCGCCATCCGTCCGGCCGGGGCGAAAGTGAAGGGCACGCAATCGCGTGCTTCCGGGCCGGTGTCCTACATGGAAGTGTTCGACGCTTCCTGTAAAACGGTCGAATCGGCCGGCGCTCGCCGCGGCGCGCAGATGGGCGTGCTGCGCATCGACCATCCCGATATCGAGCGCTTTATCGCCGCCAAGGACAACGGCGGCTTCCGCAACTTCAACCTGTCGATCGGCGTGACCGATGCCTTCATGCGCGCACTGGCAGCGGACACCGCGTTCGAACTGGTGCACAAGGCGGAACCGGGCGATGAGGACCTGGCCGCCGGCGCCTGCCGCCGCGAAGACGGCATGTGGGTCTACCGCCGCATCGCCGCGCGCGAGCTGTGGGACAAGGTGATGACCTCGACCTACGACCACGCCGAGCCGGGCGTGCTGTTCGTGGACCGCATCAATGCCGAGAACAACCTGTATTACTGCGAGACGCTGCGCGCCACCAATCCCTGCGGCGAGCAGCCGCTGCCCGGCTACGGCTGCTGCGACCTCGGTTCGCTCAACCTGACCTGCTTCGTGCAGCATCCCTTCAGCGAGCGCGCGGCCTTCGATTACGAGGCCATGCGCCGCGTGGCCGGCATCGCCGTGCGCATGCTGGACCTGGCGCTGGATGCCACCCAGTGGCCGTTGCCGCAGCAGGCGGAGGAGGGCGCGGCCAAGCGCCGTATCGGGCTGGGCTTCCTCGGCCTGGGCAGCGCGCTGGTGATGCTGGGCCTGCGCTACGATTCGGACAGCGGACGCGCCATGGCAGCCAGCATTGCGGAGGCATTGCGCGACGCGGCCTATACCGCATCGGTGGCGCTGGCGCAGGAAAAGGGTGCTTTCCCTTATTTCGACAAGGAGATGTACCTGGAGGGGGCCTTCGTGCGCCGCCTGCCGGGCGCCCTGCGCGAGGCGATCGCCAAGCATGGCATCCGCAATTCCCACCTGCTGTCGATTGCGCCGACGGGTACCATCACCCTGGCGTTCGCGGACAATGCTTCCAACGGCATCGAGCCGGCGTTTTCCTGGGTCTACCAGCGCCGCAAGCGCATGCCGGATGGTTCGTTGCGCGCTTATGAGGTAGCCGACCATGCCTGGCGCCTGTACCGCCACATGGGCTTCGACATGGAGCAATTGCCGCCGCAATTCGTGACGGCGCTGGACATGGCGGCGCTGGACCACGTGAGCATGATGGAGGCGGTCCAGCCTTTCGTCGATACGGCGATTTCCAAGACGGTCAATGTGCCCGAATCCTATCCTTACGAAGACTTCAAGGAGCTGTACACGGAAGCCTGGGTGGCGGGCCTCAAAGGGCTGGCCACCTTCCGGCCGAACACCGTGACGGGCAGTGTGCTGAGCGTTGCTCCGGAAACGGCGGCCGCTGCGCCGGCGGCGCCCGTGCAGCGCGACGACGATCCGCTGCGCAAGCGCTTCGATGGGCGTCCGCTGGGCGAGCTGGAATCGGTGACTTCCAAGGTCGAATACTGGACGCAGGAGGGCAAGAAGTCGGCCTACCTGACGGTCAGCTTCATCACCGTCGATGGCACGCTGGATGGCTTGCCGGTGCGGATCGAGCGTCCGTTCGAGTTCTTCATGCCGGCCAACCAGCGCAGCGACGGGCAGCAGTGGATCACGTCGTCCATGCGCCTGCTGTCGATGGCGGCGCGGGCCGGCAGCTCCATTGCCAAGGCGCTGGCGGATATGCGCGAAGTGGCGTGGGAAAAGGGGCCGGTGCGCTGCGGCTTGCTGACGCGTGAAGACGGGGTACAGGTGCCGGTCTACCACGATTCGGAGGTGGCGGCGATTGCCTTCACCTTGCAGCGCATCCTGATACGGCGCGGCTTCCTGGATGCGTATGGCAACCAGGTGCCGGTGCCGCAGCTGGCGGTGCAGTTTGCTGCGCGCAAGGAGGTTGGCCACGCGGCGCCGGAAGCCATGACGGCAGCCGGCGCGGCGCCGGCGCAGTCGGCGGGCAAGTGCCCGGAGTGCGGGGCGAGGGCGCTGCATAAGGTGGACGGCTGCACGCGCTGCGTTGAGTGCCACTATATGGGCGGCTGCGGCTGAGTCCCTGCCGGGGTCCGGCCCCCTGGGCCGTACCCCGGTTTTCCGGTTTCCCCGGTTTTTGCTTAAGCTGCTTCAAGGACGCCAACCCCGGCCCTGCCTAAACTTCCTCCCACACTAACCCCGAGGAGGACTTACAAATGCATCACTCTTTCCAACTTGCTTCCGCCCTGGATGCCGCCAACGTCACCCGCGTGCTTGAACTGCTGCGTACCGTTCCCGGCATCCGCGGCGTGCACGCCCCGGCAGGCGCGGCCCATGTCGAAGTGGCGTTCGACGATTCCCTGACCAGCGCCCAGCACCTGGGCAAGCTGCTGGAAGAACACGGTTATCCGCAAGCGGCGCCGCAACAGCGCAGCCACACCTGCTGCGGCGGCTGCGGCGGCCATTAATTAACACTTGACCTGGATCATGTGAGCTGCCCCGGTGGCGGCTGTATTCTGGCTAAAAACATACATTTGAAACACCACAAAAAGGAGCTATCATGCACGCCACTAAGAAGTTATGGACGTGGCTCGCCATTATCTGCCTGCTATCGTTTACGGTACTGGGCTGGGTGGGCCGCGAAATTTACCTGAAAGCGCCGCCGATCGCGCAAGTCGTCGACGATACCGGCGCCGTGCTGTACACGCCTGACCAGGTGAAGTACGGCCAGAGTGCGTGGCTGTCGGCCGGCGGCCAGCAGATGGGGACCGTCTGGGGCCATGGCTCCTACCTGGCGCCCGACTGGTCGGCCGACTGGCTGCACCGCGAAGCCGTCGCGCTGCAAAACCTGTTCGCACGCAAGCATTTCAACATGGACTACGCCCAGCTGGAAGCCGGCGCCAAAGCCCACGTGGATTCGCTGGTCAAGGCCGAACTGCGCACCAATACCTATAACGCAGAGACCAACACGGTGAAGCTGTCGGCCATTCGCGCCGAAGCCGTGCGCACCGTGGCCGCCCATTACATCGGCCTGTTCGGCAACGCCGAGCAGTATGACAAGCTGCGCGAGCAATACGCCATGGCGCCGAACTCGCTGCCGGAAGCGGGCGACCGCGCCGCGCTGACCGGTTTCTTCTTCTGGTCGTCGTGGGCTGCCGCCGCCGACCGTCCCGGCGAAACTGGCCTGAGCTACACCAGCAACTGGCCGCATGAGCCGCTGGTCGACAATACCCCGACCGCCGGCGCCGGCATCTGGTCCATCGCTTCGGTCATCCTGATGATTGCCGCCATCGCCGGCATGCTGTTCTTCCATTCGCTGCACAAGGAAGAAGACGATCCCGTGCCGCCGAAGAACGACCCGCTGTTCAGCCTCAAGGCCACGCCTTCGATGAAGGCCACCAAGAAGTACTTCCTGGTGGTGATCGGCCTGATCCTCGCGCAAGTCGGCATGGGGGTCATTACCGCCCACTTCGCGGTGGAAGGCTCGAGTTTCTTCGGCATCCCGCTGGCCAATGTGCTGCCGTTCACCGTCAGCCGCACCATCCACACCCAGTTCGCCGTGCTGTGGATCGCCACCGCCTGGCTGGCGACCGGCCTGTATATCGCGCCGGCGATCTCCGGCGCGGAGCCGAAGTTCCAGAAGCTGGGCACCGACGTGCTGTTCTACGCGCTGCTGTTCATCGTGGTCGGCTCGACCGCCACCGGCTGGCTGGGCACCCTGCAGCACAAGGGCGTCGACTTCTCGTTCTGGCTGGGTAACCAGGGCCTGGAATTCACTTCCATGGGCCGCGTCTGGCAGATCCTGCTGTTCGTCGGCCTGCTGTTCTGGGCCTTCCTGCTGGGCCGCGGCCTGTGGCCTGCGCTGAAGAAGCCATCGGAAAGCCGCGGCATCATTGCCATGGTGTTCCTGGCCGCGCTGTGCATCGGCGGTTTCTACGCAACCTCCCTGACCTGGGGCAAGGGTACCCACTACTCGATGATCGAGTACTGGCGCTGGTGGCTGGTGCACCTGTGGGTGGAAGGCTTCTTCGAAGTGTTCGCTACCGCCGTCATCGCACTGCTGTTCACCCGCCTGGGCCTGATCCGCGCCGCTTCGGCCAACAGCGCCATCGTGCTGGAAACCATCGTGTTCCTGTTCGGCGGCATCCTGGGCACCTTGCACCACCTGTACTTCACCGGCACCCCGACGTCGGTGATCGCCATCGGCGCCATGTTCTCGGCGCTGGAAGTGGTGCCGCTGTCGCTGATCGGCATGGAAGCCTATCGCAACTACAAGCGTTCGCAGTCGGCGCCGTGGGTGGGCGCCTACAAGTGGGCCATCCTGTGCTTCATCGCCGTGGGCTTCTGGAATACCGTGGGCGCCGGCCTGCTGGGCTTCTCGATCAACACCCCGATCGCGCTGTACTACATGCAGGGCCTGAACATGACCGCCGCCCACGGCCACGCCGCACTGTTTGGCGTGTACGGCATGCTGGGCATCGGCCTGATGCTGTTCTGCCTGCGCGGCCTGGTGGACCGCTTCGCCTGGTCGGACAAGCTGCTGGCTTCCATGTTCTGGACCATGAATATCGGCCTGGCCATGATGGTGTTCATGTCGCTGGTGCCGGCCGGTATCTACCAGGCCGTGGCGGCGATTACCAAGGGCATGTGGTTCGCCCGTTCGCCGCAAGTGGTGCACTCCGCCTTCATGGAGAACGCCGTCTGGATGCGGGTACCGGGCGACATCGTGTTTGCCGTCGGCTGCGTGTTCCTCGCCCTGTTCGCCCTGCGCCTGGTCGGCAAGGCGAAACGGGAGGAAACCGTGGCGGAAGGCGTCGCGCTGGAGAACTAAGCCAATGCGCCTCACCGGCCACACCGATTACGCGCTGCGCCTGCTCATGTACCTGGGCCGGCAGCAGGGCAGGCTGGTGACGGTGCAGGAGATCGCCACCGCACACGGCATCTCCGAACATCACCTGCGCAAGGTGGCCCACCGGCTCGGCCAGGCCGGGCTGGTGGCCACCTGGCGCGGACGGGCCGGTGGCCTGCGCCTGGCGCAGCCGCCGGCTTCGATTTCGGTGGGCGCCGTGGTGCGCCTGGCCGAAGCCGACTTTACGATCGTTGAATGTTTCAATGCCACGCGCAATACCTGCCAGCTGGCCGGCGCCTGCCGCCTGCAGGACGGATTGCACAGGGCGACCGAGGCTTACCTCAGTCATCTCGACCGCCAAACCCTGGCGGACCTCATCTGAAGGAGTCCATCATGAGTGCGCCTGATATTTTGCTGGAACTGTGCGGCATGGTGCCGCCCGAACCGATGGAGCGCGTGCTGGAAGCGCTCGATGTGCTGCAGCCCGGCCAGCGGATCCGCATGGTCATCGACCGCGAGCCAGTGCCGCTGTACCGCATCCTGGAAAAGAACGGCTACAGCTACCGTACGTCCGCGCGCGACGACTACACCTACGAAATCCTGATTTCCCACGTCAACTGATGCAACGCAAGCTGGCTTTCGAGCATACGCCCGGGCTGGCGCTGCCGCTGCGCTTCCTGCTGGCGGCACCCTGGTTCGGCGCCCTGGCCGGACTGCTGCTGGTCTGGCAGGGCGCCGACGCCCTGGCCACGCGCTGGGCCCCGGCCACCCTGGCGGCTACCCACCTGCTGACCCTCGGCTTCCTCGGCATGGCCATGACCGGCTCGCTACTGCAGATGGTGCCGGTCGTGGCCGGCGTCGAGCTGTATTGGGCGCGCCGGCTGGGGCCCGTGATCTGGGCCGCGCTGGCGGGCGGCGTGCTGCTGCTGGCCGCCGGTTTCCTGCATGGGCTGCCGTGGTGCCTGCGCGCGGCCGGCGCGCTGCTGGCGGGCGCCTTCCTGCTGCTGGTGGCGGTGCTGGCGCGTGCGCTGTCGCAGCGCTCGGCGCCCGGCGCGCTGCCGGTGGTGGCGGGCATGCGCCAGGCGGTCGCCGCGCTGGCCTGCGCGGTCGCGCTGGGCGTGGCGCTGACGGCCTTCCTCACCGGCGCCCTGCGCCTACGCGTGATGGAGTGGACCAATGTGCACGCCGCCTGGGCCCTGGTGGGCTGGGTGGGCGTGCTGGTGGTGTCGGTGGTGTTCCAGGTGGTGCCGATGTTCCAGTCGACGCAGCTGTACCCGCGCCAGCTGGCCTTCATCCTGCCGCCGCTGAGCCTTGCCGGGCTGGCCGTGTGGACGGCCGGCTACCTGGCCGGCCACGCCTGGCAATGGATCGGCGCCGGGCTGGTGGGCACCTGCCTGGCCGTGTTTGCCGTGTACACGCTGGTACTGCTGGCGCGCCGCAAGCGTGCGCCGGATGTTTCGACCTGGTACTGGTGGCTGGCACTGGCCGCGCTGCTGGCCAGCGTGCTGGTCTTCCTGTGCGCCGACCAGCCGGTGCTGGTGGGCGTGCTGTTCATCGCCGGCTTTGCCATGTCGGCCGTGAACGGCATGCTGTACAAGATCGTGCCTTTCCTGTTGTGGTACCACGGGCAGCACGCCGGCTGCGATGTGCCGGGCGTGCGCCAGCTGATGCCGGAAAGCGAGCCGCGCGTGCAGTTCGCCTGGCATGCCGCCAGTGTGGTGCTGCTGCTGGCTGCCGCTATCGCGCCCGGCTGGCTGGCCCAGCTGGCGGGCGCGGTACTGGCGGTGTCCTGCATGCGCCTGGGCTTCGACCTGGCGCTGGCTGCGTTCAGCCTTCGTAAGCTCGCAAGCGGGCCGCATCCAGGATCTTGATCTGGCGGCCGTTCACGGCAATCATGCCCTGGTCGGCCAGCTCGTGCAGCACGCGCGAGAAGTATTCCGGGGTCAGGTTCAGGCGCGAGGCCAGCAGCTTCTTGCTGACGGCCAGCGTGATCTCCGAACCGTCCCCCGCGTCGTCATCCTTCAGCAGGTAACCAATGATGCGCTGGCTGCCCGAGCGCAGCGAGTAGGCTTCCACGTCCGATATCAGGCCGTGCAGGCGGCGGCTCATGCCGGCCAGCATGCGGCGCGCGAACTGCGCATTGCGCGCCAGTTCGGCGAATACGGTGTGCTTGGAAATATGCAGCAGCATGCAGTCGCTGACGGCGTGGGCGCTGACGATGTAGGGCTTTTCCATGAACATCAGCGCTTCGCCGAAGCTGTGGCCGGGGCCGATGATTTCGACGATCTTTTCATTGCCCTGGGAAGACAGGAAGCTGAGTTTGACCTGGCCGAAGATGACCATGTGGAAGCCGACGCATGGGTCGCCGCGCTGGAAGACCGCGCTGCCGCGCGGGACGTGGTGTTCGGTGGTGCCGGCAGCCACCAGCGACAGTTCCTCCGGCGACAGGTCTGCGAACAGGGGCAGTCGCTTGAGGAACTCGCGGGGGTCGATTTTGGGGCTTGGCATGTGATTCTCCTGAAATGGCAAAAGGACCCGGCGAAGCGGGTCCAGTCGTGGCTAGCTAAATGTCGGTTCAGTGACCCGAATCGCCATCAGGCTTGCTGTTGGTCCGGAAGATCTCCGGATTCTCCTTGCCGGTCACGTAGAGGAAGCCGACCAGGCCTTTCTCCATGCGCGACAGTGCGTGGTCCACCAGGATGAAGCGTCCCGGCACTTCGGTCTTGAACTCGACCATCGTTGCGCCGCCCGGGGCCACGGTGGTGGTCTGCACGTTCTGCAGCGGCGGCGAGGTCAGGTCGCCCTGGTTGTAGACGCGGTCGAACACTTCGCCGATCACGTGGAAGCTGGAGGTCGCGTTCGGGCCGCCGACGCCGAAGAAGATGCGGACGGTTTCGCCAACCTTGGCTTCCATGCGGTGGGTCTTGGTCAGCGCGTCATGGGTACCGTTGAACATCAGGTGCTCGGGCTGTTCGGCCAGCAGCTTGTCCAGCGAGAATTCCGCTTCGCCAGGGGTGCCGTGCTTCTGCGCGGTGTACAGTTCGCCCTGCATCACGTAGAACTCGCGGTCCACTTTCGGCAGGCCGCCTTCCGGTTCCACCAGGATCAGGCCATACATGCCGTTGGAGATGTGCTGGGCCACCATCGGGGTAGCGCAGTGGTAGACGTACAGGCCGGGGTTGATGGCCTTGAAGGTGAAGCTCTTGGTGCTGCCGGGTGCCGCCTGCGTCACGGCCGCGCCGCCGCCAGGGCCGGTCACGGCGTGGAAGTCGACCGAGTGGATCATGTGGCTGTCCTTGGCATTGGACATGTCCACGTTCACGGTGTCGCCGACACGGACGCGGATGAACGGGCCGGGCACCTTGCTGTTGAAGGTCCAGTATTTATAGGTGGTGCCGTCCATCAGCTGGCCCATCACTTCGGTGGTATCCAGTTTCACGTTGACGGTCTGCGGGCCGCGCTTGCCGACCGGCGTACCCACTTCCATCGGGTTGCGCGACACGTCGGCGCCTTGCGGCGCGGCTTTGACTTCGCCCTCGCCGACGATGATCTTGCCGATCATGCCTGCCGCCACGTGGCCGGGCAGGGAGCAGATATAGGTGAATTCGCCTTTCTTGTCGGCCTTGAATACGATGGCGGTCGATGCGCCCTTGTCTTTCAGCTGGTTCGATTTGGCCTTGAAGTCGGGTACGGAGATGTCGTGGGTGGCGCCGTCGCCATTGACCAGGTTGATCTGCACCACCGCGCCCAGCGGAATGCGCAGGGTGGGGTTGGCCTTGCCCTTGGACTCGCCGGTTTCGCTGATGAAGACCAGCTTACCGTCTGCGATATCGGTGCGCAGGGTATAGGTCACGTCAGGGCGGTATTGGACGGCAGCACTGCCGCCATGCTGGCCGTGTTGTGCATAAGCTGGCGCCAGGGTTGCGGCGCCGATCACCAGTGCTGCGATGGCTTTGGACATCAGGGTCGGTTTCATTTTCTTCTCACAGGTTTGTCCGGCACGGGATTGCGCCGTTTGACAGCTAAATCTTATGTTTTGAATGCATGTTATTGAATTGACGCAGGTCAAAATTTTGAAAAGAACTGCGTATTCTCAAGGCATGTTTGTTTTTTTTGATCTAGGTCAAGCGAGAAGATGGCCCGGCGCCACGGTCCTAGGGCAGGAGCCGTGGCAGGCGCGCCAGGAAGCTGTCGCGGATCTCCATGCCGCTGCTGTCGCCGGCCTGGGCGAAGACGACGCGCTGGCCATCCCGTTCCAGCCAGCCGACGTACCAGCCAAGCTGGCGGCCAGCGTCGCTGCCGCTGCCGGTCTTGCCGAACACCTGCCAGCCGCCCACCCGATCCGGCCGCCGCACCAGCGCCGCGGCCATGTCGTAAGCCTGCGGCTTGAGGCCCAGTTCGCGGTTAACGACGCGGCGCAGGAAGGCCACCTGCTCGTCCGGCGAAATGCGCAGCGATGAACCGAGCCAGGATTCGGCCAGGCCATTGTCTTTGCCCGGGTCGCCGCCGACATCCGCGTTGCCGTAGCTGAAGCGCTGCACGTAGCCGGCGAAGCGGTCCGCGCCCAGCTGCAGCGTGACCTGCTGCGAATACCAGACCACCGATTCCGTCATCCACGAGCTGGGATCGTGCGCTTGCCGCCACACCGGGCGCCAGTCGACGTAACCCTGCTTGAAGGGCAGCACAGGAGCGTGTTCGTCCCACAGCACGCCGGCGTCGTAGCCCATGAGGGCGATCGGCAGCTTGAAAGTGGACATCGGCGGCAGGCGCTTGCCGCACACGCCTTCATGCAGCAGCCACGCGCCGCTGGCGGCGTCGGCCATCGCCAGGCAGTGTGGTGCGGAATGCGCGAGCAAAGGGAGGCCCAACCCTGCCAGCAGGGCGAGAATCTTGCGTTTCATGGTGTGTCTCCGGTCAGAGTTTGCTGAGCTGCGCCGGGAGCTGGCGCAGGAAGTCTTCCTTGAGGCGCGGTCCAGCGGCGCCTTCGGTCAATTGATCGTCCTGGCGCAGGCGCGCAAATACGACGGTGCGTTCGCCGTTGGTCGCCCAGCCCACGAACCAGCCGTAAGAACGCGTGTAGTCGTCCTTGCCGTCCGGTCCCAGGGGCGCGCCGGTGCCGGTCTTGCCGAAGACTTGCCAGCCGCCCGGCAAGTCCTGGACCTTCAGCAGTCCCGCCGTCTGCTCGTACGCATGCGGCGCAAGCCCCAGCTCGCGGCGCACCAGGCGGCGCAGGAAGGCCGTCTGTTCATCGGCCGAAATCTGCAGTGAGGAGCCTATCCACGACCAGGCCAGGCCATTGTTCTTGCCCGCGTCGCCGCGGGTGTCGCCATTGCCGTAGCCGAAGCGCTGCACATAGCGGTTGAAGCGTTCCTCGCCAAGCTGGGTGGTGACCTGCTGCGCGTACCACGAGGCGGACACGCGTATCCACTCCTTCGGATCCAGGTCGCGCCGCCATTCCTCGCGGCCTGCCTTGTAGCGGTCATGGTAGGGCAGCAGGGGCGCATGCTGGCCGCGCAGGAAGCCGCTGTCGTAGCCCATCAGGCTGACCGCGATATTGAAGGTGGAAACCGGCGTGATGCGCGCCGCGCAATCGCCGGTTCGCAGCAGCGGCTTGCCGCTGGCGGCGTCGACGAACTCGGTGCAATCCAGGGCCGCCATCGATTGCGCCGATGGCGACACGCTCCAGGCTAACGCCGGCTGCAAGGCGAAGTTGCCGCCGGCGATGGCCAGCAGCAGCGCCGCGGTGGCGGCCCGCGCCCACAGTGCGCGGCGCACGCTGCCCGGCGTCCGGATCAGGGAAACGCGCTCCGTCAGCGTATTGGCGTCGACACTGCCGAACGCCAGCGCACCTTGCGGCGCCAGGTCCTGCAGCTTGAGCTGCGCCAGCAGCGCCGCCGCGTAAGCCTTGCGCTGTGCAGCGGGCCGGCCGCGCAGCACGTCGCGGTCGCAGCCCAGTTCCTGGGCCCAGGTCAGGTTCGCGCGCAGCAGGCGCATGAAGGGATTGAACCACAACAGGGTTTGCAGCAGCACGCCGGCGGCCATCCATTGCAGGTCGTGGCGGCGCAGGTGGGTCATTTCGTGTTCGACAATCAGTTCGCGCTGCAGGCCGTCGAAGCCCGCCAGGTGTCGCGGCAGCAGCAGGCGTGGGCGGCGCAGGCCGAACAGCATGGGCGAGATCGGCGCGTCGACTTCGATGATGGCGGCTTCGCGGCCGGCTTGCGCCGTGCCGCATCCGGCCAGCCGGTGCAGCATGCGCTGGGCGCGCCACAGGCCGGCGAACGTCCAGGCCAGGCCAGCCAGGTAGACACCGAGCCAGAGCTGGGCACCGTGCAGCAGCCAGGTGCGGTTGGCGCCGTCGCTGTCCGCGTCGTGCGCGTCCTGGGCCCTGGCGGTGGCCGGTGCCGGCGTCTTGGCCGGGGCAATATAGTGGGTCACCGTTTCGGTGGCCACTTCGAGCGGCGGAATCAGGCGCACCCTTTCGCTATGCGGCAACAGCAACAGGACGAAGGTGGCCAGCACGGTGCACTGGCCCAGCAGCCACAGGGAACGCTGTGCCGCCAAGGCCGGCAGCGCGCGGCGCAGCAGGGCGCTCAGGGCCCATACGCTGAGGCCAGCGGCGAAGCAGCCGGCGCTCGCCAGCAGGAAGCGGATCAGCAGCAGTTCGAAGTCGTTCATGACTGGCCTTCCTCATCGGTCAAGTCGGACAGCATCTGCTCCAGCTGCGCCAGTTCGCTGGCGTCCACCAGCTTGCTGCCGGCGAACATGTTGACCGGCAGGGGCGTGTCCAGTTCCATGATGCGGCTGCCGAAGTCGCGGGCATAGGCTGCCAGCGTTTCCACTTTGTCGAGCTGCGCTTCGTAGACCTGCACGCCATGGCGTACGTGCTGTGCCACCATGTGCTTGTCCATCATGCGCTCGATGGTTTTGCGGGTGGACGAGAACGACCAGGCCAGTTCCTGCTCCACAGCTTCATGGATTTCGCGCGCGCTCAACGGCGCCTGGCGCCACAGGGCTTTCAGGACGCAGAGTTCAGGGGTGGAGGGGATCAGCATGGCAAAAACCCGGGCTTGTGACGAATGGCATCAGTATGTGACAAACGTCGCAAGCCTGTCAAGCGCCAGCCAGGGCCGGTGCCATGGCCGGCATGCCGGCGTCAGATCGCGCTGCCGTCGAGGGCGTGGCGGGTGATGGTGCCGTTGTCGGCGATCGAGATCCAGCCGCCGCGCGGCGGCGTGGCCTCCGGTTCCCAGTCCGGCAGCACATAGCGGCGGGTGCCGGCCACTTCATGCAGGGCAGGGCGGTGGGTGTGGCCGTGGATCATGATGGAGGTGCCGGTCTGCTGGAACACCTCGGCGATCGCCTCCGGCGTCACGTCCATGATCTCGTAGGATTTTTCGGCGTGGCCGGCTTTGCTTTGCTCGCGCATGCCCGCGGCGATCTGCCTGCGCTGCTCCAGCGGCAGCGACAGCAGCTGCTGCTGCCATGCAGGCTGGCGCGCTTGCGCGCGGAAGGCCATGTATTTCACGTCTTGCGTACATTGGGCATCGCCATGGAGCAGCACGATGCGCTGGCCGTAAGCGTCGATTACCGAGGTTTCCGGCAGCAGGGTCAGGCCCGCCGCGGCGGCGAACTGTTCGCCGACCAGGAAATCGCGGTTGCCCGCGATCCAGAACAGCTGCACGCCCGCGTCGCTGACGCGGCGCAGGGCGGACACGATCTGCTGGTTGAAGGGCTCGGACATGGCGTCGTCGCCCAGCCAATACTCAAAGATATCGCCCAGCAGGTAGAGCTGCTTTGCGCCCAGCGCATGTTGGTCGAGGAAGCGCAGGAACGCTTCCGTCAGCACCGGCCGCGCCGGTTGCAAATGCAGGTCGGATACGAGGAGGATCAAATTAAGCCGCTTCGATTTTTTCGATGACGATGTCTTCTACCGGCACGTCGGCGAACATGCCGGAACGGGTGGTCTTCACGCCCTTGATCGCGTCAACCACTTCGGTGCCCTGGGTGACTTTGCCGAACACGGCGTAGCCCCAGCCGTCCTGGCCCGGGTAGTCCAGGAAGGAGTTGTTCTTCACGTTGATGAAGAACTGGGCCGACGCGGAGTGCGGCGCCGAGGTGCGGGCCATGGCCAGGGTGTATGGCTCGTTTTTCAGGCCGTTCGTGGCTTCGTTTTCCACGGTCTGGTCGGTTGGCTTCTGCTTCATGCCTGGCTCGAAACCGCCGCCCTGGATCATGAAACCATCGATCACGCGGTGGAAGATGGTGTTGTTGTAGTGGCCAGCGTTCACGTAGTGCAGGAAGTTCTCGACGGTCTTCGGCGCCTTCTCCGCGTCCAGCTCGGCAACGATGGTGCCTTTGTTGGTGGTGATGGTGATGGTGGTCATCTTGTTGTCCTTTTGTGTTTCTAAAAAAACGCTATTTTACAGGCTCCTGCTGCGGAACAGGGGCCGGCTCCTGAACCGGGGCCGGCTGCGATGGCTGCGCCGGCTCGACGGGCGGGGCCGGCTGGACAGGCGGGGCCGCTTCCGGCACCACGATGCGGTTCTTCAGCACCGTTGCCGACTTGATCACGATCGGGTTCACCGGCACGTTCTGGAAGCCCGGCTTGTCGTCCACCAGCACGGCCTTGATCTTGTCGACGGTCTCCTTACCCTGGATCACCTTGCCGAACACGGCGTAGCCATGGCCTTTCGCGTTCGGGTAATCCAGCCCGATGTTGTCGACCACGTTGATGAACCATTGCGACTGGCCCGAGTCCGGACTGTCGTGGCGGGCCATGGAAATGGTGTAGGCGAGGTTGGACAAGCCGTTCTTTTCCTCGCTCTTGATGGTCGGGCGCAGCGGCTGCTTGGGTTTCAGGTCGGCCGTGTAGCCGCCGCCCTGGATCATGAAGCCGTTGATCACGCGGTGGAAAATGGTGTCCTTATAGAAGCCGCTCTTCACGTAAGCGAGGAAGTTGGCGGTCGAGACCGGGGCTTTTTCCTGGTCCAGCTCCACGACGATCTCGCCCATGGTGGTCTTGAGCGACACTTGCGGGTTGTCGGCAGCCGCCGCGGCGCCGCCAATCAGCAGGCCGGCCAGCAGGGCAATCCATTTCTTCTGCATTCTGGTTTCCTTTTTTTCAGTGCTATACTTCGGCAGACGTTCCATTCTAACAAAGTAGAACTATAACAAAGGGTAGTTAAAATCCCCTGTAACATGCCGAGCTTTCCGGTGCGACGCCCCAGGTGATTCGCGCCCGTGGCCCGTTTACTTCTAGTCCGATGAGCAATTTAAAGATTTACAACACGCTGGCACGCGAAAAACAGTCGTTCAAACCCATTGAGGCGGGCAAGGTCCGGATGTACGTCTGCGGCATGACCGTTTACGACTATTGCCACGTGGGCCATGGCCGCATGCTGATGGCGTTCGACGTCATCTACCGCTGGCTGAAGGCATCGGGCTACGATGTGCGCTATGCGCGCAATATCACCGATATCGACGACAAGATCATCAAGCGCGCGGTCGAAAACGGCGAAACCATCGGCCAGCTGACCAGTCGCTTCATCAAGTTCATGGAAGAGGATTGCGCCGCGCTGGGCATCCTGGAGCCGACCGACGTGCCGAAGGCCACCCAGTACGTCCCGCAAATGCTGGGCATTATCGAGAAGCTGGAAGCCAAGGACCTGGCCTACAAGGCGGCCGACGGCGACGTGAACTATGCGGTGCGCCAGTTCGAAGGCTACGGCAAGCTGTCCGGCAAGTCGCTGGACGATTTGCGCGCCGGCGAGCGCGTGGACGTCAACACCGGCAAGCGCGACCCGCTGGACTTCGTGCTGTGGAAAGCCGCCAAGGAATCCGAACCGGAAGAGGTGAAATGGGATTCCAAGTGGGGCAAGGGCCGTCCGGGCTGGCACATCGAGTGCTCGGCGATGTCCTGCGCGCTGCTGGGCGAGACCTTCGACATCCATGGCGGCGGCGCCGACCTGCAATTCCCGCACCACGAGAATGAAATCGCCCAGTCCGAAGGCGCCAACGGCAAGACCTTGGCCAACTACTGGGTGCACAACGGCTTTGTGCGCGTGGACGGCGAAAAGATGTCCAAATCGCTGGGCAATTTCTTCACCATCCGCGAAGTGCTGAAGCAGTTCGACGCCGAAGTGGTGCGCTTCTTCATCCTGCGCGCCCACTACCGCAGCCCGCTGAACTACTCGGACGTGCACCTGGAAGACGCGCGCGGCGCGCTGACCCGCCTGTACACCGCGCTGGACGGCGTGGAAGGCGACGGCCAGCCGCTGGACTGGAACGAGGAAAACGCCAAGCGCTTCGCCGAAGCGATGGACGACGACTTCAATACCCCGATCGCGGTTTCGGTGCTGTTCGACCTGGCCTCGGAAGTCAATAAGACCAAGTCGCCAACCGCCGTGCGCCAGCTGAAAGGCCTGGCCGCCGTCCTGGGCCTGCTGGAACGCAGCCCGGAAGAATTCCGCAAGGCGGCCCCGAAAGGCGCGGCAGGCGAGGGCATGGACGAAGCGGCCATCGAGGCTGCCATCGCCAGCCGTGCCGCCGCCAAGAAGTCGCGCGACTTCGCCACCGCCGACAAGGTGCGGGCCGACCTGCTGGCGGCCGGCATCGTCCTCGAAGACAAGCCTGACGGCACAACGAACTGGCGCCGCGCGTAATGGTCCTGACCAGGGAAAACGGGGAACGGGCCCCGGTGCCGCCGTATTGGGAGGAAGCCAAGGCAGAGCTCATGAAGCGCGACCGCATCATGAACCGCCTGATCCCCCAGTTCGGCGACCTGCACCTGGTTGGCCACGACGACCCGTTCACCACCCTGGCGCGCGCCATCGTCAACCAGCAGGTCACGACCCAGGTGGCCAATACGGCCTGGGACAAACTGCTGGAAACCTGCCCCAAATTCACCCCGGCCGCCGTGCAAAAAGCCGGCGCCGCCGCGCTGGCGGGCTGCGGCCTGTCCAAGCGCAAGGCCGAGTACATCCTGGACCTGGCCGACCATTTCAAGAACAAGAAGGTCCACGCCGCCCAATGGGCGCAGATGGACGACGAAGCGGTGATCGCTGAACTGGTTCAAATCCGCGGCATTACACGCTGGACAGCAGAGATGTTTTTGATATTTAATCTGCTCCGACCCAACGTGCTGCCGCTTGACGACAGCAGGCTGATCAGTGGAATCAGCCAGAATTATTTTTCCGGGGAGCCCGTGTCGCGCAG
>CBHWEO010000110.1:0-16917 GCA_966112955.1 uncultured Duganella sp. | reverse complement strand
ACCCGCAGGGTCAGGCACTGGTCTGCGAGCGCTGCAGGTCGGGCAAAGGGTTGACTCGCCACCAAGTTTGCCGTGTTATTCGCCTCTGATCAGGCTGGCCACTTTGGTGGTGATCATGTCCACCGCCGGACCGTTGGCGCCATGCGGCAGGATCACGTGGGCATGGCGCTTGGTAGGCTCGATGAATTGCTTGTACATCGGGCGCACCGTTTCCATGTACTGCTTGATCACGCTGTCCGTGGTGCGGCCGCGCTCCGCGATATCGCGCTGCAGGCGGCGGATGAAGCGCACGTCGGCCGCCGTGTCGACGAAGATCTTCAGCGACATCTGCTTGCGCAGGTCGGCGTCGAACAACGCAAACAGGCCCTCGATCACGATCACCGGCGCCGGCTTGACCGTGATGGTTTCCGTGGTCCGGTTGTCGATGGCAAAGTCGTAGACCGGCATCTCGATGGCCTGGCCTTCGCGCAGCTTCTGCACGTGCTCCACCATCAGCGCCCAGTCGAACGCCTCCGGATGGTCGTAATTGGTCTTGCGACGGTCCTCGGGCGACATATGCGTCTGGTCCAGGTAATAGTCGTCCTGCAGGACCACCGATACCACTTCCGAGCCAAAGGACTTCAGTACTTCCCGCGTGACAGTCGATTTGCCACTGCCGCTGCCGCCCGCGACACCGATCACGAACGGCTGTTGGTTCAATGTGCTCATGAAACTTACGCGGTCCCGCCTACAGTCACGCCATCCAGGCGCAGGGTCGGCTGGCCGACGCCCACCGGCACGCTCTGGCCTTCCTTGCCGCACACGCCGACGCCAGGGTCGAGCTTCATGTCGTTGCCGATCATGGTGATGCGGTTCATCACGTCAGGCCCGTTGCCGATCAGGGTGGCGCCCTTGACCGGGTAAGTCACCTTGCCGTCTTCGATCATGTATGCCTCGGACGCCGAGAACACGAACTTGCCGTTGGTGATGTCGACCTGGCCGCCGCCGAAATTCACGGCGTAGATGCCGTTCTTCACCGACGCCAGGATCTCGCCGGGATCCTTGTCGCCGCCCAGCATGTAGGTGTTGGTCATGCGCGGCATCGGCAGGTGGGCGAACGATTCGCGGCGCGCATTGCCGGTCACGTTCATCTTCATCAGGCGCGCATTCATGGTGTCCTGGATATAGCCCTTCAGCACGCCGTCCTCGATCAGAGTGGTGCACTGGGTCGGGTTGCCTTCATCGTCGATGTTCAGCGAACCGCGGCGGTTGGCCAGCGTGCCGTCGTCGACCACGGTGACGCCCTTGGCCGCCACGCGCTCGCCGATGCGGCCGGAGAAGGTGGACGAACCCTTGCGGTTGAAGTCACCTTCCAGGCCATGGCCGATCGCCTCGTGCAGCAGGATGCCCGGCCAGCCAGGGCCCAACACCACGGTCATCGGGCCGGCCGGCGCCGGGCGCGAATCCAGGTTGACCAGTGCCGACTTGACGGCATCGGTCGCGTACTGGTCCAGCAGCGCGTCCGTGAAGTAGCCGTAGTCGTAGCGCCCGCCGCCGCCGGAAGAACCGACTTCGCGGCGGCCATTCTGTTCCACGATCACGGTCACCGACACGCGCACCAGCGGGCGGATATCGGCCGCCAGCACGCCGTCGCTGCGCACCACCAGCACCACGTCGTACTCGCCTGCCAGGCCGGCCATCACCTGCACCACGCGCGGATCCTTGGCGCGTGCCAGCTTTTCCACGCGCTCCAGCAGCTTGACCTTGGCTGCCGCATCGAGCGACACCAGCGGGTCGTGCGGCATGTACAGGGCGCGGCCGCCGACCGGCGTCATCTTGCCGGCCACCTTGATCTTGCCGGCGCCGGCGCGCGCGATGGTGCGCGTGGCCGCGGCGGCATCCAGCAGCGCCGATTCGGAAATCTCGTCGGAATAGGAGAAGGCCGTCTTGTCGCCGGACACGGCGCGCACGCCGACGCCCTGGTCGATCGAGAACGAGCCGGTCTTGACGATGCCTTCTTCCAGGCTCCAGCCCTCGTTCTTGGTGAACTGGAAGTACAGGTCGGCGTAGTCGACCTTGTGGGTGAACATGCTGCCCAGTGCTTTCAGCAGCTTGTCTTCGTCCAGGCCGAAGGGCGTCAGCAGGATGTCCTTGGCCGCCGCCATGGCAGACAGGTTGGGGTCGAAAGGTTTCATATTGGAAATGTTCTTTGAGGTGGTTCTTAGCCGGATTTTAGAGGATTCGGTGCTTCAGCGCTGGCAGGCTCTCGCGGACGCCCTGCACAAAGGCGGGATCCAGCTCGCCGCTCACCACGCCCTCGCCTTCCGCCAGCACGGCCTTGATCTCGCCCCAGGGGTCGACCAGCATGGAGTGGCCCCAGGTGCGGCGGCCGTTGACGTGGGTGCCGCCCTGCGCGGCCGCCAGCACATAGCACTGGTTTTCAATGGCACGGGCACGCAGCAGGATTTCCCAGTGCGCCTTGCCGGTGGTGTAGGTGAACGCGGCCGGCACCACGATCAGGTCCAGCGGCCCCATGGCGCGGTACAGCTCGGGGAAGCGCAAGTCGTAGCACACCGACATGCCGACCTTGCCCACCGCCGTCTCCACCGTGCCCACCGTCCGGCCCGGCACGATGGTGCGCGCCTCGTCGTAGGACTCGCTGCCCTTGGTGAAGCCGAACAGGTGGATCTTGTCGTAACGCCCGACATGCTTGCCCTCGGGATCGTAGACCAGCGTGGTATTGATGACGCGCTCAGGGTCGTCCGAGGCCAGCGGCAGCGTGCCGCCCAGCAGCCAGATGCCATGCTCGCGCGCCATGGCCGCCATGAAGGCCTGGATCGGCCCGCTGCCCAGCGGTTCCGCCTTGGCCACCTTGTCGCTGTCGCTCATGCCCATGATGGCCCAGTATTCCGGCAACAGCACCAGCCGCGCGCCCTGGGCGGCAGCTTCGCCGATCAGGCGGCGGGCGGTGGCGATATTCTCTTCCACGACAGGGGTGGAGACCATCTGGATCGCGGCGACCTTGTTGGCAACATTCGTCATGGTTTCGGCTCCTTCGGATTCTCAATCTTGGTGATGACCGGCGCCTTCCACGGCCCGGTCACCTGCATCTGGTAGGTCAGCGCCTTCATCACCGGCGCGCTGAGGAACAATTGCGCCAGGTAGCTGCCGATGCCGATCACCGGGTTCACCGCCAGCGCATACACCAGCGGCGCCGTGCCCAGGTTGACCTGCGGGATCACCACCACATGCAGGTTGGTCGATTCGTTGGCGATGTCGGCCGTGCCATCCATCAGCACCGTGGCCTGCACGCCGTGCATTTTCAGGTTGTCGGTCTTCACGATCCCGCGGTTGATGGTGGCATTGGCCGTGATGCCGTCGAACTGCAAGCCTTCCGAGAACACGTCGTTGAAGTCCAGCTTGAGCAGGCGCGGCAAGGCTTGCAGGCTCAGCACGCCAAGCAGCTTGGCCGCGCCCGGGTCCTGCTTCAGGAACTGGCCCTTCTCGACATTCAGCGCCAGCGAGCCGGACAGGCTGGGCAGGTCCATATGGTATGGCAGGCCATTCCAGGAGATATCGCCGCTCAGCTTGCCCTTGCCGTTGCGCAGCGTGTCGGCAAAGCCGAAGCGCTCCAGCAGTTTGCCGGCATCGTGGATGTCCATATTGAAGTTCAGCGTCGTGTTGTGCTGGCCACCCTTGGTCTGCCAGCGCCCGGTGCCGTGCAGTTCGCCGTCGGCATTGGCCAGCGCCAGCTTGCTGATGCGCCATTCGCGGGCCGACGTGATCAGCGCATTGTAGGCATGCAGCTCCAGCTGGCCCAGCGGGCGGTTGAACCACTCCAGGCGCTCCACCTCGATGTCGAGCGCGGGAATGGTCGGCGCGTTGGTCGAACTTTCCAGCAGGTTCCTGACTTCGGCCGCCTGCGATTCGGGGATGGTCAGCGAGGACAGGCGGGCGGTGACCTTGCCCACGCCCTTGCCGGTCGGCGACTCGTTCCACGTCACATAGCCCACCGCCTGCTGCGAATCGATGCTGGCCTGCCAGATGCCTTTGCTGTGCGTGACGCCCACCACCACGTTGTCCAGCTTGCGTTCGCCGACGATCAGTTCAGCCGCGCGCGCCGCCATCGTATCCGGCACCACGTACTGCGCCACATCGGCGCCCTCGGCCGCACCCGGCGCGGCCGGCTTGCTGTCGTTGCCCGCAATGTCGCCGGCCAGCTCGATCCAGTCATCCACGTTCAGCGACTTCAGGCTGGCATGGATCATCATGCCGCTGTCCGGTTCCGGCGCCGGCACGTTGGCGCCGATGCCGCCGTTGACCAGCCTCCACGGCCCCTTGTTGACGCGCTGGCGGTGGTAGCGCGCCGCGTAGGCATTGCCCAGCGCGATGCGGATATCGTCGCGCGCGACGCCCTGCTCGTGGGCGCCGGCGCCGTTCAGCTGGAAGTGCACCGGCATGCTGTCGGCAGCGGCCTTCTTCAGCGGCGCCGGGAAATCGAAGCTGGCGCCCTGCATGCTGGAATCCACCACCACTTCGTACTTGTGGTCGCGCGCCGTGATCAGGCCGGTGTACTTCGCGCTGCCGCCCAGGTGGTTGGCCAGGCGCTGCATGGCCGGATACGGATACTGCTTGCGCAAGCCGTCCACCGTCACATTGCCGCCGATGCGCACCTGGATGCTGCCATCCTTCTGGCTGCCGCCCGTCACCGAGACCGGGCCGCCCAGCAGGGTGCCGCCCAGGTTGTTCAGGTTGACGCCCTTCTCATTGAATTCAATCTTGCCGGTGGCCGCCGCCACCGTCGGCATGTCATGCCACAGCACCACGTCGTTGCCCTGCAACTGCAGCGTGCCCTGCACCTTGGCATCGATGATATGCGACAGCGGCAGGTGCAGTTTCAGCGCCAGCTTCGCATTGCCGCTGGCCGTGGTCTCGTCGGTAAAGTGGCCGATCCACTCCAGCACCGGGCTGGCCGCCACGTACTTGAGGAAATCCTGCATGGCGCCGGCGGCATTGCCGTCGATTTCGAGCAGGCTGTCATGCACGGCCAGGTCAGGAATCACCGCCTTCACATTGCTCAGCGCCACACCCAGCGTACGCGCCGTGTCGGCCTTGATTTCCATGCGCGCGCGGTCGAACACGATGGTGCCGCGGATCTTTTCCGCCAGCGGCCATACCGGCGACTTGCCGTCTTTGGCGAAGTAGCCCGGTTCGTAATTGAGGCGGCCGTCCAGGATGCGGCCTGCCACGCGGAACTCGCCTTTCGCCTTGTCCGGCGTGCCATCCTTGAACGGGAAGTGGGACAGGTCGCCGCGCAGGCGCAGCGTGGTGTCGTGCAGCATGCCGTCTTCCAGCGCGCCCACCAGCCACTGGCGGGTGTGTTCCGGCGTCTGCTTCGGCAGGTAGCGGCCAATGCGGTTGATGGTGAAGTTGTCGATGCTGCCGGTGAAATCGGCATTGCCCGGGCCTTTGGCGCCGGGGCCGCGCGCCAGCACATGGCTGCCGGACAGCTTGAGCCGGGCGCCATCCTGCACCAGGTCCAGCTGCTCCAGCTTGACGGCCAGCTGCCGGGCATCGGCCAGCGACCAGCTGCCAGCCAGCTTGAATTGTTCGAACGCCATCGGCGCGTCGTCGAACCAGGCCGGCATGGCCAGCGTCAAGCCCGGCGCATCGACGGCCACGCTGCCGCCCTGCTGGCCCGCTTCCACGTGGCCGCTCAGGTTGTCGAAACCGGGCAGGTTGGGCAGCGCCGGCATCGGCAGCGCCCGGGCCGACCGCGCCACGGCCGGGCGGGCGGCGAGCGGCTCCATGCCCAGCGCTTCCAGGTCGGCCTTGAATTTGTAATCCCTGGCGGCCGACAGCGGGCCGCGCCATTCCGCCACCAGGTTGCGCACGCGGCCGCGCGGCGCGGCTTCCGCCAGCAGGTCGCGCTGCACCGGCGGCAGCGGCAGGCGCGTGGCCAGTTCGGACAGGATTTTCAAGTCCAGCGCCGCAGCCTTGACCTCGGTCCACGCTGGCTGGTTGGCCGCCGCGATATGGCGCGCCGACGCCGTGGTGGGCGCCAGCTCGACGCCGTCGCGGGTACGCAGCGACACATCCTTCAATTCCAGGCTGCGCGTGACGGCGGGCGGCGTGCCGGGCGCCGCCACCAGGGTGGCCGCGCGCTGCTCCGCGGCAGCCACGCGGCCATGCAGCGCAGCCACGTCCAGTTGCGGCAAGTCGTTGCCCAGGGTCGCCACCACGTTGTCCAGCGCCACGTCGGCCGTGATGGCGGTCGGGCGCGCATGGTCCACGCTCAGCCAGGCGCGCACGCCGCCGCTGGCCGACTTCACGTCAAGCTGGCCGGGCAGGTAAGGCTTCCAGGCCGCCAGGTCGGCCTGGCGCAGTTCCGCATACAGCTCGCCCTTCCACAGCTTGACGTCGGAAATGCGGGAAAACGGCTGGTGGCTGAAATCGGCGCGCAGGTCGATCGGCGCGGCCAGCGCGGCCGGCGGCGTGGCCTTGAAGGCGAACTGGTGGCGGCGCCACTTGTTCAACATCAGGGCGGTGACGTTCTCCAGCTGCAGCGGGGCGGCGCCGCGCTGCATGTCGGTCCAGGTAATGTGGCCCTCGCGCACCACCACTTCGCGCTGCGACAGCAGCCAGTCGGCGCTCTTGCCGTCGCCCTTCTTGTCCAGGTCGATGTAGATGCCGGCCGCGTACAGCTTGCCGTCCGCCTCGCGCCGCACGTCGAGGTCGGGACGGTGGAATTCCAGTGATTCGAAGCGCAGGCCGCCGGCCGGCACGCTCCACCACGACAGCGTGGCCGACACGGTCGGCAGGTGCAGCGCCTGCTGGCCGCGCGCGTCGCGCATCACCACGTCGCCCAGGATCAGCTGCGGCCGCAGCCCCTTCCAGGACGCATAGATGCGGTCCACCGTGACCGGCTGGCCGACCGCGCGCGTGGCGAGGCGCTCGATATCGGGCTTGTAATGGTCGATGTTGGGCAACACCACCCAACGCAGGGCCAGGAACAGGATGGTGAAGGAGAAGTACAGCAGCAGCACCAGCTTGATGGTGAAGCCGAGGATATGGTGGGTGGCCAGGTTCCAGAAACGATAGGCGGCCTGCAGCCGATGCCAGCGCTCCTTGAGCGGGGCCTCGACTGCCTCAATCTGCTCCACCAGGTTGTCCTTCAATACGCTCAAGCCAGGCCCTTATCAATACGGCATTTTACCGCACCCCATCCTCAAACTATGTTCCAATAGGCACGCTTTCGCTGGCTTTTTACACTCTATAACACTTGTCAATGAGCACTTCCGACCTCGTTTCCGCTTCCCGCTTCTACCAGCGCTGGCTGGCCGCCGATCCGTCCCGCCAGGCCAAAATTGATGCCCTGGCGCAATTATCGCTTGCCTCGCTCAATTTTGCTGATGTTTTGGCAAGCGAACGGGGCGAGCTGCCGCTGGCGCGCGGCATGCGCCGCCTGCGCAACCTGGTGCTGGCCACGCTGATCCGGCGCGACCTGGAAGGCAAGGCCGACCTGGACGAGGTGGTCACCACCATGACGCGGCTGGCCGATTTCGCGATCCAGAGCCACCTCGCCGAGCTGGATGCGTCCATGCGCGCCGCCCACGGCGTGCCGACCGGCGCCGAATCGGGCGCCGAGCAGCAGTTGATGGTGCTGTCCATGGGCAAGGGCGGCGGCGGCGAGCTCAACGTCTCCTCCGACATTGACCTGATCTTCGTCTACCCGGAAGAAGGCGACACCGCGGCCGGCCCCGGCCAGCGCCAGCTGTCCAACCACGAATACTTCATCCGCCTCGGCAAGCAGCTGATCGCCGCCATCGCCGAAATCACGGAAGACGGCTTCACCTTCCGCGTCGACATGGCGCTGCGCCCGAACGGCGCCTCCGGCCCGCTGGCCGCCAGCCTGGGCATGGTGGAGAACTACCTGATCGTGCAGGGCCGCGAATGGGAACGCTATGCCTGGGTCAAGGCGCGCGCCGTCACCGGCCGCGCGGAAGACATCGCCGCCCTGGACGCCATCGTGCGCCCCTTCTGCTTCCGCCGCTACCTCGATTTCGGCGTGATCGACGCCATTCGCTCCATGCACGCCCAGATCCGATCCGAAGTGGCGCGCCAGGAAAGGCTGCACCCGGAACGCAGCCACAACGTCAAGCTGGGGCGCGGCGGCATCCGCGAAATCGAATTCCTGGCCCAGGTGTTCCAGCTGATCCGCGGCGGCCGCGACCCGCAGCTGCGCGGCCGCTCCACGCGCGGCACCCTGCAGCTGTTGCCGGAAAAAGGCTTGCTGGGCGCCGATGTGGTGGCGCGCCTGCTGCAGGCCTACACCTTCCTGCGCAACCTGGAACACCGCCTGCAATACCTGGACGACGCCCAGACCCACACCCTGCCGCCCAACGAGGCCGACCGCCTGGCCGTGGCGCACATGATGGGCTTGCCCGACGTGGCCACGCTGATGGCCGAGATGGATGCGCACCGCCAATTCGTCGCCGAGCAGTTCGACGCCATCTTCGCCGACAAGCAGGGCAACGGCAGCGAGGACGTCGACCCGGCCACCAGCAATGCATGCGCCGACCCTGACAATCGCGAAGCCATCGAAGCGCGCTTCGCCAGCCTGGGCTATGAAGACCCGGCCGCCGCCGCCCAGCGCCTGATCGCCACCTGGCAGGCGCCCAAGCTGGCCAGCCTGCCCGACGCCAGCCGCCAGCGCCTGGTGGCCCTGGTCAATGCCGCCCTGCCCCAGATCGCCCGCGCCGCGCAAGAGAACAGCGCCGGCAACCAGTTGGGCACGCTGGGCCGCCTGCTCGACTTCCTGGAAGCGATTTCGCGGCGCTCGTCCTACCTGTCGCTGCTGACCGAATACCCGCACACGCTGGAGCGCGTGATCGCCATGATGCACGCCAGCGGCTGGGCCGCCAAGTTCCTGACCCAGCACCCGATCCTGCTCGATGAATTGCTGGACGACCGCATCCTCAGCGCCAGCTTCGACGCCGAAGCCGCGGCCGCCGAACTGGAGCGGCAACTGGCCACCGCCCCCGGCGATACCGAGCGCCAGCTCGACATCCTGCGCGAAGTGCACCACGCCCAGCTGTTCCACCTGCTGGCGCAGGACCTGGCCGGCTCGCTGACCGTGGAAAAACTGGCCGACCACCTGAGCGCGCTGGCCGACGTGATCGTGGCGGCCGTCATCAAGGCCGCCTGGCAAACGGTGGCCAAGCGCCACGTGGAAGTGCCGAAGTTTGCCGTCATCGCGTACGGCAAGCTGGGCGGCAAGGAACTGGGCTATGTCTCCGACCTCGACGTGATCTTCCTGTTCGACGACGACGACCAGGACGCGCCCGGCCTGTATGCCAAGCTGGCGCAGCGCTTCATCACCTGGATGACCTCGCACACCTCGGCCGGCATCCTGTTCGACATCGACACCGCCTTGCGGCCCGATGGCGCCAGCGGCATGCTGGTGTCCAGCATCGGCTCGTTCGAGAAATACCAGCACACCTCGGCCTGGCTGTGGGAACACCAGGCGCTGACGCGCGCCCGCTTCTGCGCCGGCGACGCCGCCATCGGCCAGCGCTTCGAACAGATCCGCTGCCAGGTGCTGCGCAAGGAACGTCCCGACGCCGCCGCGCTGAAGCAGGAAGTGCTGGCCATGCGCCAGCGCATGCGCGACGCCCGCCCCAACCGCAGCGAACTGTTCGACCTCAAGCAGGATGAAGGCGGCATGATCGATATAGAATTCATCGTGCAATACCTGGTGCTGCAGCACGCCGCGCGCTATCCGGAACTGACTGGCAATATCGGCAATATCGCGCTGCTGCACCTGGCGGGCCAATTGGGCCTGGTCGATGCCGCGCTGGCCGGCGCCGTGGCCGACGCCTACCGCGACATGCGCAAGTGGCAGCACCAGCTGCGCCTGCAAGGCCTGGAGCAGGCGCGCATCGAACCGGCCCGGGTGGCGCCATTGGCCGCCAGGGTCAAACAATTATGGGAAACCATCTTCAAAGGAGACTGAAATGAAAGCATTCCTGGCAAGCGTTGCAATCAGCTTCGGCATGTTGTCCGCGCCGGTCCTGGCCGCCGACAAGGGCACCGCGGACGAGGCGGTGGCCATGGTGAAGAAGGCGGCGGCCAAGATCAAGGCGGAAGGCAAGGAAAAGGCCTTCGCCGCGTTTGCCGATCCCAACAACAAGGAATTCCACGACCGCGACTTGTACATCTTCGTGTACGACATGAACGGCGTGAACCTCACGCACGGCAACAACCCCAAGATGGTGGGCAAGAACCTGCTCGAAATGAAGGACCGCGAAGGCAAGCCGCTGATCCGCGAAATGGTGGAGGTAGCCAAGACCAAGGGCAAAGGCTGGGTCGACTACAAATGGCCGAATCCCGTGACCCAGACCGTGGAATCCAAGTCCAGCTATGTGGAAAAAGTCGACGATATGGTGGTCGGCTCCGGCATTTACAAATAAAGTGTGCTCGGCGGGAATGTATATTCCGCACCACGGCTAACGCAAAAAAACCGGTGTTTTTCCTACAAAATTATTGAGCTTACAACTCTCTCTCACTAGATTGAACCTAAGGCCATGGAAGGACCCATGGCCGAACGGTGTCATATCATGGGAGAACAAGAGTGAAGCGAATCCTGCCGAAACGCAGTGTCATCGCTGTAGCGTTGACACTGCCCGTATCCCCCCTCCTGCTGGCGCAGGAAGCGGCCGACAAACCCATTCCGAAAGTGATCGTCACGGGCTCCAATATCGCCCGGATCGAATCTGAAACCTCCACGCCGGTGCAAGTGATCCGGCAGCAGGACATCAAGCGCCTTGGCGTCAGCTCGGTCAAGGAATTGATGGATACCCTGACCTCGTCCGACCGCGGGGCCTTGTCCGATGTCGGCGGCAGCAACTCGTTCGCCGGCGGCGCCTCGTCCGTGTCGCTGCGCGCGCTGGGCAAGCAGTCGACCCTGGTGCTGCTGAACTCGCGGCGCGTGGCGCCCTATCCACTGGCCGACTATAACGAGGTGTTCACCAACCTCGACACCCTGCCGCTGGACGCGGTGGAGCGCGTGGAAATCCTGCGCAACGGCGGCTCCGCCATCTACGGCTCGGATGCCGTGGCCGGCGTGATCAACGTCATCACCCGCTCGGACTACCGCGGCCTGACCGCCAGCGGCAGCTTTACCCGCTCGGTCGAACAGCAGATGATCCACAACGGCACCGTCAGCGTGACGGGCGGCATGGGCGACCTCGACACGGACCGCTTCAACATCCTGGCCAACGTCGAGTACTACAAGCGCAGCGGCGTGTTCTGGCGCGAAGTGGTGGACGACATCAATCCCACCTATGGCGATTACTTTGGCGCCGTGGCCCCGGGCAGCGGCCTGATGTTCGGCAGGCGCGGCCTGCCGTCGACCTTCAGCTTCCCCGGCAACCTGATCGGCCAGGGTCCCCTGCCCGGCTGCGCCACGAAGAATGCCGGCGGCCTGTGCGTGTACGACCGCTTCAGCCGCTTCCAGGCCCAGCCTGGCGCCGAGCGCGTCAACAGCCTGGTGTCCGGCCGCTTCAAGATCAACGACAGCACCGAAGCGTTTGCCGAGCTCCTGTATTCACACACGACCACTGACTACGCCGGCGCCTTTGCCACCTACGGCTCGAACAACCCGGATGCCGTGTGGGGCGACCCGGCAACGGGCCAGGCGCGCACCTTCACTTACCGCTACCTGCCGCCGACCCATCCGCTCAACACCAGCGGCGAAGAACTCGAGCTGCGCTACCGCTTCGCCGACGACCCGTCCTATCGCAAATCGACCAGCGACCAGTACCGCGTGCTGGCTGGCGTCAAGGGCTCGCTGGCCAACAAATGGGACTGGGAATCCGCCCTCGGCATCATGGGCGGCAAGACCAAGGACCGCAGCCGCGGCGGCTTCTTCAGCGACAGCGGCTTCAAGCAGGTGATCGGCGACTACACCACGGACGACCCGAACTTCTTCAACCACGAATACAAGCTGGGCCAGATGAATTCGGCCGCCGTGATCGACAAGCTGTTCCCCGAGAATGGCTATGACGGCAAGATCACCCAGACCTTCATCGACTTCAAGGCCAGCGGCCAGGTCGGCAGCGTCGGCGGGCGCGCGGTCAACATGGCCATCGGCGGCGACGTGCGGCATGAAAAGATCCGTATTTCGCCCACGGCCAACCTGCTGGCGGGCGATATCGTCAGCAATGGCGCCTCGTCGGCCGATGCCAGCCGCACCAACGAGTCGCTCTTCGCCGAGGTGAATATCCCCGCCATGGAAAAACTGGAACTGGTGGGCGCCGCCCGCTATGACAAGTTCCCCGGTTTTGCCGGACGCTTCTCGCCCAAGGTGGCGGCGCGCTGGCAGGCGGCGGAAAGCTTCCTGCTGCGGGCCACGGTGGAATCGGGCTTCCGCGCGCCAAACCTGACTGAAAGCGCGCCCTCCAGCAAGTTCGCGTTCGACAACGGCGTGACCGACCCGAAACGCTGCGACCAGGCGCAAGCCCTGGCCAACGACTTGCGCAACCAGGCCGACGCGCTGCCGCCCAGCGATCCCAATGTCGCCCTGCTGCTGGCCCGCGCCGACATCGTGGAAGGCAACGAGTGCGCGGCTGGTGTCGCCTCCATCGTCCGCAACAACCCCGGCCTGAAGCCGGAAACGTCACGCAGCGCCACCGTGGGCTTCGTGCTGGAGCCGGTCAAGGGCACTTCGATCGCGCTCGACTACTTCCGTATCGAACGCAAGAACGAGATCGGGCTGAAGAACACCTCCGAACTGCTGTCGGCCGAAGATTCGCTGCAGCCGGGCATCATCAACCGCTTGCCGCTGTCGCAGGACAAGACTTTCACCGCCGCCGAGCGCGCGCAGTATGGCGTCACGGTGGGGCCGCTGTCGTCCACGTCCGGCATGTTCGAGAATGTGTCGAAGACCAGGACCAGCGGCGTCGACCTGGGCCTGGCGTCGCGCTTCACGATGCCGATCGGCCGCTTCGACGTCAACGGCAATGCCACCTACCTGATCGACCTGCGCAATTTCGCCCCCACGCGCAATGGCGGCAGCTGGGGCGACAACCTGGCAGGGCGCTACGGTTACTCCAAGTTCAGCGCCAACCTGATGGGTGCCCTGACCACCGGGGCCTATACCAACAGCCTGCGCCTGATCTACTTCAGCCCGCAGAAACTGCAAGGCGATTACTTCGACGAGGAGTACACGAAGGAAGGCTGCGAAGCCAACGACTGGGGACCGGGCGTGTGCCGCGTGGGGTCGGAGGTGCGCTGGGACTACAACTTCAGCTACACCGGCATCAAGAACCTGACACTGTCAGTGAACATCCGCAACCTGTTCGACCAGCGTCCGCCGCTTGACCTGAAGGCCTTCAACCGCGACGGCGGCGGCATCATCCCGCCCAGCCTGGAAGACGTGGCGGGCCGCCGTATCCGGCTGACGGCGGAATACCGCTTCTTCTGACCCAGCAATCAGGCAGCCAGGGGCAGCGCATCGGCCGATGCGCTGCCCAGGCAGCGGCCGCTGCTCACGGCGGGCCGCTGCGTCTCGATCGCATCGGCGAAAAAGACGGCCGGATCGCCATGCAGTTCCGCCACGTGGCGCTGCAGGGCCGGATAGCCCGCCAAGTCCAGCCCCGCTTCGCGCTGGGCCCACCGCACTGCCGCCACCAGGCAGGCATCGGCCACCGTGCGCTTGCAGCCATCCAGCCACTCCTGCCCGGCCAGCACTTCATCGATGGCGGCACAGGTCAAGGCCATGCGCGCCGGACCGGCATCGAATCCCTCGTGCACATAATCGAGCAGCGTGTCGAGCTTGCGCGCTTCCGCCGTGCCGGCCCGGTAGCCCAGCAGGCAGCGACGCTGCTGGCCGATGTGGCGCAGGATGCTGCGGCAATCGCGCAGCAGCTTGCCGCCGGCCTGCAGCACCGGCACCGGCATGCCGGGCAAGTCCACTTGCACCAGCCGGTACGGCCTGCACAGCCATTCAAGGGCGACGATCACGCCGAATGCGCAGCCTTGCGGCGCGCCGTGGTAAAGGGTGGTTTGCATATGCCTGCCTCATTGTTCTTGTTGGGGGATGAGGCATTGTCTGACGAATATAGGACAATATCCGCCCTGATTTCATGCCATGATGGCAGCATCATGTCAAAACCTGCGATCAAAGCCCTGTCCATCCTCGAAATGCTGCAAAGCCAGCGGCAGATTTCCGGCGCCGACATGTCGGAACGCCTCGGCATCGACCGCCGCACGCTGCGGCGCTACATCGCCATGCTGGAGGAACTGGGGATCCCCATCACGGCCGAACGGGGGCGCTATGGCGGCTATATGCTGGTGCCCGGCTTCAAGCTGCCGCCACTGATGTTCACCAATGACGAGGCGTCCGCCGTGGCGCTGGGGTTGATGGCGGTACGCTCGCTGCGCCTGGCCGATACCGCGCCCTCCGTCGCCAGCGCCCAGGCCAAGCTGGAACGCGTGATGCCGCCGGCCTTGCAGGGCAGCGTCCAGGCGCTGCGCGAGACCGCCGTGCTGGATACGCCCGAGCAGCGCTGGACCTATTCCGGCGCGGCGCGCCCTGCCCTGACGGGCGAGCTGACCGCCCTGGCGCTGGCGGCCCAGACCCAGCACCGCGTGCGCTTCCGCTACACGCCGCAGGATGGCGAAGCAATGCAGCGCGAGTTCGATCCGTATGGGCTGGTGTTCAGCCATACGCGCTGGTATGTGGTGGGGATGTGCCGGCTGCGGCTGGCGATCCGATCGTTCCGGCTGGACCGCATCGCCGATGTGTGTGAAACGGGGGCCGTGTTCGACAAGCCCGACAGCTTCGACGCCGCTGCGCAATTGCAGCACGCCCTGGCGACGCTGCCGCGCCCCTTGCCGGTGCAGGTGCTGTTGCACACCGACCTGGCCAGCGCGGCGCGCGAAGTGGGCCGCTATATCGGCCCGCTGGCCGAGGTGGAAGGCGGCGTGCGATTGAAGACCACGACCACCAGCTACAGCTGGTTCGCGCGCCTGCTGGCCTCCTTCAATTTCGACTTCACCATCGAAGGACCGGAAGAGCTGCGGCAAGCCGTGCGCCAGGAAGCGCGCCGCCTGGCGCGCCTGGCAGGTTGATCAGCCGCGGCGACGGCGTACCGCAACGACGCCGGCCATGCCGGCCAGCAGCAGGCCGATGCTGCCTGGTTCCGGCACCTCAACTGACGGCGCCGGCAGCGCATACGCGTATTGGGCGATGGAGGCGTAAGCATAGCCACTGGCATCTTCCGACGAGTTATTGTCGAACACGAAGGAAAGCGCGCCGGTCATGACATCGCCTGGACCGAAGACCGGCAAGTAAAGCATGTCGTTGAAACTCCAATCGGACGTCATGACGTGCCAGAAGCCGTTCTGCGCAACATAGCCCAGGTCATACCCACCCAGCCCGGCATAGTCGACCGTGAAAACCAGGCGAGTGAAAGCACCTGCAGTAAACCCAACGCCAATGCCCGCATAGTTGCGGAACATCCCGTCGGTTTGTTCCATCGTGACCCGTGCGGTATTGCCGTCATAGCTGGCTTTGGCGGTACCGAACGGACGCGCCACCTGGACGGCACCCGTGTCATTGTGGTCCAGCGTCAGTTGATCACTGACGAAATTGCCATTCTCCAGCACGACTGCCTCGATGCCAACGTGCTCGAATTGGAAATTGAAGCTGGCGCCGAGTGCATCATCCTGGTTCAGGTCAACAGCCTCGATGCGGAAATTCGACAATTCCAGGAATGGCGAGGCGGAGGCGGTGGTGGCGGCCATCAGCAGGCTGGCCAGGAAGAGCAATTTGCGCATGAGTTACCTTTAAGGTTTGACAGGGATGGAAGACGAGCGACTGCAGACCGCAAGGGCCGGCTACAGCGTTGCAGCAAGCCGCGCGCGGGGCAGCGTGCGCCTGCGCAGTGCGGCAAGGCCGGCCAGGCCAGCCAACATCAAGCCAACGGCAGAAGGCTCGGCCACATCGACACTGTCAGCAGGCGGGCTGACATAGGCTGATCCGGTACGGCTCTGCATGCTGAGATAACCGCTCAGGTAGTCGTCGCCACTCTCCAGGGTAATGGACATGGTCCCCGACTCGAGTTGGTTGGAAGAGCCAATGCTGGCGTAACTGTAGATGGAGTCCTGGTTGGCAATACTGGTGTACATTTCTGCCCAGCTACCGACAGTCAGGAATCGGAAGCCGGGTTCCTCCGCGAAGCCATTGCTGCCGATCCAATCGAAGCTGAAGGTGACGCGCGCGCCAGGATCAAGCCGGAAATAGTTGAACAGGAAAGCGCTGGTGTTCAGCGATTCCGCTTCGTACGACACTTCCGTCCGGTAGGCGTTGCCATCGTAACTGGCCTTCCCGTATCCATAATTGGTCGCGACACTGGCCGCCCCCTGGTCCACGCCGTATTGGCTATCGATCAGGTCAGCGCCGTTCACTCCCCAACGTGCGGCGTAGAGGCTGAGGAAATTGCCCGCCACCAGAACGTTGGCCTCAATCCCATCATCGGGTCGCAGATCGGTGACTTCGTATTTAAGGTTCGATACCTCCAGGAAGCCACTTGGCATTGCCAGTGCTGCGGACGAGGCAAGCGCAGCCAGGGATGTAATTATCAATTTGCGCATATTTCAGAATTTGCAAGCGAAGTTGCACATTCTACTATTGCGATATCTTTTTGGCAAAATCTTGCCTATGGCGCCATAAAAAAGGGCGCCCGCAGGCGCCCCTCTTGCAACTGAATGTCCTGATTACTTGGCGGTCATCAGTGCCACGGTGGTGTCCAGCATGCGGTTGCTGAAGCCCCACTCGTTGTCGTACCAGGACGAAACCTTCACCAGGCGGCCCGACACCTTGGTCAGGGTGGCGTCGAAGTTCGACGATGCCGGGTTGTGGTTGAAGTCGAC
>CBHWEO010000109.1:0-16965 GCA_966112955.1 uncultured Duganella sp. | reverse complement strand
CGATCGGCGAAATTAGGCGCTTTGACGCAGCCAAACTAAACGTTATTTATGATAAATGGTATTACTGCTGATTTTTTGTTCTATGAGTTTGTTTTGTTCAAGAATAATAAAGAGATCTTTCAGCGATTTTGGAGTTCCGAGCCGTTTAGATGATACAATTTAAGAGGCCCTATCGATAGTGAGTTGAACGGCGATTTGAAGATTCAATAAGACAATATCTTGGATGTCTAGATCATAAACTTGGTTCAAGTCGTGTTTTTTTTTTTTTAAAACCGATTTAACGTTAAACCGTGGGTCGCCCCCCCTGGGTGGGACCCAGGTTTCCCAAGCGGTTAGATTTGAAAGCCTTCAACGCGCGTATTTGCGCCAGATTTCCGCCAGCCGCCCCGTCTCCTCCATCCTGAGCAGTTCGTCATCCACCAGCATGCGCAGCTCCTGCGCATGCTCATATCGCCGCGAGACGCCGAGGTAAAACAAGGTCGGCTTCATGCCCGGCATGCGCGCTGCCCCCAGGTCCGGGTCGGACAGGAAGTCTTTGCCGATCGCCGCGAATCCTGCCATCACTTCCTGCTTTTCCAGGAACAGGGCGCAACGTCCCGCGTGCAGCTTGGCGATGAGCGATGCGAAGTCGCGCGCGCCCTGGTCGACTTCTCCGGCCTGCAGCCCGTAATTCATATAGTTGTAGCCATGGATGCCGCACACCCTCTGCTTGTGCAGGTCGGCCAGGCCCGCGATTTTCAGGCCATCGGGATGGATGCGCCTCGAGTAGTAGTAGTAAGTCGTGGTGGTGTAGTAGGCGCGCGTCATGAGGAAATTGCGCTGCCGCTCGGGATTGTACGAGAGGTTCAGCACCATCTGGTATTGCTGTCCCAGTGTGGCGACAGCCTGGCAGCGCAGCCAGGGAATCAGGTCGAAGCTGAAGCTGATCTTGTTGCGGGCCAGGATTTCGCTGACCACATCTACCGCGTAGCCGGTCAGCTTGCCGGCCGTGCCATCCGCGCCGCGCTGGCGGTAGACATACGGCGGCCACTCGTTTTCGTCTTCGCAAATGGCGATGTGGTTAATGGCGGCCCAGGCATTTCCCGTAACGACCAGCGCCGCTGCCATCGCCAACTGCCGCATGTCAAAGCCTCCCGTTGATGCTGACAAAAATTTCGCGCGGTGCGCCGGTCAGCATGGTCGGAAAGGTTCCCGCCTGATCCGACGCTACGAACTGGTTAGAGCCTATCGTGCCGAAATAGCGCTTGTCGAACAAGTTTGTCACCTGCAGTTGCAAGGTCCAGCGCGCCCAGTGATGCCCGCCGGTGAGATTCCACACGGTGTATGCCGGCACGCGCCCATCGTTCAAGTAGCTGTAATAGCGGGCGCCGGTAAATTTCCCGGCCACGCGCGCGAACCACTTCCTGTCATCATAACCTGCTTCGCTATGCCACATCAGGCGCGGCGTATCCACCACCCGCTTGCCGTCCACCGCCACCAGCTTGCCCTGGTCGAAGTAGTCGGACCGGTAGCGCGAGTCGTTGAGCGTCACCGCATTGAACCAAGACCAATGCCGCAACGGCGACCAATGCACGGCCAGCTCAGCGCCGCGTGTCGCCACGCGCCCGACATTCACCACCGTGTTCGGGCAGCCGACCACGCCGGCGCATGTGGCGACGCTCAGCAAGCGGTCGTGGAAGCTTGCACCGTAGACGGCGAACGATCCCGCCAGTGCGCCGTGCTGGAAGCGTACGCCGGCGTCGGCGGTAACCGATGTCTCGGGCCGCAGCTTGCGCGCGCCCTGGTCAAAGGCTTCCTGGCTTTGCGAGAACTGGCCGTAAACGCCCGCCTCGAAAGCCCGCATATTGCGGGCAAGCGAGGCAAAGAGATCGACTTCCCGGTTCAGTTCATAGTTGGCGCCCAGTTGCGGGAGCAATGCCTTTCGGGCCTTCAGGCGGCCTGCGGCCCGCGCGGCATTCATGCTGGCCGCGTCCAGCGTGACGCTCGGATGCTTGATGCCGGCATTGATGGTCAGCCGGTCGTCCAGCAGGTGCATGCTGTCCTGCAGGTGGAACTGGAGCGTCCTTACCTCGAAGCGCTGGGCAAAGCCAGTCAGGATCGGGTTACTCAGGAAATAATTGGTGTCTTGCGGGCTGGTCGCCGCGTAATAGCGGCGCGCCAGGTCATGGACATTATGCTCGTACCACACGCCGGCATTGAACTCGTGGCCGGCCGCAACGCGCGCCGCCCCCAAGATCGCGCCGTGGCGGTTGATGCCGTATTCCGTGGTGCGGATCGAGATCGGGTCGCTGGGCGACGTCGCGGTGTAAGGCGTGTACCAATGGCCCTGGCCGCGGTTGCGATGGAAATAGGCGGAAGCATTGCCTTGCCAGCTTCCCTGTTCCGGGGTGATGCCAAGCGTGGCGTAAGCCAGGTGGTCCTTGCGCAGGCCGCGTGCCAGGTAGTAGCCGTCGTCAAGATTGTTGACGCCGCCGCTGAAGACGCCGCGTGCCGCGAGCACGGCCCGCTCCCAATCCGGCGCATAGTTGTCCCACATCCAGCCCAGCCGCTTCTGCATCTCCAGCGACAGGTCCTGGTAATCGGTCTCGGCGCGGTCGGCGTAGTCGTAGAACGCACGCACGGTGAAAGGGCCGGCCGCATGCTTGTATTTGAGGTTGAATTGCCGGAGATCCTGCGGCCCCATGCCTTTCCATTTTTCCGCGTGCTGGCGCACGACACTGGCAAGCAAGCCGTTTCCGGTGTCGAGGCGCAGCATGCTGCGCCGGGTGTGGTGGCTGCCCAGGCTCTGCCCGGCTTCGGCGCCTGGCTTGTCGGCCGGATCGATCGAAAAGAATTGGACGGTACCGCCAAGATTGCTGGTCGAAGCTACGCCGACCGCCCCCGACCCTTGCGACAGTTCCACCTGGCGCAGGTTTTCGGGCATGATGGCGCGGCTGATATGCAGGCCGTTGTTGTTCCCGTAGCTCATATTGCCAAGCGGGATGCCATCCAGCGTAAAGCCAAGCTGTCCCTGGCTGAAGCCGCGCAGGCCGATGCGGGTCGACCACTCGTAAGCGCCGAAAGCGTCGGCGGACTGGAAGCTGACGCCGGGCAGTTTCTCCAGTGTCTTCAAGGGGCTGGCGCCGGGCAGGGTAGCGGCCAGGTCATCGCGCGTGAGGTTCTGCACCTGGCGCGTCTGGCCCTGGCCGAACACTTGCACCGTTGGCAGGCCGGCCGTATCCTGGGCGGCAGCGGCACTGGCCAGTAATGTACCCAGCATGAGGACTTTCATGGGGACCTCCCCCTTGGCTCATCATTCCATGGCTAGATTATGCTCCGATGCAGGGCCAGTGTGAATTCGACACCGCTAGTTACATTCCGGACCGCCGCAGCGCCGACAGTCCGGAATCGCTGTCCACCTTCTACAAGTGGCAGGATCCGGCCTGGAAGCGCCAGGCGGTCAGCCTGCGCTGATTACTGCGGGCGGTAGGTGACCTTCAGGTTGTAGGTCGATGCCGAGTAGCCGTTCAGCAGCACATAAACATCGCCATTGGCCGTGACGCTCACGCTGCAGCTTTCCGTCGCGGTGGAGCCGTCCGACTTGCAGCTGTAAGTGCTGGTGGTCGGCACGGCGCCCTTGCGGACGTACAGGTCGACGTCGCCGGTGCCGGTGGTTTCCGCCTTGAAGGTGCCGACGCCGGCCTTGAACGGGCCGAAGGACTTCTTCTGGCCCAGCGTCAGGCTGCCGCTGAAGGTTTCCACTGTGTCCGGTACCACCACGCCAGGGCCATCGCTGCCCAGCTCCACGGCGTAGGCGGCGGCCAGTTGGGCGAACTTCAGCGCGTGGTTGGCCTGGCTGCCGGAATTGGCGTACGTGTCGTTGGCGGTGTGGATGTAGGGATTGTCCTCGCCGTCCAGCGTCTCGAACGGGAAGGAGGATGGATAGCCCTGGTTCTGCCACGACGCATGGTCCGAACAGGCATAGCCGCAGGCGCTGTAGCCGACTGTGAGCGCCGGGGTATAGGTGGAGACCAGCGATGCCAGGAAGGTGTTCTGCTGGCTGTCGGTGTAGTCGGTGTAGATCCAGATGTCCTTGGCCGAGCCTCGGTAATTGGTCATGTCCAGCTGCAGCACACCGACCACGTTGACGTTGTTGGCCTTGAAGTTGGCGGCGATGTCCTTGGACCCCAGCAGGCCGGCCTCCTCTGCCGCGTAGCCGATGATCTTCAGCGTGCGGCGCGGCTTGTAGCCGGCGGCGATCATGGCGCGCACGGCTTCGGTAAGGCTGGCGATGCCGGACGCGTCGTCGTCGGCGCCGGGCGAAAGCGAGGTCTCGCCATTGCCGCTCAGGTTGATCGAGTCCAGGTGGCCGCCCATCACCACCACTTCGGAGGCGTTGTCGGTGCCGTTAATGGTCATGATGACGGACTTCTGGTTGTAGCCCGCGTGGGTGAACTGCGTCACGCTGATGTCGCTGCGGCCGGACGCCATCGAGGTCCACTTCTGCGCCAGCCAGTTGGAGGCATTGGCGCCGTTGGTCGTGCGGTAGTAGCGGTTGGCGAAATTCGACATGTCGATGATGGTCTGGGCGATATTCGACGCTTGCAGCGTTGGCAGGATGCCGTTGACGGTCGCCTGGTTGTCGATCGTGTAGCTCGGACGGCTCGCGGCCAGTGCAAGCGGCTGCACGGTACCGGCTTTGGCCAGTGCCTGGCGGCCTTCTTCCTCAGTGGAATGCACGATGAAACCACCGCAGCGCTTCAATTCCTTATGGATGGCGGCCGACAGTTTCAGCAAGGTCTCGTCATCCACCTGCACCAGGTGGACTTTCTCCTTGCCCTGGCCTTGCTTGCTCTGTTTGGCGAGCGCTTGCGGCGCGGCGGCTTGCAATTTGGCGTAGGCGGCGTCGCCGAGGGTGATCCAGGTTGGTGCTGCGTGTGCTGCGCTGGCTGCAAAGAGTCCTGCGGCCAGTACTACCGGGGTGAATCTCTTCATATCCGCTCCTTTGCGCAAAAAAAAATGCACCCGGGGCGGGTGCATTTGTCAAAAATCTTAGCAGATTTCAGGCCGCGCACGATTATGTACAGATTTGATATTGCTCAAGTGTCGCAGGAATGCCGCGCCCATCATGGAAGCGTGCTGTTTACTTCCGGGGAGGTCGACCATGAGAGCGCAACTGCTGGCCGCATCTGCGGCCCTGATCCTGGCTGCCTGCAATGGCAAGGGCGGCCACGGCGGCCACCCGCCGCCGCAATTCGCTGCGGAAGTCACGCGCACCAGCTACGGCGTGGCGCATGTCCAGGCCGAGGATTTTGCCGGCGTCGGTTACGGCCTGGCCTATGCCTTCTCGGAGGACAATGTGTGCATGCTGGCCGACAGCCTGCTCACTGTGCGCGGCGAACGTTCGCGTTATTTTGGCCCGGATGCCCGTGCCACCAAGCCGGTCAATGGCGAATATGGCGCCGCCCTCGACTTCATGGACCTGCGCAACGAGGACAGTGACTTCTTCTTCAAGGGGTACCTGGACATCGAGCGGCTGCGCGACAGCTATGCCGCCGGCTCCGCCGAAGTGCAGCTGCTGCTGCGCGGCTATGCCGCCGGCTATAACCGCTACTTGCGCGAGCACGCCAACGATTTGCCGCAGGCATGCCGGGGCGCCGCCTGGGTCAAGCCGATCGGCGCCGACGACGTGATGCTGCTGATCGCGGAAAAGGCCTTGCACGCCACGGGAGAGGTCTTTGCGTCCGAAATTGTCGCTGCGGCGCGCGACGCGGACGACGTTCCCCTGGCCCTGCATGCCGGTCCTGCCGCCGCGCCGCAGGCCGATGCGGCTTACGCCGTGCGCAGCCAGCGTGCGATGGCCAGCAACGCCCTGGCAGTCGGCAAAGAGGCCAGCAGCAACGGGCGCGGCATCCTGCTCGGCAACCCGCACTATCCCTGGACCAGCACCGACCGCTTTTACCAGCTGCACATCACGGTGCCGGGCAGCTACGACGCGATGGGCGTCAGCCTGGGCGGCCTGCCGCTGGTGGTCGTCGGCTTCAACAAGGACCTGGCGTGGACCCATACGGTGACCAAGGCTGTGCATTTCACCACCTTCCGCCTGCCGCGCGACATGGCCGACCCGATGCGTTACACGATCGACGGCGTAGCGCACCAGCTGGACACGCGCACGGCAGCCATCGAGGTGCTGCAGCCGGACGGCAGCCTGCGGCAAAAGCGCAAGACCTTCTATTTCAGCCTGCTGGGCGCCGTGATGGCGGTGCCGGGCCAGCCCCAGGGGCCGGGCGCGCTGCTGGTGCTGGGCGACCCGAACCGCAACAATACGCGCCTGATGGAGCAGTGGCTCGCCATTGGCCGCTCCACCAGCGTGCAGGACTTGAAGCGGCAGCTGGACCGCATACTTGGCCTGCCGTGGGTGAATACCGTCGCCGCCGACCGCGAAGGCGGTGCGCTGTACGCCGACGCCAGCGTGGTGCCGCATGTCACGGCGGAGCAGTTTTCGGGCAGCTGCCTGTTGCTGGCGCCCTTGCTGCTGTTCGACGGCGGGCGCAGCGCCTGCGCCTGGGGGCGCGATGGCGATGGAACGCCGGATGGCATCTTCGGCAGCGCCAACGCCCCGGCCATGCAGCGCGCCGACTATGTGGCGAATTCCAACGACGGCTATTGGCTGACCAACGCGCGCCAGCCGCTGGTGGGCCCGCCGCCGTCCGGCTACCCGCCGCTTTACGGTCCGGCGGGGGTGC
The DNA here is from genome assembly GCA_966112955.1 of uncultured Duganella sp. Taxonomy (GTDB): domain Bacteria; phylum Pseudomonadota; class Gammaproteobacteria; order Burkholderiales; family Burkholderiaceae_D; genus Rugamonas. The sequence continues at coordinate 10,240 of CBHWEO010000109.1, read as the reverse complement.
CGCAGCACTTGCGCACGCGCAGCGGTTTCATCGGCATCGAGGACATGCTGGCGCGGCGCGGCCGGGTCGGGCCGGACGATGTGCAGGCGCTGTTGTTCGCCAACCGTGTGCTGGCGGCCGAGCTGGTGCTGCCGGAACTGCTGCCGGCCTGCATGGCCAGCGGCGACGGGCTGCTGGCGGCTGCCTGCACGGCCCTGGCGAACTGGGACCGCAAGGCAGACCTGGATAGCCGGGGCGCAGTGCTGTTCCGCGAATTCTGGAATACGGTGGCGCTCTTGCCGAACCAATGGGCGCTGCCTTTCGACGTCAGGGACCCGCTGCATACGCCGCGCGGCGTGGCGCCCGCCGCCATGCCGGGCATGTTGGCGGCGCTGAAAGAGGCGGCCCAGCGCCTGCAGCAGCTGGGTGTCCCGTTCGACGGCCGTTTGGGGGACTACCAGGTCGAGCCGCGCAATGGCCAGCGTTTCCCCATCCATGGCGCGGTGGGCGACATCGACGGCAGCTATAACTCGATCCATATGGCGGGCCCGCTGGGCGTCCGCGGCTACGAGGGTGTGGCCTGGGGGACCAGCTATATCCACCTGGTCAGCTTCAGCGAGGAGGGCCCGCTGGCGCGCGGCCTCCTGGTGTATGGCCAGTCGACGGACCCGCGCAATGCGCACTATGCCGACCAGTTGCCGCTGTACGCTGAAAAGCGGCTGCCGCTGCTGCCCTTCACCCAAGCCGCCATCGCCGCCGACCCGGCCCGCCACACCCGCCGCTTGCGCGAACCGTGAAGTGGCATATTTGCCATGTTTGCCCGGCGTGCAAGTGCGCACACCGGGCTTGCCAGCCATGTGGCGTGGGCATACGATTGATGCATGAGCCCATCGCACATCCCGCCACCGGCCCTGCTTTTTATTGAGGGCGACCTCACGATCCGGCGCGTGCAGGAAATGAAGGACGCGATCCTGGCGCGCCTGGCGCAATCGCAGGCGCTGGAAATCGACCTGGCGGGCATCACCGAAATCGACACCGCCGGCGTCCAGCTGCTGTTGCTGGCGCGCCGTGCCGCACAGGCAGGCCGGAAGGAACTGCAACTGGTCGCGCCCAGCCCCGCCGTCACTGCGCTGTTCGACCTGCTGCGCATCCGTTAGGACTGCCCGCCATGAACCTGGACGAAGGCTTGCAGGCGTTTGTCACGGAGGCGGGGGACCTGCTGGCCGAAATGGAGGCAGCCTTGTTGCGCCTCGGCGATCCCGCAGCGCAAGCGGAGTCGGTCAACGCGATCTTCCGCGCAGCACACACCATCAAGGGCACGGCCGGCCTGTTCGCGCTGGACTACATCGTGCTGTTCACCCATGCCGTTGAAAGTGTCCTCGACGAGGTACGCAACGGCGCGCTGGCGATGGACGGCCGGCTGGTGGCCCTGCTGCTTGAGTGCGCCGACCAGCTCAGCGCCATGGTGCGCGATGTCGAGCGTGGCGGGACGGGCAACCTGGGCGAGCGTTGCCGTCCTCAGCTGGAGGCACTGCATGGCTATCTCGCGCCGGCCGCCGGCCTGGCGCAGCCGCAGCCACAGTCGCCGCCGCATCCGGTGCCGGGCGCGGCAGCCGGCTGCTGGCTGGTCTCGCTCGAGTTCGGCCGCGACGTCTTCAGGCACGGCATGGACCCGGCTTCCTTCATCGCCTACCTGGGCCGCCTGGGGCGCATCGTGGCGTTGGCCACGGTCGACGCCGGATTACCGCCACCCGCGCAGATGGACCCGCAAAGCTGTTACCTTGGCTTCGACCTGGTGCTGGAAACCGCCGCCAACGAAGACGACATCCGCAAGGTGTTTGAATTCCTGCAGGATGAATGTTTGCTGCACCTGCTGCCGCCGGGGAGCGGCCTCGAAGACTACCAGCGCCTGGCCGATGCCGTGCCACTGCACGGCGCCGCCATCGCCGAAGTGGTGCAGGCCAGCGGGCTGGGCGCCGTGCGTCCGCCGGTGCTCGTGGAACCCGCGCCGGCTCCGTCGTTGGAGCCGGCGGCGCCGCGTCCCGTGGAAAGCCGCACCATCCGCGTCGATGCCGAGCGCCTGGGGCAGTTGATCACGTTGGTGGGCGAATTGATCACGGCCAGCGCCCGCACCCAGATGGTCGGCACCCGCTTCAAGGACGTCGAGCTGCAGGACAGCACGTCCGCGCTGGCCGGGCTGGTGGAGCAGGTGCGCGACAGTGCGCTGCAGCTGCGCATGGTGAAGATCGGCGCCACCTTCAACCGTTTCCAGCGCGTCGTGCACGACGTGGCGCGCGAAATCGGCAAGGATATCCGCCTGGTCCTGAGCGGGGAGGACGTGGAACTGGACAAGACGCTGGTCGAACGCATCGGCGACCCGCTGACCCACCTGGTGCGCAATGCCATCGACCATGGCATCGAGCCGGCCGAGGTGCGCCGCCAGCTCGGCAAGCCGCTGCAGGGAACGGTGTCGCTGAACGCCTTCCATGATTCCGGCAGCATCGTGATCGAGGTGGGCGACGACGGTAGCGGCCTGCAGCGCGAGCGCATCGTTGCCCGTGCCATTGAGCGTGGCTTACTGGACCCTGAGCACAAAGCGTCCGACAGCGAAATCTTTGCGCTGGTGTTCGAACCCGGCTTTTCCACGGCCGGACAGGTCACCAGCCTGTCGGGCCGTGGCGTCGGCATGGACGTGGTCAAGCGCAATATCGAAGCGCTACGCGGCAGCGTCACCATCGACAGCGCAGCGGGCCAGGGCACGACGGTGCGCGTGCGCCTGCCGCTGACGCTGGCCATCATGGACTGCATGCTGGTCACTGTTGGCAGCTCGCGCTTTGCCATTCCCCTGGCCACGGTAGAAGAGTGCGTGGAGTATGAACACGAAGGCAGCCGTGGCTTCGTCGACTTGCGCGGGGTGGTGCTGCCGACCGTCGCCCTGCGTGACGTGTTCCGCCTGCACGGCGCCACCCCGCGGCGCCAAAGCGTGCTGGTGGTGGGCCATGCCGGACAGCGTGCCGGCCTGGTCGTGGACAGCTTGCAAGGCCAGTGCCAGGCTGTGATCAAGCCGCTCAGCCCCGTGTTCGGCGGCATCTCCTGCCTGAGCGGGTCGACGGTACTGGGCAGCGGGGACGTGGCATTGATCCTTGATATCCCGGCCCTGCTCAAACAACTGCAGGCCCGGCCAGCAGGCAACCTGGCGGCATAGGAGCGAAACGATGCAGAGAAAAATCACCGTGGCGATGCGCCTTGGGTTGCTGGTGGGAGTGCTGGTGCTGATGATGGCCGGCACGGGCTTTGTCGGCATGCGCGGCATGGAATTCAGCAATGACCGCCTGAAGTCCACGTACGAAGACCGTACGGTGGCGCTCATTTATTTGAGCAAGGTCAATGAATACATGCTGCGCACCCGGCACCGCATGGTGATGACCGCCGCCGCCAACAGCCCGGCCGAAGTGGAGGCCGCGCAGCAGGGCGACGCGTCGCACCAGGAGCTGATACGCAAGAACTGGAATGCGTACATGGCCACCGCCCTGACGGCGGAGGAGCAGCAGCTGGCCGCGCAATACACCATCGCCTGGAATGCCTGGCAGGATATTCGCAGCGGCATTATCCAGAAGGCGCGCGCCGGAAAATACAAGGAGGCGCTGGACGCCGCCCGGGCTGCCGACACCCCGTTCCGCGCCGTGCTGGCGGCCATGACCAGGCTGATCGAGTTGCAGGAGCGTGTGGCGCGCGAGGAATATGAAGCCGCCATGGCGCAAACCGCGCGCACCATGCGCACCAATGGCATGCTGCTGGGCGGTGGGCTGCTGGCGGGCATTGCGCTTTCGGCCTGGGTGATCCGCAGCCTGCTGCGCCAGCTGGGTGGGGAGCCGGACTACGCCGCCCACATCGTGGAGGAAGTCGCCCAGGGCAACCTGGCGGTGCGGATCGACTTGCGCAAGGGCGACCAGCGCAGCCTGTTGGCGTCAATGAAATCGATGGTGGACAAGCTGTCCAGCGTGGCGGGGGAGGTAAGCAATGGCGCGCTGGCGCTGGCCGCCGCGTCCGAGCAGGTGAGCGCCACGGCGCAGTCGCTGTCGCAGGCGGCGAGCCAGCAGGCCGCCAGCGTCGAAGAGACCAGTGCTTCCGTGGAGCAGATGAGCGCATCGATCGGCCAGAATACCGACAATGCCCGCGTGACCGATGCCAGCGCGTCCAAGGCGGCCGGCGAGGCCGGCGAAAGCGGCGCGGCAGTGCGCAGCACCGTGGTGGCGATGCGCGAGATTGCCAAGCGCATCATGATCATCGACGATATCGCCTACCAGACCAACCTGCTGGCGCTGAATGCCGCCATCGAAGCGGCGCGTGCGGGCGAACATGGCAAAGGGTTTGCCGTGGTGGCGGCCGAAGTGCGCAAGCTGGCCGAACGCAGCCAGGTGGCGGCGCAGGAAATCGGCGACCTGGCCGCCGGCAGCGTCGAGCTGGCCGAACGCGCCGGCCAGCTGCTGGACGCGATGGTGCCAGCCATCCAGCAGACGTCGCACCTGGTGCAGGAGATCACCGCGGCGTCCGTGGAACAGGCGTCCGGCGTGGGCCAGATCAATATGGCGATGGGCCAGCTGAGCCAGGCCACGCAGCAGAACGCGGCCGGAGCCGAAGAACTGGCATCGACCGCGGAAGAAATGAGCAGCCAGGCGGAGGAATTGCAACAGCTGATAGCCTTCTTCCGCGTGGCGCCGGAGGAAGCCCCGCGCACCCACAGCGTTGAGCCGCTGCGGCCCGCCGTGCAGCGTGCCGTGCAGCGGCGGCTGGCGCGCGTTCCGCCCCTCGACGAAAACAACTTCACGCGATTCTGAGGCCCGGCATGGATGCGGAACACCAGTACCTCAGCTTCCGCCTGGGCGAGGAGACATTCGGGCTGGGCATACTTGCGGTTCGCGAAATCATCGAGTACGGTGGCGTTACCGACGTGCCGATGATGCCGGCTTGCGTGCGCGGCGTGATCAACCTGCGCGGCGCCGTGGTGCCGGTGCTGGACTTGGCCAGCCGCCTGGGTCGCGCGCCTGCCGCGATCGGCCGGCGCAGCTGTATCGTCATCGTCGAGTGCGGCGCGCCGCCCGAACAGCAAGTGCTTGGCTTAATGGTGGATGCGGTGAACGCGGTACTGGACATTGAGCCGGGCCAGGTCGAGCCGCCGCCCAGCTTTGGCGCCGGTTTGCGCAATGACTTCCTGGCCGGCATCGGCAAGGCCAGCGGCAGATTCGTCATCCTGCTCAACGTGGAAGCGGTGCTGAACATCCCGGAGATTGCAGCCATGGCAGGAGAAATGCATTGAACCAGCAAGTCGCCCCGCTGACGGACCACGAGTTCGTGCAATTCCAGCGCTTCATCCATGAAGCGGCGGGGATCGCGCTGTCCGATGCCAAGAAGCCTTTGGTGTCGGGCCGACTCGCGAAGCGCCTGCACCACCTGCAGTACGACAGCTACGGCCGTTACCTGCAGCTGATTGCCAGCGGCACGGCGCCGGAAGAGACGCAGGTCGCCATCGACCTGTTGACGACCAATGAAACCTACTTCTTCCGCGAAGCTCGGCATTTCGACCATTTGCGCAGCGTGATCGGCGAGCGCGCGCCCGGCGCGGGCCTGTTCCGGGTCTGGAGCGCGGCCTGCGCCACGGGTGAAGAGCCGTATTCCATCGCCATGGTGCTGGCCGACCTGCTGCCGCCGCAGGGCTGGGAAGTGCTGGCATCCGACATCAGTTCCCGCGTGCTGGAAGCGGCGCGCCGGGGCCACTATCCCATGTCGCGCGCCGCCCATGTGCCGCAAGACTACCTGCGCCGCTTCTGCCTGAAGGGCATCGGCATCGAAGAGGGCACCTTGCTGGTGTCGCGCGCGCTGCGCGAATGCGTGGAGTTCGGACAGATCAACCTGAACGGCGCGCGGCTGCCGGCGATCGGCAAATTCGACGTGGTTTTCCTGCGCAATGTGCTGATCTATTTCGACGGCGAAACCAAGCGCCGCGTGGTGCGGCGTGTGCTGGACCAGTTGCGGCCGGGCGGTTTCCTTTACATCGGCCATTCGGAAACCCTGCATGACATGGGGCTGCCTTTGCGCAGCGTCGCGCCGGCCATCTACCGCAAGGACTGAGATGGACACCAGCGCCGCCATAGAGGTCTACTTGCTGCCCGGCGAGTACTTCGTTGGCGATGCGCGCTACCGCATCCGGACCTTGCTGGGATCGTGCGTGTCGATCACACTGTGGCACCGCGGCCTGCGCATCGGCGCCATGTCGCATTTCCTGCTGTCCGAGCGCGAACCCGATCCCGGAGGCGAACCGACGGCCGGGCTGAGTGGGCGGTATGGCAAGGATGCGATGCAACTGATGGTGGCGCAGCTGCAGGAGCGCGGGGTGCGCGTGCGCGAATGCGAGGCCAAGGTATTCGGCGGCGGCACCATGTTTCCCGGCATCGAAGGCAACCGTCAGCCGGGCATCGGGCACCGCAACGGCGTGGCAGCGGAAAGGCTGCTGGCGGAGTATGGCATACCGGTGGTGTCGGAGAGCCTGTTCGGCACGGGCCACCGCCATATCCTGTTCGACGTGTCGACCGGGGACGTCTGGGTGCGGCAGGGCGATCCAGGAGACCGGGCATGAAGCAGATCAAGGTCATGGTCGTGGACGATTCCGCCGTGGTGCGTCAGGTCCTGACCGGCATGCTCGGGCGCGAACCGGATATGCAGGTGACTTATGCGGTAGCCGACCCGATCCTGGCCAGCGAACGCATGCGACTGCATTGGCCCGATGTGCTGGTGCTTGACGTGGAAATGCCGCGCATGGACGGCATCACTTTCCTGCGCAAGATCATGGCCGAACGTCCGACCCCGGTAGTGATCTGCTCATCGCTGACGGAAAAAAGTACGCGGATCTCGATGGAGGCGCTGGCCGCCGGGGCCGTGGCCGTGGTCTGCAAGCCAAGACTGGATTTGCGCCAGTCGCTGCACGACAACTGCGACGAACTGCTGTCGGCCGTACGCAGCGCGGCCCAGGCCCGGCTGCAGCCGCTGCATGCGGGCCAGCCCGCGCCGCCCGTGCCGCCGTCCGCCAAGTTGTCGGCCGATGCGATCCTGCCCCCGGCCGGCAATGGCCCGGCGTCGCTGCCGGGCGGCAGCCGCGTGGTGGCGCTGGGCACCTCCACTGGCGGTACGCAGGCGCTGGAACGCATCCTGACGGGCCTGACGCCGGCCGCGCCGGGCATCGTGATCGTGCAGCACATGCCGGAACAATTCACGGCTGCCTTCGCGGAACGGCTGGACGGCCTGTGCCAGATAACGGTAAGGGAAGCGCGCAATAACGACCAGTTGCAGCCCGGCCACGCGCTGGTCGCCCCCGGCGGGCGCCATATGCTGCTGCGGCGCGCGGCCTCGCAATACTTTGTCGAAGTGGTGGATGGGCCGCTGGTCAACCGTCACCGGCCTTCGGTCGATGTGCTGTTCCGCTCCGTCGCAAAGTGCGCCGGTGCCGGCGCGCTCGGCATTATCATGACCGGTATGGGTGACGACGGCGCCGCCGGCCTGCTGGAGATGCGCCGGGCCGGCGCGCGCACCCTGGCGCAGGACGAACAGAGTTGCGTGGTGTATGGCATGCCGAAGGAGGCGGTCAAGCGGGGTGCCGTGGAGCGCAGCGTGGCGCTCGATGCGATCAGCCGCGAAATCCTGCAATATGGCGCTGTCGAACGGAGGGCGAATGAAGGACTTTAGTGCATGCACGGCCTTGATTGTGGAAGACAGCACGGTGCAGCGCGAGCACGTTGCAGGCTTGCTGCGGCAGATCGGCTTCGGCACCGTCCTCATTGCCAGCGATGGCATCAACGCCCTGGGCGCGCTGGAAAAGCACGGCGCGGCGGTGGACCTGGTGCTGACAGACCTCGATATGCCGGGCATGGACGGCGTGGAACTGATCCAGCACCTGGCCAAACGGCGCTGCGTGGCGAACCTGGTGGCCGCTTCCGCCAACCAGCCCCGCCTCCAGGAGGCCGCGCGCAGCCTCCCGCCGGGCAGTGCGATGCGCTTGCTGGCCACGATCGCCAAGCCGGTGCGGCTCGAGGCCCTGCAATCCTTGTTCGAAAGTGCGCCCATGCTGGCGCTGGCGGAACTCGCGCAGGACACGGCCGCCGAAGGGATTACCGCCGCGGAAATCGAGGCCGGCCTGGCCGCCGGTGAAATCGTGCCTTTTTATGCCCCGCGCGTGGCGCTCGATAGCGGCCGGCTGGTAGGCATTGCGGTGCATGGCCGCTGGCGCCATCCGCTGCGCGGGCCATTGGATCTCGCCGCGATCATGCCTGCAGTGGCTGGCGGGCACGAAACCGCCGGCGCGACCCTGCAGGCGCTGGCACAACAGGCGGCCGCCGATTTGCGTGGCTGGCAGGATATGGGCCTGTCAGCCATCAAGCTGTCGCTCCCACTGCCGGCGGAATTGCTGGCCGACCTGGGAGCGCTGGGCCGGCTGGTTGCCGGCATCCAGGCGCAGGATGTCAAGCCGGGCAGCGTCTGCTGGGAAATCAGTGAGGCTGTGATCGCGGCCTGCGATCCCGAGGCGCTGCACAATGCCGCCCGACTGAGCCTGCGCGGGTACGGCATCGGCGCGGTCCACTGTGGGCGCTACGAAGCCGGCACCCGCGATTTCGCCAGCTTCCCGCTGCAGGGAATCACAATCGACCCGCTGTTCGTGCACGAAGCGGCCCAACGCAGCCACCGCCGTCCGCTGCTGGAGGGGCTGGTTGCCATGGCGGGCAGGCTGGGCATCCCGGCGTGTGCGGACGGCATCGAGAAGGTGGAAGACTGGGCCTTGATGCGCGAAATGGGATGCAGCCTGGGGCAGGGACCGCTGGTTGCGGCGCCGCTGGCAGCCGGGGAATTCATCGGCTGGTACAAGGAGGGCCGCCAGCGCCTGCGCGACTGCGCCGCGCACCGTCTCAATGACGGGGCGCTTCCAGCGGCAGGGACAGGGTAAAGCAGGTGCCTTTGCCTTCTTCGCTGTTGACCGTGATGCGGCCGCCCAGGATATCGGACACGATGCTGTGCACGATATGCAGGCCCAGGCCTGAACCGCCGACTCCCATCTTGGTGGTGAAGAAGGGATCGAAGATGCGCTCCCGGTTGGCGGCGCTGATGCCGTTGCCGTTATCCCTGACATGCAGGGCGATCCAATCGGACTTTTCATACTCCGCCATCAGCTCCACCTTGCCTTCATTGCGGCCGTCGAAGGCATGCACGATGGCGTTGTTGACCAGGTTGGCGATCACCTGGCCCAAGGGACCGGGGTAGCTGTCCATCATCAGTTCATCGGGCACGCGCTGCACGACTTCGAAGGGCGTGCGTTTGATCGATGGCATCAGGGTCAGGACATTGCCCGCCACGACTTCGGCCAGCAGGAAGGTGCGGCGCTGCGTGCTGGCCTGGTCCACCGCGACCTGCTTGAAGTTGGTGACCATGTCGGCGGCGCGCTGCAGGTTGCGCATCAGGATGTCCGTGGTGGTGCGGGCGTTATCCAGGTAGGCCAGCAATTCCGAGCGGCGCATGTTTTCGCCCTTGTCGAATTGACCGGTGATGGCGCAGGTCTGCGCTTCGAAAGTGCTGGCGACCATCAGGCTGTTGCCGATCGGGGTATTCAGTTCATGCGCGATGCCGGCCACCAGGGAGCCGAGGGCCGCCAGCTTTTCCTGGTGGACCAGGTCTTCCTGCGCGCGCGCCAACGACTGGTACGCCTGCTTCAGCTCGTGGTTGGCGCGGCGCAGGGCGATATGCGTATTGATACGGGCGAGTACCTCTTCGACCTGGAAAGGCTTGGTAATGTAGTCGACGCCGCCCACAGCGAAACCGCTGACGATCTGCTTGGCATCGCTCAGCCCCGTCATGAAGATCACCGGTATGTCGCGCGTTTCCGCATCGGACTTCAGCCGGCGGCATGCCTCGAAGCCGTCCATGCCGGGCATGACGATATCGAGCAGCACCAGGTCGGGCTCCGCCAGCGCGGCGCGCATCATGCCCTCGCGCGCATCGTGCGCCAGCACGACCAGGAAGCCATGGCGGCTCAGGTGGTCGAGCAGGGCCAGCAGCAAGGTCGGCGAATCGTCGACGACCAGGACTGTCGGTGGACGTGGACGGACTTGTTCAGTTGGCATCCCAAACCTTTTTCACATGCGGCCCTTGTCAGAGTGAATGCGGCTTGCTATAGTTCTGTCCCTCGCAACGCAGCACACGCTGTGAAGCGAAAAAGATGGGG
>CBHWEO010000108.1:0-16999 GCA_966112955.1 uncultured Duganella sp. | reverse complement strand
TGTTGATGAAGTAGGGCGACAGGTAGCCGCGGTCGAACTGCATGCCTTCGACGACGTCCAGCTCGTTGGCCAGCGACTTGCCGTCCTCGACGGTGATCACGCCTTCCTTGCCGACCTTGTCCATCGCGTCGGCGATGATCTTGCCGATCGACTCGTCGCTGTTGGCGGAGATGGAGCCGACCTGCGCGATTTCCTTGCTGGTGGTGGTGGGCTTGGAGGCCTTCTTCAGCTGCTCCGTCAGGGCCACGACGGCCTTGTCGATGCCGCGCTTCAGGTCCATCGGGTTCATGCCGGCGGCCACGTACTTGAAGCCTTCGCGCACGATGGCCTGGGCCAGCACGGTCGCGGTGGTGGTGCCGTCACCGGCGTTGTCGGAGGTCTTGGAAGCGACTTCCTTGACCATCTGCGCGCCCATGTTCATCAGCTTGTCTTTCAGCTCGATCTCTTTGGCGACCGACACGCCGTCCTTGGTCACGGTCGGGGCGCCGAAGGAGCGCTCCAGCACCACGTTGCGGCCTTTCGGGCCCAGGGTGACTTTCACCGCGTTGGCGAGGATGTTCACGCCTTCGACCATCTTGGAACGAGCGGAATCGCCGAAAATGACTTCTTTAGCTGCCATGTTAGTTTTCTCCTGAATTCTGTATCTTTAAGGGCCGGTGCTTACTTCTGCACCACGGCCATGATGTCTTCTTCGCGCATTACCAGCAGTTCCTGGCCGTCCACCTTGACGGCCTGGCCGGCGTACTTACCGAACAGAACGCGGTCGCCCACTTTCACATCCAGAGCGCGCACGGTGCCGTTGTCGGCAACTTTGCCGTTGCCAACTGCCAGCACTTCACCCTGGTCTGGTTTCTCAGCGGCTGCATCAGGGATGATCAGGCCGGATGCGGTCTTGGTTTCCTGGTCCAGGCGTTTGACGATGACGCGGTCATGCAAAGGGCGAAGGTTCATACAAAACTCCTTTAACTCGGTTTATTGATCGTTGTTAGCACTCTCGGCTAACGAGTGCCAACAATTATAGGGACGACACTTACCCTTTTCAAGGGGATTTCTTTGTCATTGATCAACCATTGACGGGATATTAATCATGCAAACTTGATAATTCCGCCTGGACTGGATGCAGGGCCGCGTTGCCGGAGGCTGCGGCGACGGGTCCAGGCAGCGCTTTCTCAGGCCAGGGCGGCGGCCGGCAGGGTCAGGGTGAAGGTGACCTGGGTCGGGGTGCATTCGGACAGCCGCAGTTCGCCGCCATGGGCGCGGGCGATTTCGCGCGCCAGCGCCAGGCCCAGCCCGACGCCGGACACGCGCCGGTTGTGCGCCTGGTCGGCGCGGTAGAAGCGGTCGAACAGACGCTCGCGGTGCTCGAAGGCGATGCCGGAGGAAGCGTTGGCCACGTCCACCTGCCAGCCGGCGCCCGCACGGCGTCCGGTGATCGCGATCCAGCCTTCCGGCACGCCGTACTTGACGGCATTGCTGACCAGGTTCTGCAGCACTTGCCGCAGCAGGTCGGCATCGCCCTGCGCCGGCATGCGCGGCGGCAGCTCCAGCCGCAGCGGGCGCTCCGGCGCCATCAGGTCCATGTCGTCGGCCAGCTCGCGCAGCATCGGCACCAGGTCCAGCGGCTGAATCGGGATCTGCAGCTGGCCGGCGTCGGCACGCGACAGCATCAGCAGCTTGCGTACGATATTGTCGAGGCGCCGCACTTCGTCCAGCATGTCGGCCAGCGCCTGTTCCAGTTCCGGGCAATCGCCGGCCCGCTCGAAAGCGCGCTCCAGCTCGCCCTGCAGGATCGCCACCGGCGTGCGCAGCTCGTGCGCCGCGTCGCCGGAAAAGCGCACCGATTGCAGGAAGCTGCGTTCGAGCCGGTCCAGCATGTCGTTGAACACCGTCACCAGGCGTTCGAATTCGAGCGCTTCATCCGCGGCCGATACGCGCTGCCGCATGTCGCTGGCGCGGATCCGTTCCATCACGCCGGTCAGGTGCTCGATCGGCCGCATGGTGCGCCCGGCCAGGTACCAGGCCACGCCGCCCACCAGCAGGCACAGCACCACGACGAAGGCGCCGAAGCGCTTCACGGAAATGATCAGCTGCGCTTCCGACAGCGTGGTATTGACGCCCATCTGCACCAGCACCTTGCCGCGCCGGGTTTCGCCGACGCGCCACTGGCTGCCGCCGCCATAGTAGGTGCGCAGCTCGCTGTCGCCCGCTTCCGGCACCAGCAGCGAGGCCGGCCAGTTGGGGCTCTGGTACAGCACGCCCTGCTGGTCGTCGACGGCGCGCAGGATGGCAAACTTCTCGTCGCTGCCGGGCGGGGCAAAGCCGCTGAAGCTGGCGTTCAGGTGGACGTCGATGGCCGGCCACAAGGGTACCGGGCTGGCGCCGAAGCCCGGCCCGGCCAGCTGGGCCACCATGATGCGGTCGATGATGGCGGCGCGCCGGTTCAGCAGGGTCAGGGCGGAAACCGAGAACAGCACCACCACCACCGCCGTGGCCAAGCCGCCGGTGGTCAGCGCCACCCGCAGGCGGAAGGAGCGGATCAGGGGCCGGCGCGCCGGCGTCATGCGTCGCCGTCCGGCTTGCGCAGGCGGTAGCCGACGCCGCGCACCGCTTCGATGGCGATCTGCTCGGGCAGGGCCAGCTTCTTGCGCAGGCGCTGCATGCAGACGTCCACCATATTGGTCTGCGGCTCGAAGTCGTAGCCCCACACGTGCTCCAGGATCTGGGTGCGGGTGTAGACCCGGCCCGGGGAGCGCATCAGGTATTCCATCAGGTTGAATTCGCGGCTGGTCAGCTCGACTTCGCGGCCGTCCAGCTGCGCCACGCGGGTCAGGCGGTCCAGCTTGAGCGGGCCGACCGACAGCACGTTCTGGCGCTCGCCGCTGACCCGGCGCAGCAGGGCGTGGATGCGGGCGATCAGTTCTTCCACGTAAAAGGGCTTGGCCAGGTAATCGTCGGCGCCCAGGTTGAGGCCCTCCAGCCGGTCGTCCAGCTCGTTGCGCGCCGTCAGCAGGATCACCGGCGTGTTGCGGCCTTCGCGCCGCAAGCCTTTCAGGATGGCCAGCCCGTCGCGGCCGGGCACCATGATGTCGAGCAGGATGATGTCGTATTCGCGTGACAGGGCGTAGTCGTAGCCCAGGTTGCCATCTTCACAATGGTCCACCAGGAAGCCTTGCTCGCGCAATCCGCTGCACACAAAAGAGGCAATCCGCTGTTCGTCTTCTACCAGGAGGGCTTTCATCGTTCAGATTCTTCCAGAAATACAAAAGCGCCGTCAATGCGGCGCCGGATTACAGAATTGTAATCAAAGTGTGGGCCTTTTTGTCATTTTCCCTTGATGTAATGAAACAGTAGTGAACCTTTTTCAATACTTAGGGAGAGAACCATGAGCTTCGGCAGCTGGTTTAAGAAAAACGTAGTCAAGCCCATCGAAAAGGTGGTGGACAAGGTGGGGGACGCCATCAAGGACATGGGCGACGACTTCAAGGACATTGGCAGCTCTTTCGAGCAGGTCGGCAACGATATGGCGGCCGCCGCCAAGAAAATCTCTGAACTTGGCTATACCAAGAAGAGCCTGGGCAATGGCGACAATAATTACACCGCCACCTCGCTGGGCGCCAACCTGATCCATGGCGAGGGCGGCAACGACAACATCACCGTCACCGCGGGCGCCTATAACAAGATCTACGGCGACGACGGCAACGATACCCTGACCATCAAGGTTGGCGGCTACAACGTGGTCGATGGCGGCAACGGCAACGACACCATCCGCATCGACGTCGGCATCTATAACAAGGTCAGCGGCGGCAACGGCGACGACAAGGTCACCGTGGCGGCCGGCGCGGCCGCGGACGTCGACCTCGGCGAAGGCAACAACACCCTGACCATCAATTCCGCCTACAACGAAATCGACGGCGGCAACGGCAACGACAACGTCACCGCCAACGGCGGCTGGAACGATATCGACCTGCGCGGCGGTAACAATACCGTGGTGGCGAACGGCGGCTCCAACAAGGTCGTCACCTCCGGCGACGGCAACGACAACATCACCGTCTATGGCGGCTCCAACGTGGTCGATGCCGGCCACGGCAACAATGTCGTCACCGCCGGCGGCGCCTCCAACAACATCACCACCGGCAACTGGGACGACGTGGTGACGGCCGATGGTGTGAACAACGTCATCAACACCAACGGCGGCAACGACCGCATCACCGTCAAGGCGGCCAACAACCAGGTCAACGCCGGCGAAGGCAACAACGAAGTCAACGCCGACGGCGGCCGCAACAAGATCACGGCCGGCGGCGGCAACGACCGCATCACCGCCAACGGCGGCTGGAACGAAATCTATGCCAACAACGGCAACAACACCATCGTCGCCAACGGCGGCAACAACAAGGTGGTGACGGTCGGCGACGGCAACGACAACATCACCGTCAACGGCGGCTCCAACACCGTCAACGCGGACCACGGCAACAACGTGATCACCGCCGGCGGTGCGTCCAACGTGATCAACACCGGCAACTGGGACGACGTGGTAACGGCCGATGGCGTTTCCAACGTCATCAACACCAACTGGGGCGCCGACAAGATCACCGTCAAGGCGGCCAATAACCAGATCAATGCGGGTGAAGGCAACAACACCATCAACGCAGAAGGCGGCCGCAACAAGATCACGGCCGGCGGCAACGACGACACCATCACCGCCGCTGGCGCTTCCAATGAAATCAACGCAGGCCACGGCAACAACAACGTCACCCTGAACGGCGCCAGCAACGTGCTGAACGCCGGCGACGGCGCCGACCGCGTGGTGGCCAACGGCGCCTCCAACGTGATCAACGCCGGCCACGGCAACAACAACATCACCGCCAACGGCGCATCCAACGTCATCACCACCGGCAACGGTGCGGACAAGGTGGATGCCAAGGGCGGCGCCAACGTCATCAACAGCGGCGCGGGCAACGACAACATCAGCGCGATCGGCGGCCTGAACGTGGTCAACGCCGGCGACGGCAGCGACAGCGTGCTGGCGCTGGGCGGCGGCAACGGCATCAACGCCAACGACGGCAACGACACCATCATCGCCGGCGGCGGCGCCAACGTCATCGTCGATGGCGGCGGCAGCAGCAAGATCGTGGCGGGCGGCGCGCTGAACATCGTGTACACCGGCGGCGCCAACAACAAGATCGCGGCGCTGGGCGACACCAACGCGCTGATCAGCAACCAGGGCGGCAACCTGCAGGCGGCCGTGGGCGTGAGCAACGTCGTGCTGGCCAACGGCAGCGGCAACACCACGCTGGGCCTGGGCGCCGGCAACCTGATCGCCGCGGCGGTCGGCGGCAACACCACCATCGCCGTCGGCGGCACCAACGTGGTGCTGACGGAACTGGGCGGCATGGTCAAGGCGGCCGGCAATGGCCTGGGCAGCGTGCTGTCCTCCGTGATGCCGGGCAAGGATGCGGCCAAGGCCGTGAGCAACGCCACCTCCAAGCTGACTTCCGCCATCAACAGCGGCAGCGGCAACGACATCGTGGTGGCGGCCGGCGGCAACAACATCGTGTACACCGGCGCCGGCAAGGACGTGGTGACCGCGATCGGCGGCAACAACGTGGTGCTGGCCAATGGCGGCGACAACGTGACCACCGCCCTGGGCGGCAACAATATCGTGGTCAATACCGCCGGCAACAACGTGGTGACGGCCGGCGGCCAGAACAACGTGATCGTCACCGGCCTGGGCGAAGGCATTGCCGACGTGTCGGCCAAGCTGGGCAACGCGGCCGGCGGCGTCACCAAGCAGGTGACCAACCTGATCGGCAAGGCGGTGGCCAGCGGCACCGGCAACGACGTGGTGACCGCCATCGGCGCCAACAACGTGGCCTATACCGGCGGCGGCAACGACGTCACCACCATGATCGGCTCCAACAACGTGGCGTGGACCGGCAACGGCAACGACACCACCACCGTGTTCGGCGCGCGCAACCTGGTCTGGGCCGACGGCGGCGTGGACAAGGTGACGGCGGTCGGTATGAACAACCTGGTCGCCACCGGCAATTACGCGGAAATCGGCGCCACCGCCGTGGGCCTGGTCGATTCGATCGCAGCCGGCGTGGCGGCCACCGACCTGGTGTCCAAGGCCGGCCTGTCCGGCGCGGCCACCAGCCAGTCCGGCACGGAAGTGATTACGGCCTTCGGCAAGAACAACGTGCTGGTGGGCGGCAGCGCCTCCACCGTGGTGACGGCGGCCGGCCAGAACAACCTGGTGGTGACCGGCGCGGGCGATGACGTGATCACCGCCGCCGGCAGCAAGACCGGCATCGTGGCCGGCGCCGGCAACGACGTGGTGACCGCGATCGGTACCTACAATGTGGTGGTGGCGGGCGAGGGCAATAACGTCGTCACCACCCTCGGCAAGGGCAACCTGGTGGAAGGCGGCAGCGGCAACGACGTGCTGACCGCCCTGGCCTTCGGCAGCGCCGCCAAGGTCAACGTCAACGGCAACGTGCTGGTGGCGGGCGACGGCAACAACGTCGAAACCGTGGTCGGCAAGGACAATGCCGTGATCGGCGGCAGCGGCAAGGACGTGCTGGTCATGGTCAGCTACGGCGGCTCCAACACCAAGGAAACCACCAGCCAGCCGGAAGGCTCGCAGCAGACCACCACCAGCCAGACCACCGGCAGCACCCAGCTGAACGTGGGCTGGACCGGCGCCGGCAACGACACCGCCGTGGTGTACGGCGACCACAACGTGGTGCTGGCCGACGCCGGCGACGACGTGCTGGTGGTGCTGAACGCGGGCAGCAAGCTGTCCTACAGCAGCACGACCACTGAAGCGGTGGAAGGTTCGGACAAGTCGCAGGAAGTCAGCTCCAGCAAAGTCAGCATCGATACCGGCATGAACTTCGTGCACGCCGGCGCCGGCAACGACACCATGATCCTGGCCGGCACCACCACCATCGGCATGGGCGGCGAAGGCAACGACCTGATCGTGTCTTCCGGCCAGAACAACGTGGCCGTGGGCGGCAGCGGCGACGACGTGATCATCGGCCTGGCCGAGAGCACCGTCTTCAACGCCGCCGAGGCGCTGGCCGAGAACGAGTACGAATCGGCCGGCGACTGGGTCGGCGCCGCGATGAACGCGAACTTCATCCGTTCGCAGTACGGTGCACTGAGCAAGGGTGAGCTTAGCAAGCTGAACCTGGTGGGCAACGTGATCGTCGGCGGCGACGGCAACGACACCATCTTCGCCACCAACGCCGGCACCTACGTCGGCGGCGGCAAGGGCAACGACGTGATGATGGGCCTGGGCTGGGGCGTCATCGACAAGCTGCTGGTCGGCCACGGCAATGCGATCAGCGGCGCCATGGGCGACCTGGGTTCGGGCTTCGACGCTGTGACCAAGTACTTGAACAAGGCACTGGGCGACGACCTGAAGAGCGGCTGGGACGGCATTGCCGCCACCATGAAGGCCGAACTGGCGAAAGCCACCGCCAACGCCAGCGACCTGGTGGACGACATGAACAGCGCCGGCAACGCCGCCAGCAGTGCGATCAGCAGCGTGACCGGCCTGGGTTCGGCCGACTTCGACATCGCCAGCGCGCTCAAGTCCGCCCTCAACGGCGGCAAGAGCGGCCTGGATGCGGCCATCAACGGCATCGGCAGCGGCGTCGGTTACGTCGCCGACGCCGACGTGGGCAGCGCCATCAGCACCGCGGTCGACTGGTCGGCGGGCGCCATCAGCACCGCTTCCAACGCCAGCAGCTACGGCATCGACTGGCTGGGCAAGCAGCTGGGCATCAACCTCGGCCTGGGCGATTTCAAGGGCATGGACTTCTTCCTCGCCAGCTTCATCGCCTACAGCGTCGGCTACAAGTACGCGGGCAACAACCGCTTGTGGGGCGGTGCCGGCGACGACACCTTCTACAGCGGCATGGGCAACGACCACCTGCACGGCGCCGAGGGCAACGACACCTACATCATGTCGATGGGCGACGGCAAGGACACCATCCACGAGGTGGCGGGCGACGCGGACATCCTCCGCTTCACCGGCAACAAGCTGTTCGACAAGGTGACCATGAGCACCGAGAACGTGAAGGTGAACTTCAACGGCGCCGACATGGAGATCAACTATGTCAGCGGCGACAAGTCCTACGCCCAGTTCACGGTGCTGGACTACAAGTCGGCCGGCATCTCCGAGCTCCAGGTGGTGGACGCCGCCGGCGCCACGGTGGGCACCCTCACCATGGCACAGTTGGAAGCCATGGGCCAGCAGGGCGAGAGCCCGTATGACATGGCATCCGTCTGGACGGTAGACCGCCTCCACGACTTCGCCGAATTGGTGGGCAACGCGCTCACCGGCCATACCTCCTAAGGCAAGGCCGTACGGACATGCATGCTACAATGGCATGCATGTCCAATACCAATTGACCGTGCAATCGTGCGGCCCTATAGTTGCGGGATGATCGCAGACTTCCAAGAACTTTCCGATAAAATCGACCGCCTGGCGGAACTCGCGCAAACCTTGCGCCGGGAGAACGCACAGTTGCGCCAGTCCAATGCGCTGCTGGTGGCCGAAAACAACGAATGCCATCGCCGCCTGGGCGAAGCGCATGCGCGCGTGATGGCGCTGCTGGACAAAATCCCCGGCACCGAAGCACACACCCCTGAGGATGCTCAATGATCCATGTCGACGTGACCATCATGGGCCAGCCCTACAAGCTGGCGTGCAAGGCCGACGAAGAACGCGCCCTGCGCGAAGCGGCCAACCTGCTGGACAAGAAGATGTGCGCGATCCGCGACGCCGGCAAGATCAAGGGCAACGACCGCATCGCCGTGATGGCGGCGCTGGGCATGGCGGCCGAGTTCCTCGCCTCCAAGACCGCGAACGGCGGCCCGTCGATGCTGGAAGTGCAGGAAAAGCTGGGCGCCATGCACAAGGTGCTCGACAACGCGCTGACCCCGCAAGAAAATCTTTTCTAATTGTTGCAAAGGCCTTTCCCGAAAATCGTTTGAGGAGTAAACTTCGTGTCACCCTGCGGTGTTCGAGATTTGCCATATATTCCTTGAACCATTTACACGCATCGGTTGCGGAAATTTGTTCGACGGGCGTGAGCGTCACTAGTCTGATGAACCCGAAGTTGAACTAACTGCAACCACCTTGAACCGTCAGGTTCGGGATGCCGGCATAACGGCACAGGCGGGGCCTCATTCCATGAAAGCGGTTGCCAGCACCCGAGGGTGCGCAACCGTTTTTTTACGTCCAGAGGAGCGCCATGCAATATTGGTTGATGAAGTCCGAGCCCGACGAGGTGAGCATCGATGACGTCATGTCCGCGAAGGGCAAGACTGTGCCGTGGTTCGGCGTGCGCAACTACCAGGCCCGCAACTTCATGCGCGATGCGATGCGGGTGGGCGATGGCGTCCTGTTCTACCATTCCTCCTGCCCGGAGCCGGGCATTGCCGGTATCGCCGAAGTGGCCAGCGGGCCCTATCCGGATGCCACCCAGTTCGACCCCAAGAGCCACTACTACGATCCCAAGGCGACGCAGGAACAGCCGCGCTGGATTTCCGTCGACGTGAAGGGCGTGCGCAAGACGCGCCTGCTGTCGCTGGCGGAAATGCGCAGCCTGCCGCAGCTGGAGGACATGGTGGTGCTGCAGAAGGGCAGCCGGCTGTCGATCACGCCGGTCACGCCGGCCCAGTGGAAGCACGTGATGGCGCTGCTGAAGGGCGATTGATGGATTGGAGCCTGGTCGGCATCCTGCTGCTGATGGGCGCGGGAGGCGGTTTCGCGGCGGGACTGCTGGGGATCGGCGGCGGCATGGTGCTGGTGCCTTTCATTACCATGATCTTCACGGCCAAGGGTTTCCCGCCTGCGCTGGTGGTGCATATGGCGATCGCCACGTCGCTGGCGACCATCATGTTTACCTCGCTGTCGTCGGTGCGGGCGCACCACCGGCACGGCGCGGTGCAGTGGCGCATCGTGGCGCTGCTGGCGCCGGGCATCGTGCTGGGTTCCTGGATTGGCCCCTGGATCGGCAAGCAGATGAATACTTCCGGCTTGTCGCTGCTGTTCGCGCTGTTCGTGACCTTTTCGGCGCTGCAGATGCTGCGCGCGAAGAAGCCGGCGGCGGGGCGCGAGCTGCCGGGCACGGCGGGCATGTTTGTGGCGGGCGGCGTGATCGGTACGGTGGCCGGGCTGGTGGGCGCCGGCGGCGGCTTCATTTCAGTGCCATTCATGGCGTGGTGTAATGTGCGTATCCACCAGGCGGTGGCGACCAGCGCGGCGCTGGGCTTCCCGATCGCGCTGTCGGGGACCTTGTCGAATGTTTATTTCGGCTGGGGCGAGCCGGGCTTGCCGCAGTATTCGCTGGGCTTCATCTACCTGCCGGCGCTGGCTGTCATCGTGGCCGCCAGCGTGACCATGGCGCCGCTCGGGGCACGCACGGCGCACCGGATGGATGTGGCGGCGCTCAGGCGCGCCTTTGCCGTCGTGCTGTTTGCGCTGGCGGGCTATATGTTCTACCACGCGTTCGCCTGAGCTGGCGCCGGCGCGGCTGATAGGAGGCGGTGATGCAGGAGTCGCGGGTCGGTTGCTGGGCCTTGTTCAAGGTCTTTTCGCATATGGCGCTGCAGGGCTTTGGCGGGGTGCTGCCGTTTGCCTACCGCCACCTGGTGGAGCGCACGCAATGGCTGACGGCGGCCGAATTCGGCCAATTGCTCAGCATCGCGCAACTGCTGCCGGGGCCCACCATCTGCAACCTGTCCGTCATGGTCGGCCAGCGTTATGCCGGCGTGGCGGGCGGCTTCTCCGCCCTGGCCGGGCTGCTGCTTGGGCCATTCTTCATCGTGATCGCGCTGGGCGCCGCCTACCAGGGGCTGGCGCACCATCCCGTGTTCGTCGCCGCCATGCGCGGCATGGCCGCCGCGGCGTCCGGCCTGATCCTGGCCACGGCGCTCAAGCTGGCGGCCGGCATGCTGCGCGGCTCCGGGGGCACGCTGCGCGCGCGGCGCGCGGTGCAGCTTGCGCTGCTGGTGGCGGCCTTCATCGGGCTCGGCGTGGCCAAGCTCGGGCTGATCACGGTGGTGGCGACGCTGGTGCCGGTCGGCTTCCTCTTGTTCGCTTTCGTGTGGAGGAAGCCATGAGCGACGACGTCAAGCTGGGCGGGCTGGCCTGGCACCTGGCCGTGCTGTCGCTGACGGCCATCGGTGGCGGCGTGGTGCTGGTGGCGCCCGACGTGCACCATTACGTCTCCGTGCAGAACCACTGGCTGACGGACGAGCAGTTCGCCGCCATGTACGCGCTGGCGCAGGCCGCGCCCGGCCCCAACCTGCTGTTCGTCACGCTGATCGGCTGGATGATCAAGGGTTGGCTTGGCGCCATCGTGGTGACGCTGGCGGCGATCCTGCCGTCGACCTGCCTGGTGCTGGCGCTGGGAACGCTGATCAAGCGCCATGGCGGCGGGGAAGGGCGCTGGACCGGCGCCCTGCGCGATGCGCTGGCGCCGCTGGCATCGGGCATGCTGGCCGGCGCCGCCTGGACCTTCCTGAGCGTGGCCGGCGCCGGCTGGCGCGGCATCGCGCTGGCGCTGGCTGCCGCCGCGGCGGCCTACGCGACCAAACTCAACCCGCTCTGGCTGATCGCCCTAGGCGCCCTGGCCGGCGCCGTTGGCCTGGTGTAAGGCGCAGATCATCCAGCCATGCGGCGCCAGCGTGGCGCTGGCGGCATCCCAGCCCTCGGCAGCCAGTGGCGTGTGCGGCGGCAGCGCCCCGAGCCCGGTGGCGAAAGGCGCCATATTGGCCAGCACCAGCAGGCGTTGCTGCGCCGTGGCGCGCACGAAGCCAACCACGCCATGCGGCAAGCCGTCCACGAAGTCGACGCTGCCGCGGCGCAGTGGCGCGTGTGCGCGGCGCAGGGCCAGCAGGCGCTGGTAATGCGCGAACAGGCTGGCATCGAAAGCTTCCCAGTCCAGCCGGTATTCGTCAAACAGCACGGTCCAGTCGCGCCAGGACGTGTCGCCGAACTCCTGCCCCATCAGCAAATGCGGCACGCCATCCAGGGCCAAGAGCACGACGGCAGCGGGCCGCAGGGCCGGACCCAGCAGGCTGCCGGCGCGCGGCTGCTCCTTTTCGTCCAGCCAGCGCAGGCGTAGCGCACCGCGCGGGAAGCTGTAGGTCGATTCGTTCCAATAGCGCGCCAGGTCGGCGCCGCTGGCCTGGCCTGCCGCGCAGCGCAGCAGGATGGCGCGCGTGCCGCCTTCATAGGTCAGGTCGCAGCTGGCGAAGTGATGGAACTCGTCGTAGGCCTGCGAGATGAGCGCGATGTCCGGCTGCACCGCCACCAGCCGGGCGCGGATCTGCTCCAGGAAATCCAGCGGCGTGATGTCGGAGTCGTCAAAGCGCAGGCCATCGAGCCCGAAGCGGGCGACCCAGCCGGCCATCGCATCGAGCAGGTAGCGCCGCAATGCGGCGTTGCTGAAATCGAAGCCGGCGAAATAGTCGCGGTTCGGGACCGCATAGTAAATGCTGCCGTCGGCGCGGCGCGTGAACCATTCCGGATGCGATTGCGTCAGCGGGTTGTCCACGCTGGCGCGGTTGAGTGTCCAGTCCAGGAGGACGCGCATACCCCGCGCATGGGCCGCATCGACCAGGGCACGGAACGCGTGTTCATCGCCCAGTGCCGGGTCGATGGCGAGGAAGTCGCGCACGGCATAGGGATCGCCGCAGGCGCCGCGCCGCCCGACGACGCCGATCGGGTACACCGGCATGATCCACAGCGTGTTGACGCCCAGTTCGGCCAGGTAGCCCAGCCTGGCGCGCACGCCATCGAAGGTGCCGCCGAAGGCTGGCACCGACAACTGGTAGACCACGGCATCGTGCAACCAGTCCGGGCTGGCGAGGGCGGGGCGCGCGTACAGGGGGCCCGGCATCGCCGCGGACAGGCCACTGTGCCGCAGCAGGACCGCGCCGCTTTCATCGACCGTCAGGCAGGAGTTGTTCTGGCCATCTTCGGAGATCCACGGGTTGGCGGGATCGCGCAGCCATTCCGTGCCGTCGACCACGAATTTGTAGAGATGGCGGCCAGCGGGAACCGGCAGCGTGACTTGCCAGCGCGTCGGCGAGACGCGCTCCATCATGCAGGCGTCGCCTACCCAGCTGTTGAAGGTACCGGCCAGCGCCACGTTGCGCGCATGCGGCGCGGCGTCATACACGAAACGCACGCCGTGCGGCGTCGCTGCCGGCTGCAGGGCCGGATCCGGCTTGAACTGAAGCTGCACGTCAAGCCGTGCGCGGCGCCGGCTGGCGGTAGGCCCACACCAGCATGACGATGGCGCCGATAATCATCGGCAGCGACAGCATCTGGCCCGACGTGATGGGCAGGCCGGCCACGGTGATTTCCCAGTCCGGCGTGCGGAACCACTCGGTGAAGAAGCGCGCGCAGCCATACAGCAGCACGTACAGGGCGCCGACCGCCAGGCGCGGGCGGGCCTTGCGGGCAAACGGCCACAGGATGCAGAACACCAGGATGCCGTCCACCAGCATCTGGTAGATCGCGGAAGGGTGGCGCGGCATGGCATCCACATTGGGATAGATCAAAGCCCACGGCAAGTCCGGATTGGCGACGATGCGGCCCGGCAG
Organism: uncultured Duganella sp.; assembly: GCA_966112955.1. Lineage (GTDB taxonomy): Bacteria > Pseudomonadota > Gammaproteobacteria > Burkholderiales > Burkholderiaceae_D > Rugamonas. The sequence continues at coordinate 3,370 of CBHWEO010000108.1, read as the reverse complement.
TTCGGCATTGATGAAATTGCCCATGCGGCCAGCCGCGTAGCCGAGCGGCACCAGCGGCGCGATGAAATCGTACACGTCCAGCAGGTTGCGCTGGCGCTTGCGCGCCCACAGCGCCATGGCGATCAGCACGCCGAGGAAACCGCCGTGGAAACTCATGCCGCCTTCCCACACCTTGAAGATGCGCAGTGGCGTGAGCAGCATTTCCGGCTGGTAGAAGAACACTTCGCCCAGGCGCCCGCCCACGATCACACCCAGCATGCCGTAGAACAGCATGTCATCCAGGTCCTCATTCTTCCAGCCCTGCTTGGCGATGTGCGGCTGCTTGACGCGCACGCGGCCCAGCGCGAGGAACATGCCAAAAGCCAGCACGTACATCAGGCCATACCAGTGGATCGCGACGGGGCCGAGATGGATGGCGACCGGATCGGGCATCGGATGGATCAGGGGCATTCAGATTCTCTTTCTCATTAATTCCAGGAAGCCGCGCAGCACGGGCGAGGCGTTGTCGCGCCGCCAGGCCAGTCCGGTTTCCACCAGCGGCGTGCTCTGGACCAGGGGCAGGTATTCGACGCCCGGCCGGCGCAAATTCGAGACGGATTGTGGCACAAGTGCCAATCCCATGCCAGCCGATACCAGGCTGACGATGGTCTGCATCTGGATGGCTTCCTGCCCCACCTCGGCAGTGATGCCCGCTTCGCGGAACACGGACAGGATGGCGTCGTACAAGGCAGGCGAAATATGGCGCGGGAAAATGATCAGCGGGATCCCGGCGAGCTTGCGCAAGTCGGCCGGGCGGCCGCGCGCCAGCGCCGTGGCCACGGCCGGCAGGCTGCCCGGCGCCGCCAGCACCAGCGGCTCGCTCAGCACGGGCAGGTAATCGAGGTCCTGGCGCGCGCGGTCGGGCAGGGGCGGGATCAGCAGGCCGGCGTCGACGCGGCCGTCCAGCAGGTCGTCCAGCTGCAGGTCGGAGGTGGCTTCCTTCAGCGTGATCTCCACCTGCGGGAATTCGGCGCGGTAGGCGCGCAGGGTGGGCGGCAGCACGCTGTAATCGGCGGACGACACGAATGCCAGCGACAGGCGCCCGCGGGCGCCCGTGGCCGCGCGCTGCACCAGTTCCGCCAGCCCGGCCGCCTGTTCCAGCAGGCGCCGCGCTTCCGGCAGCAGGGCCGCGCCGGCCGCCGTCAGCGCCACGCCGCGCCGGTTGCGCTCGAACAGCGGCGCGCCCAGCGTTTCTTCCAGCGCCATGATGGTTTGCGACAGCGGCGGCTGCGTCATGTGCAGGCGCCGCGCGGCGCGGCCGAAATGCAGTTCCTCGGCGACCGTGACGAAATAACGCAGCTGGCGAAGTTCGAGATTCATTCGTAAAGCATATCACAGACGCGGTTATCATATATTTGACAACTCGCCAGGGCCAAGGCACCCTAAAGGCCTTACTGAGGAGACCCCATCATGCCGCAATACCGTTCCTACACCACCACCCAAGGCCGCAATATGGCAGGCGCCCGTGCCTTGTGGCGCGCCACCGGCATGAAGGATGGAGATTTCAACAAGCCGATCATCGCCGTGGTCAACTCCTTCACCCAATTCGTGCCGGGCCACGTGCACCTGAAGGACCTGGGCCAGTTGGTCGCCCGTGAAATCGAAGCCGCCGGCGGCGTGGCCAAGGAATTCAACACCATCGCCGTGGACGACGGCATCGCCATGGGCCACGGCGGCATGCTGTACTCGCTGCCGTCGCGCGACCTGATCGCCGACTCGGTCGAGTACATGGTCAACGCCCACTGCGCCGACGCCATGGTCTGCATTTCCAACTGCGACAAGATCACGCCGGGCATGCTGATGGCTGCCATGCGCCTGAACATCCCGGCCGTTTTCGTGTCCGGCGGCCCGATGGAAGCGGGCAAGGTGATCAAAGCCGTCAACGGCGGCGAGAAGATCATCAAGCTGGACCTGGTGGACGCCATGATCAAGGCCGGCGACCGCACCGTGTCCGACGCCGACGTGGCGGAAATCGAGCGCTCGGCCTGCCCGACCTGCGGTTCCTGCTCCGGCATGTTCACCGCCAACTCGATGAACTGCCTGACCGAAGCGCTGGGCCTGTCCCTGCCGGGCAACGGCACCATCGTCGCCACCCACAGCGACCGCAAGGAACTGTTCCTGCGCGCCGGCCGCCTGATTGTGGAGATCGCCAAGCGCCACTACGAAGAGGACGACTACAGCGTGCTGCCGCGCTCCATCGCCACCAAGGAAGCGTTCGAAAACGCCATGGCGCTGGACGTGTCGATGGGCGGCTCCACCAACACCGTGCTGCACCTGCTAGCTGCCGCGCACGAAGCGGGCGTACCGTTCACCATGGCCGACATCGACCGCATTTCGCGCAAGGTGCCATGCCTGTGCAAGGTGGCGCCGATGACCGACAAGTTCCACATCGAAGATGTGCACCGCGCCGGCGGCATCATTGCCATCCTGGGCGAACTGGCGCGCGCCGGCCTGCTCGACACCACCCAGCACACCGTGCACAGCCCGACCCTGGGCGATGCGATCGAGAAGTACGACATCAAGCGCAGCGACGACCAGGCCGTGCACCAGTTGTTCCGCGCGGCACCGGGCGGCGTGCCGAGCCAGGTGGCGTTCTCGCAATCCGAACGCTATGCCTCGCATGACATGGACCGCAGCACTGGCTGCATCCGCGACCTGGAGCACGCCTACTCGAAGGATGGCGGCCTGGCCGTCCTGTACGGGAACATTGCCGAGAAGGGCTGCATCGTGAAGACGGCCGGCGTGGATGAATCGATCCTGAAGTTCAGCGGCAAGGCGCGCGTGTTCGAAAGCCAGGACGCGGCGGTGGAAGGCATCCTGGGCGACACCGTGCATGCAGGCGACGTCGTGATCATCCGCTACGAAGGCCCGAAAGGCGGGCCGGGCATGCAGGAGATGCTGTACCCGACTTCGTACATCAAGTCGAAAGGCCTGGGCAAGGCATGCGCGCTGTTCACCGACGGCCGCTTCTCGGGCGGCTCGTCCGGCCTGGTGATCGGCCACGCATCGCCGGAAGCGGCGGAAGGGGGCGCCATCGGCCTGGTGGAAGAGGGCGACATGATCGACATCGACATCCCGGCGCGCACCATCAACCTGCGCGTGACGCCGGACACCCTGGCCCAGCGCCGCGCCGCCATGGAAGCCCGTGGCGCCGACGCATGGAAGCCGGTGAACCGCGAACGCTATGTTTCGCAAGCGCTGCAAGCCTACGCCGCGCTGACCACCTCCGCCGACCGCGGCGCCGTACGCGACCTCAGCCAACTCGCTCGCAAATAAAAAGTCGGGGTGAGCTCTGGGCAAAGGGCATGTTGGGGGGCGCGCCGGGCGAAAT
>CBHWEO010000107.1:0-17076 GCA_966112955.1 uncultured Duganella sp. | reverse complement strand
TGCGGGCCGTACCCCGGTTTTCCGGTTCTACAGGTTCTCAGGCGTTCAATCCTTTAACGTGATGCACGCCTTCCTGGCGGTTACGCAGCACCTGCGGCATCAGCGAACCGACAATCATACCGACAAACGCCATCCCCAGCCCCGCCAACTGGCCCGGGAATTTGGCCGCCAGCTCCTCGCCGCCGATCTGCGGGAAGAACACCAGCCAGGTACCGATGCCGAACGCCAGCGACAGGATGGCGCCCTGGGTGGTAGCGCGCTTCCAATACAGCCCCATCAACAGCGGCACAAAAGCCCCCACCAGGGTGACCTGGTAAGCGCTCGACACCAGCTCATAGATCGACGTGCCCTTCATCGCCACCGCATACAGCAGCACGGAAGCGGCGAACACCACGATGGTGGCGCGCATGGCGAACAGCTGCTGCTTGTCGCCCATGCCCGGGCGCAGGTTCTTCAGGATGTTTTCCACGAAACTAGTCGACGGCGCCAGCAGCGTGGCCGACGAGGTCGATTTGATCGCCGACAGCAACGCGCCGAAGAACAGGATTTGCATGACCAGCGGCATCTTGGTCAACACAAAGGTCGGCAGCAGGCGCTGGTAATCGTTCTTGGCCATTTCCAGGCCATGGTCGCCCAGCACGATGATGGCGCAGGACACAATGAACATCGGCACCGCCGCGAACAGGATGTAGCTGGCGCCGCCGATCACGGCGCCGGCGCGCGCCGTCGGCGCATTCTTGGCCGACATCACACGCTGGAACACGTCCTGCTGCGGGATCGAGCCCAGCATCATGGTCACGGCCGAGCCGACGAAGAAGGCGATGTCGGTGAAATTGGCCGGCGGCAGGAAGTTGCCCAGGTCTTTGCCGGCCGCCATGTCGATCACCTTGCCGGCGCCGCCCGCCAGGTCGGCCGAGAAGAAGGCGATGATGGACAAGCCCACCACCAGCACGATCATCTGGATGAAGTCGGTCCACGCCACGGCCAGGAAGCCGCCGATCACCACATAGATCAGCACGGCCAGGGTGCCGACGATCATGCCGGCCGTTTCAGACATGGCGCCGTTGGTCAGCACCGAGAACACCAGGCCGAGGGCGGTGATTTGCGCCGCCACCCAGCCCAGGTAGGAAATGATGATGGCCACCGAGCAGAACACTTCGATGCCCTTGCCGAAGCGCTGGCGGTAGAAGTCGCCGATGGTCAGCAGGTTGAGCTTGTACAGGCGGGCCGCGAAAAACATGCCGACCAGGATCAGGCAGGTGCCGGCGCCGAACGGGTCTTCCACGATGGCATTCAGGCCGCCCTGCACGAACTTGGCCGGGATGCCCATCACCGTTTCCGCGCCGAACCAGGTGGCGAAGGTCGTGGTGACCACCATGATCAGCGGCAGGCTGCGGCCGGCCACCGCGAAGTCGGTCGTATTCTTGATGCGGGTACCGGCCCAGACACCGAGGCCGAGGGTGCCCAGCAGGTACAGGACGACAAAGGAAATCAGGGTGATGTTCATCGCGGAAACGGGCAAATTCGGCGATTATAGCGGCAGCTTGGTTGCTAGTTTAATGAAATTTTTGGTGGGTTGCGGAAAACCCAACAAAACCGCCAAAACCGGAAAACCGGGGTCCGACCCGCGGGTCGGGCCCCGGTTTTCCGGTTTCAAGGGTTTCAGCGGTTCAGCTTCCCATAATTCGGCCAGAACTCCAGCAGCAGGAAGGCCTGCAACTCTTTCTCGTCTTCCTTGCGCGCACTCATCGGCACGTTGCGGCCCAGGCGGTGCGATTCCCAGATGAAGTCGCCCGGCTTCTCCTTGCGGATCATCTCGATCATCTTCTTGACGATTGCCGTTTCGATATCTTTTTCCGAGCCCTGGTCCACATGCACCTGCTGCTGCCACTGGCGCTTGAAGTTGGAGCTGAAGCCGCGGAACTTGATATCGGCCGCATTGAAGGTCTGGTTCACGATCTGGAACACGCCGCCCGTATCGTTGCGCTCGCCATTCGCGTTGCGGCCCTGGGCGCCCATGATATTGGCCATAGCGCGCGCCTTGGCGGCCGCGCCGGCATCCTCCTCCTGCGCCGGCTGCGCCGCATCGCCCTGGCGGGCACGGCGGCGCATTTCGACCAGGGCCGCCATATCGGGCACATTTTCGGGCGGCGGAGTCAGCTTGGCCTGCTCCGGCGGCACAATGCGCTCCTGCGGCTTGATGATCTCGGTGATCGCATTCTTGTTCGGCGGCAGGTAGGCGCGCGCCGAGCGCGGCGTTTCCTTGGAGGGCTTGGCCTTGGGCTGCGGCTGCGGTTTCGGCTTGGGCGCCGGCTTGCCCGGCGTGATATAGACCATCTCGCCTTCCTTGGCGGGCGGGGTCAGCACGATCTTGTCGTGCGGCTTGATGAAATAAATCAGCACCACCAGCAGGTGCAGCCCGATGGTGAAGGCCATCCCCCAGCGATTGGGCTTGCTTGCACCATATTCGGGCACCTTGTCCTCGGGCCAAGGCTGGCCGCAGGTCGGGCAGACATGACCGTCGCGGGCCGCTAATTCGGCGTGGGAATGGGTGTACTGGTGCAAGATCGTGGCTTTTTACTGAAGGTACTGGGGTGGCAGCTTACCGACTTTCGTCCTTGACGAATGTTACAGGTTGTAAGCGCCGCCCCGCATCTTATCAGTGTTTGGCCCCTTTGACGGCCCGCAGCTCGACCGGCTGCGCAACTTCCGTTGCGGTTCCGTCGCCCAGGTCGTCGTCTTTCAGCGGGCCGCTGCCGGAGTATTTATCCAGGAACAGGTAGATCACCGGCGTGATGTACAGGGTGATCACTTGCGAGAACAGCAAGCCGCCCACGACCGCCAGGCCCAGCGGCTGGCGCAGTTCGGCGCCGGCGCCCAGGCCGAGGGCGATCGGCAAGGCCCCCATCAGGGCCGCCAGCGTGGTCATCATGATGGGGCGGAAACGCAGGATGCACGCTTCGCGGATCGCCTCCAGCGGCGTCCTGCCCTCGTCGCGCTGCGCCACCAGGGCGAAGTCGATCATCATGATGGCGTTCTTCTTCACGATACCGATCAACATCAGGATGCCGATGATGGCGATCATGGTCAGGTCCATGTTGAACAGCTTGAGCGTCAGCAGCGCCCCCACGGCGGCTGACGGCAGGCCGGCCAGGATGGTGACCGGGTGGATGTAGCTCTCGTACAGCACGCCCAGCAGCACATAGATCACGCCCAGCGCGGCCACGATCAGGATCAGCTGGCTGCCCTGGGAATCCTTGAACACGGCCGCATCGCCGCCGTAGCTGGTGATGATCGAAGCCGGCAAGCCCATCTGCTGGCCCATCTTTTCGATCTTGGCCGTGGCATTGCCCAGCGGGACGTCCGGCGCCAGGTTGAAGGAAATCGTGATTGCCTGCAGCTGGCCCTGGTGGTTGACCGAGGTCGGGCCGACAGTGCGCTCGACCGTGGCAAAGCTGGACAGCTGCACCAGCTGGCCGGCACTGTTGCGCACCGACAGCTTGGTCAGCGAATCGTCGAACTGCCGGTCTTCGTTGGCCGCTTCCAGGATCACGAAATAGCTGGCGGCCGACGAGTAGATGGTCGACACCTGGCGCTCGCCGAAAGCCAGGTAGAGCGCAGTGCGCACGTCGGCCAGCTTGACGCCCAGCATATTGGCCTTGTCGCGGTCGATCTTCAGCTGCGCCTGCAAGCCCTTGTTCTGGGAATCGCTGGTCACGTCGCGGAAATCGCTGTCGGCCCGCATCTGTTCCTGGAACTTGCCGGCCCAGTCGTTCAGGGCATCCGGGCTGACCGACTGCAGCGTGTACTGGTAGCGGCTCTTCGACGGGCGCCCGCCCAGCTGCAGGTTCTGCACCGGGCTCAGGTAGACCTGGATGCCGGCAATCTTGCGGGTTTCCTTGCGCAGGCTGTCCAGCACTTCCGGCATCTTCTTGCGCTGCGCGCGCGGCTTCAGCACCAGGAACATGCGGCCCGTGTTGCCGCCGCCCGTGAAGGACGTCACATCCTTGACGTTCGGGTTGGCCTGGATGACGGCGGCCACCTTCTCCTGCAGTTCCAGCATGGCCGAAGTGGAAATGTCTTCCGCCGCTTCCGTGTTGACGCGGATCTGGCCCAGGTCTTCCTCCGGGAAGAAGCCCTTGGGAATCGCGATGTACAGCCAGGCCGTGAGCGCGAACGTGCCGAAGGCGATGCCCAGCACCACGAAGCGGTGGCGCAGCGCCACGTCCAGGGTGCGGGCGTAGGCGTCGCGCACGGCATGGAAGGCGCGCTCGAAGTGACGGCCGATGAAGGTGTCGTCGCCGGAGGTTTCATGCGAATCGGCCGGCAGGAAGCGTGCCGCCAGCATCGGCACCAGGGTCAGCGAGACAACCGCGGACACCAGCACCGACAGGCCCACCACCACGGCGAACTCATGGAACATCAGCCCCATCACGCCGGGCATGAAGAAGATCGGGATGAACACGGCCACCAGCGAAATGGAAATCGAGACGATGGTGAAGCCCATTTCCTTCGAGCCGGTCAGGGCGGCCTGCAGGGGCTTCTTGCCCAGCTCGATATGCCGCACGATGTTTTCCAGCACCACGATGGCATCGTCCACCACCAGGCCGACCGCCAGCGTGATGCCGAGCAGGGACACGTTGTCCAGGCTGTAGCCCATGGCGTACAGCAGGGCCAGTGCGCCCAGCAGCGAAATCGGCATGGTGATGGCCGGGATGAAGGTGGCGGCCAGGCGGCGCAGGAACAGGAAGATCACCAGCACCACCAGCACCACGGTCAGCGCCAGGGTCAGGTTCACGTCGTGGATCGCTTCGCGGATCGAGACCGAGCGGTCGTTGACCAGGTTGATCGACACCGATTCCGGCAACTGGGCGCGGAAGCGCGGCAAGAGCTTGCGCACACCGTCCACCACCTGCACCGTGTTGGCGTCGGGCTGGCGTTGCACCAGCAGCACGATGGCGCGCTCGCTGTTGTAGCTGCCGGCCGCCTTGATCGACTGGTAGCTGTCTTCCACCGTCGCCACTTCCTTCAGCCGCACCGGCTGGCCGTTGCGGGTGGCGATGATCAGGTTCTCGAAATCGGCGGCGCGCATCAGCTGGGCGTTGCCCTGGATGGTCAGGGTCTGGCTCGGGCCGTCGATGGTGCCGAGCGGGGTATTGGCGTTGGCGGCCCTGATGGCTTGCTGCAGCTCGTCCAGCGTCAGGTTGCGCGAATTGAGCAAGTCGGGCTTGGCGCGCACGCGCACGGCGAAACGCTTCTGGCCGTTGACCGACACCTGGGCAATGCCGGGCAGGGTCGACAGGCTGGGCGCCACCAGGTTTTCCGCGTAATCGTTCAGCTCGGACAGGCTGAGCGAGGGCGAGGTCATGGTGGCGAACAGCACCGGCGCGTCGGCCGGGTTGACCTTGCGGTAGGACGGCAAGTCCGTCATTTCCTGCGGCAGCGAGCGCTGGGCGCGCAGCAGCGCCGCCTGCACGTCGACCGCCGCTTCATTGACGTTGATCGAGGGGTCGAATTCCAGCGTCAGCGAAGTATTGCCCAGCGAACTGGTGGAGGTGATCATCGACAGGCCGGCGATGGTCGAGAACTGTTTTTCCAGCGGCAGCGCGACCGAGGACGCCATGGTTTCCGGCGAAGCACCCGGCAAGTCCGCGCTGACATTGATGACCGGGGTGTTGTAGCTCGGCAGTGCGGCCACCGGGATGTGGGCGTAGGCCAGCACCCCCGCCAGGATCAGGCTCAGCGAGAGCAGCACCACCATCACGGGGCGCCGGATACTCAGCTCGGAAAGGTTCATTCTGATTTACCCTTCTTGTGGGCCTTGCCGTTCTGTGCGACCGCCGGTTCGGCGATGCGGACCTTGCCGCCCGGCCGCAGGTTCTGCTTGCCTTCCACGATGATCTGTTCATCGCCATTCAGGCCGGTGACCGCGGCGTAGGCGCCGAAGCCATGGATGCGTTTGATGTTGCTGACTTTGGCCGTCTGGTCGGGCGCCACCGTGTACACAAACGTGCCCTTGGTGTTGGTAATGATAGCGTTCTGCGGGACAACCAGTGCGTCTTTCAGCGTGGCGACCGCCAGCCTGGTGGTCACATACTGGCCCGGCCACAGGCGGGTGTCGGCGTTGTCGAACTGGGCCTTGACGCGGATCACGCCGGCCACCGGGTCCACGGTATTGTCGACAAAGCTGAGCTGGCCGCGGATGGGCTTGTCCGAATTGTTCTGGAACGCCTGCACCGGCACCTTGCCCGCGCGCTGGGCGTCGAGCAGGGCCGCCAGGCTGGATTCGGGCACGGTGAAGGCAACGTTGATCGGGTTCAGCTGGGTCACCGTGGTCAGCGAGGTGTTCAGCTGGACCAGGCTGCCCGGGTAGACATTGATGGCGCCGACGCGGCCGGTGAGCGGCGAACGGATCTGGGTGTAGCTCTGGTCGACCTTGCTGGCGCGGGCGGCGGCGATATCGGCTTCCAGCACGGCGCGGCTGGCTTCGACCTGGCTTTTTAACGTATCGACAGCGCTCTGGGCCAGGAAATTCTGGGCGCGCAATTCCTGGGCGCGCTTGTACTGGCGCTCCAGGTCGGCCAGGGCGGCGCGGTCTTTCGCCACCTGGGCGTCGGCCTTTTCCACATTGGCCGCTTCGGTGCGGGCGTCGAGCGAGAACATCAGCTCGCCCTGCTTGACGAACTGCCCTTCCTTCACGTGCACCTTGACGATGGTGCTGGTGGTTTGCGGATGCAGGTCGACGGTGGAGATCGGGCTCACGGTGCCGTTGGCCGACAGTTCGACCGCCACGTCCTGGCGCTGCGGCGCCACCACATTGACGGTGGTCGGCCCCTGTTCGGCCCTGCCCTTGCCGCCACCGCCGCCGCTTGGCGCCGGCGCCGCGCCCTGTTCCGCCGGGCCCTTGCCCGCCAGCCAGGCGCCGCCGCCGATGGCCACGGCCAGGCCCACTACTACTGCCAGAGTTTTCTTCTTCATGTGAGGTCTAACTACTTTCCTGCATAAAATTCGGGGAACACGAGGGTGGCTTCCAGCCCACCGTTCGCGTGATTGGCCAGGCTCAGGCTGGCGCCGTGCTGTTCAGCGATATTGCGTGCGATGGTCAGACCGAGGCCGGTGCCGCCGGAAGCGCGGCTGCGCGACGTTTCCAGCCGGTAGAACGGTTCGAATACTTGCGACAGCTGGTTGTCGGGGATGCCGGGGCCCTCGTCGCGGATCCGGATGCGCGAGGCGCCGGCCAGGCGCTCCACTGTCACGTGGGCGCGCTGGCCGTATTTGACGGCGTTGTCGATCAGGTTGACCAGGCAGCGGCGGATGTCGAGCGGGCGGCCCATCAGGTCCATGACGGCGCGGCCCTTGAGCTCCACTTCCTGGCCGGCGTCGGCGGCGTCGGCGCATACGCTGTCCAGCAGGGCATCGAGGTCGACGCGCTGCATGGCTTCGGTGGTGTCCATGCTGCGCGCCAGGTCCAGGCCTTCCTTGACCATCTGCTGCATGGCCGACAAGTCTTCCAGCAGCTTGCCCTGCAATTCCGGGTCGTGCACTTTTTCCAGGCGCAGGCGCATGCGGGTCAGCGGCGTTTGCAGGTCGTGCGTGATGGCGGCCAGCATTTCCGTGCGCTGGGCAATGTGCTGGCGGATGCGCGCCTGCATGGCGTTGAAGGCGGCCGAGGCGGTGCGGATTTCCGTGGCGCCGCCCAGCTTGAGCGGCGGGTGGTTGATGTCGTTGCCCAGGTTCTGGGCGGCGCCGGCCAGTTTTTTCAGCGGCCCCGTGGTCATGCGCGCCACCAGGTAGGCCAGCACGGCAATGCTGAGCAGGAAAGGGGCGAAGGCGGCATACTCATTCTTGCCGGTCGGCGCCGGCTGGCGCGGCGGCAGGATGGACAGCTTCAGGTATTGCCCGTCCGGCATGGTCACCGCCAGCGCTTCGCAGGTGCCGCGCCAGGTGCCGCTGCCGGCGCCGAACACGGCAAAAGCGGTGTAGGTCGTGGTCGGGCGTTCGCAGGCATTGGGGCGGTCGACCAGGGAGCGCAGGGTGTAATCCTTGCCGAGCCGGTTGGCCAGGGTGGCGCCGAAATCGCTCAGCTCCGGGCTGACGTCTTCCTGCCGGTCCAGCACTTCGAGCTTGATGGCGCCCATGCTGGCCACGCGCAGGTACTGGTTGCGCGATTCCGGCAACACCACGCCGGCCGTGGAAATGATCTGCTCGGCCCGTTCCAGGGCGAAAAAATCGCGGTAGCGCTGCAGGGTGCGCTGGCGTTCGTTGACGGCCAGGTATTGCGTCAGGGCTGCCGAGGCAACGATGCCCAGCATCAGGACCAGGAACACCCGCCCTGTCATGCCCTGAAAAAAAGCTTTCATCAGTCCGGCTCCACCGCCACCGTACCGGCCAGCACGTAGCCGCCATTGCGCACCGTCTTGATGATTTGCGGCAGGCGGGCATCTTCACCGAGTTTCTGGCGCAGGCGGCTGATCTGGATGTCGATCGAACGGTCGAAGGGGTCGGCGTCGCGGCCCTGGGTCAGGTTCAGCAGTTGGTCCCGGTTCAGCACGCGGTTCGGGTGCTCGAGGAATACCTTGAGCAGGCGGAATTCGGCGCCCGACAGCATGATCACCGTGCCCTGCGGGTTGACCAGGTGGCGCGCGGTCAGGTCCAGCACCCAGTTGGAAAAGCGGATGCGGCTGGCCTTCTCCACGCCGCTGGCGGCGGCGCTCGAGCTGCGCCGCAGCACGCTGCGGATGCGCGCCAGCAGCTCGCGCGGCTCGAAGGGCTTGGGCAGGTAATCGTCGGCGCCCATTTCCAGGCCGAGGATGCGGTCCAGCGGCTCGCTGCGGGCGGTCAGCATGATGACGGGCAGGGTCGAGTGGGCGCGCAGCTTGCGGCACAGGGTCAGGCCGTCTTCGCCCGGCAGGTTCAGGTCCAGCACGATCAGGTCGGGCTTGGCGTTGTCCAGCTGCTTCCACATGGCGGCGCCATCGCCCGCGCCATGGGTGCGGTAGCCATTGCCCTCCAGGTAGTCCTGCAGCAGCGTGCGGATATCGCGGTCGTCATCGACGATCAGAATGCTAGATGTTGGCTCCATACCGCAATTATCCTTAGTTCCGGGGGCGAATTCCAATGACCGATTGTATCGTCTTGTATATCAAAAGTCCGAAACACTCGGATACAAATTCCACCGCTCGGGACACTTCCGCGAAACAGCCTGCTGCAATGATATTTCCATGTGCAGTGCGAGTGCACATTCTCATAAATTTATTTCTGAAGGGATTAATGATGAAAGCATTGCATAAAGCATTCGTTATCGGTGCATCGGTGATTGGTTTGGCCGCGCCGGCTTTACCGGCCATGGCGGCGGAAGGCCAGCCGCACCAATATGCCGCGACCAAATTCGATCCGGCCAAAATGCAGGAGCGCATGGAGCAGCACGCCAAGCGCATGCACGATGCGTTGAAAATCACGCCGGCCCAGGAATCCGCTTGGCAGGCTTATTTATCGGCCTTGAAATCGAATATGGCGCAGCGCGGCCAATTCGACCGCGCGGCATTTAAAAACATGAGCGCGCCGGAGCGCATGGAAAAGCGCATTGAAATGGCGAAGAGCCATATCGCCAGCATGGAAAACAACCTGGCCGCGACCCGGACTTTCTATGCCGTGCTGACGCCCGAGCAGCAAAAGTTATTCGACGAGAAGGCCAGCCAGTTCGGCCACCGCCGCCACATGCACATGCCGCACCAGCAGAACTGATTCCTTGCGGTGATCGTTATGGCCGAGATGGCAGCCCGCCATCCCGGCCTTTTTTGCGTTTGTCCTGCCCTTGTCAGACCAGATCCTGGCATGATCTAGCTAGATCCCAGCTTGATGCGGCGCGGCAGCGGGGCAAAAAGAAAGGGCGCCTCGCGGCGCCCTTGTTCAGTGGCTGGTACGGCTTAATTCAGCTTTTGCAGTGACCTCAGGAATTTCTCGCTATCCTGGAACCCAATCACCCGCGCATCGGGAATTTCCTGGCCGGCGGCATTGAACATAATAATGCCCGGCGGCCCGAATAAGTTGAACCGTTGCAGCATGGCTTTATCGTCCGCATTATTGGCCGTGACATCCACTTGCAGCAAAATCGTATTGGCCAGCTTTTGCTGGACTGCCGGATCGATAAAAGTCAGCTTTTCCATTTCCTTGCACGACACGCACCAGTCGGCATAAAAATCCAGCAGCACGGTTTTACCGCCGGTTTGCGCCAATACCGCATCCAGGTCGGCTACATTCTTAATGCGGGTGAATTTCAGGTGGCGGTCGGCGCGGCCGGCCAGTTTTTCGATCGGGTGCAGCGGATCGCCACTGCCGGTGGCCAGGCCCGCAATTTGAATAATGCCCAACATTGCAAACAGCACCGCAATAACTTTGGGAACCCATTTGCCGCGCTCGTGGGTAAGCAGGAAAAACGCATATCCAACGCCGAGGATGGCCCAGCCGGCCATTTGTACTTTTCCTGGCAATACCGGCGAGACCAGCCACCAGGCCATGGCCAGCATCAGTACGCCGAAGAAGCGCTTGACCGACTCCATCCACACGCCGGCGCGCGGCACCAGGGCGCCGGCGGACACGCCCACCAGCAGCAGCGGGATGCTCATGCCGACGGCCATCGAGAACAGGGCGCTGCCACCCACCACCACGTCGCGCGTCTGGCTGATATAGACCAGGGCGCCGGCCAGCGGCGCCGCCACGCAGGGTCCGACGATCAGGGCGGAAATGGCGCCCATGGCAAACACGCCGGCCAGCTTGCCGCCGGACTGGCGGTTGGAGGCGCTCGCCAGGCGCGATTGCATGGCGGCGGGAACCTGCAATTCATAGACGCCGAACATGGACAGTGCCATGCCCGCCATCAGCAGGCCGAAGGCGCCCAGCACCCAGGGGTTCTGCAGGGCGGCGGACAGGCCCTGGCCGATCAGGCCCGCGGCGACGCCCAGTGCGGTGTAAACGATGGCCATGCCGAGCGAATAGCTGACGGACAGCACGAAGCCGCGCGAACGCTTGCCGGCGGAACCATCGCCCACAATGATCGAGGACAGGATCGGGACCATCGGCAGCACGCAGGGCGTGAACGACAGGCCCAGGCCCAGCAGGATGAACAGGGGGGCGATCACCAGCAGCCGGCCGCCTTTCAGGGCGGACTCGATCTGGCCCATTTCACTGTCGCCGCCGGCCGAGGCGCCAGCCGGCCCCGGCGCTGGGGCCGCAGCCGCGCCGGGAGCGGCCGGCGTACCACCCACATCCTGCGCCGCGCCCGGCACGCTTTGCCCGCCTGCGGCGGCGCCCTGCCCCGCCCCCAGGCCGAACAAGCCATTGCCGGCAGCCGTGCCGCCGGAACCGACCACCATCAGCCGCGCCGACGACTCCATCGGCGAGTAGCACAGGCCCTTTTCCGAGCAACCCTGGCTGGTGGCCTTGAGCGTAAACGGGCCGGGGGCTTGCACCGGAATCACGATCGTCACCTGGTGGCGATAGGTTTCCACATTCTTGGCAAAGGTTTCATCGTATTTCACCTTGCCCGGCGGGATCTGCGGCTCGCCCAGCGTTGCGCCCTCGGCCGTGAATTTGAAGCGCTCGCGGTACATGTAATAGCCGTCCGCGATTTCATACGTCACGGCGACGGCCTTGCCCTCCACCACCTTGGCGGAAAACTTGAATGCCACTTGCGGGTCAAGGAATTCCTCGTCCGCCCGCGCCGCGCCGGCGAACAGGAAAACAAAGAGCGAAAGCGCGGCCAGCAGCCACGCGCGGAGTAGGAACGCTGTGCGGAACATATGTCGAATTGGGTGTTACTTGCAGACGGCCAAATAGTACACCGGGCGATGCTTTTCTGCCGGGAATATGCGAGACTTGGCGATCAATTTCTCGGAGACAATGATGTCGAATAAATATCTGGCGCTGGCGATAGCGGGCTTGTTTGCATTGCCTGCCACCGCGGCCGACAAGGCACCCGGCGCGATCAGCGAACAAGGGCTGCTGGACACCATCCGCGTCCTGGCCTCCGACGAATTCGAGGGCCGCGCGCCAGGTTCCGCGGGCGAGGAAAAAACCGTCGCCTGGCTGACGGCCCAGTTCAAGGCGCTCGGCCTGAAGCCCGGCAATCCCGACGGGACCTGGGTGCAGAAGGTGCCGATGCGCGCGCAGACACCGACGCCGCGCTTCAGCTACACCGTCGGCGGCAAGACCGCTAGCCTCAACTTCCCCGACGATTTCGTGGCCTCCTCCACCGGCCCGGATACTTCGGTGCGCATCAAGGATTCGGAGATCGTGTTCGTCGGCTATGGCGCGGTGGCGCCGGAATATGGCTGGGACGACTTCAAGGGTGCCGACGTGCGCGGCAAGACCATCGTCATGCTGATCAACGACCCGGCGATTCCCGACCCGCGTGATCCGTCCCGGCTCGACCCGTCCATGTTCAAGGGCGAGGAAATGACTTATTACGGCCGCTGGACGTACAAGTACGAGATTGCCGCGAAAATGGGCGCCGCAGCCGCCATCATCGTGCACGAAACCAAGCCGGCGGCCTATCCTTACGCCGTGGTGCGCCAGGGCGGCGTGGGCGAACAGTTCTCGCTGGCCGACGGCGGCAAGGAAACCCCGGAGATCCCGGGCTGGATCCACGAGGACAAGGCGCGCGAACTGTTCGCGGCGGCCGGCCTCGATTTCGCGCAGATGAAACAGGCGGCGCTGAAAAAGGACTTCAAGCCGGTCAGCCTGAAAGGCGTCGCGCACTGGGAAATCGACAACGAACGCCGCTTCCTCGATTCGCATAATGTGGTAGCCCTGCTGCCAGGTTCCGATCCCAAGCTGAAAAACGAATACGTGATCTACTCCGCGCACTGGGACCACCTGGGCAAGCACGGCGACAAGGTCTTCCACGGTGCGCTGGACAATGCTTCCGGCACCGCGGCCCTGCTGGAACTGGCCAAGGCTTACAAGGCGTTGCCGAAGGCGCCGAAGCGTTCGGTGCTGTTCATCGCCACCACGGCCGAAGAACGCGGCCTGCTGGGCGCGAAGTACTATGCGCACAAGCCGCTGTACCCGATCGCGCGTACGGTGGCGGACATTAATATCGACGGGATCAACGCCTGGGGCCGCACGGCGCAGATCGAGAACGTGACCTCCGGCCATTCCACCATCGATGCCCTGCTGTCCAAATACGCCGCGGCGCAGGGCCGCCAGACCGTGCCCAATTCGCGTCCGGAAACCGGCACCTTCTACCGCGCCGACCAGCTGGAATTCGCGCGCGTGGGCGTGCCGGTGCTGTACACCAAGGCCCGCTCCAACTACGTCGGCAAGCCGGCTTCGTATGCGCGTGAGGTGGTGGACGAATACACCGCCCACGATTACCACCAGCCGACCGATACGGTGCGCGACAACTGGGACTTCAGCGGCGGCGTACAGGACATCCAATTGCTGTTCCAGGTCGGCCTCGACATCGCCAATACCAGGCAAGTGCCGCAGTGGTACAAGACTTCCGAATTTTCGGGGCTGCGCAAATGATGGCGGCAACGAGTGGTCGCGCCGAGCGCCTGTTGCTGGCGGTGTTCTTCGTTTCAGGGGTATCCGCGCTGGTCTACCAGGTGGCCTGGCAGCGCTTGCTGTTCGGCGCCTTCGGCGTGGACATCGAGTCCATCACCATCGTGGTGTCGACCTTCATGCTGGGCCTGGGATGCGGCGCGCTGGCCGGCGGCCAATTGGCTGACCGCCTGGGCCACCGCACCATCGAACTGTTCGCGCTGTGCGAGCTGGGCATCGGCCTGTTCGGCGTGGCCAGCCCTGACCTGATCCCGGCCGTCGGTGCGCGCTTCCTGCAAAGCAGCCTGCCCGTGATCGCAGCCGTCAACTTCCTGCTGATCCTGATCCCCGCCAGCTTCATGGGCGCCACGCTGCCGATGCTGGTGGCCCACCTGTTCCGCGGCAATGCCAACGTCGGCGTCTCGATCGGCAAGCTGTACTGGTCGAATACCATGGGTGCCGCCGCCGGTGCGATGGCGGCCGGCGTCCTGCTGTTCCAGCATTTGACGCTGGACCAGTCGATCTACCTGGCTGCGGCCGGCAACTTCCTGGTGGCCGCCGTGGTCTACCTGGCACGCCCCAGGGTGGCAGCATGAAGCGCGCCGCTTACCTGCTGTCTTTCCTGATGGGTTTCCTGAGCCTGAGCCATGAAATCCTCTGGGTGCGCATGGCGAGCTTCGTGTACGCCGGCGCGCCGCAGGCCTTCGGCATCATCCTCGCCATCTACCTGCTTGGCATCGCGCTGGGCGCGGCGTGGGGCAAACGCTACTGCGCACAGGGCGGCAACCTGTACTTCATCGCGGCCGGGGTGCTGCTGTTCGCAGCGGTGATGGACATGGCGATGCCATGGCTGGTGGTGCACGCATTGGGCGGTGCCATGGCCAAGGGCACCAACATGATGATGCTGTGCGTGCTGCTGACGGCGCTGTTGAAAAGCATCGTCTTCCCCATCGCCCACCACCTCGGCTCCTCCGCCAGCGCAGGCACGGTGGGGTCGTCGGTCTCGCGCGTGTATTTCGCCAATATCGCCGGCTCGACCCTGGGTCCGCTGGTAACGGGCTTCGTGATCCTGCACTACTGCACCATGCAGCAAAGTTTTGCGCTGATGGCCGGCGCCACCCTGGTGGTTGCGGCCTTCTGCTGGCATGCCGGCGGCGGCCGGCTGGCGGTTCCGGCCCTGCTGGGCAGCACGGCGCTGGCGGCGGCCTTCGTGCTGGCCGTGCCGCCGGTGATGCTGGCCACCCTGGTCAACAACCGCAGCGAAGGCGTGTTCCAGTTCAAGTCGGCAGTGGAGAACCGCTACGGCATCATTCACCTGATGGAAGGCGGCCGCGAAGGCGATATCGTCTATGGCGGCAATGCCTACGATGGCCGCATCAATACGGATTACATGGTGGACAGCAACCTCATTTCACGCGTCTACCTGCTGGCGGCCGTGAAGCCGCAGCCGAAACGGGTGCTGGTGCTGGGCATGAGCGGCGGCTCCTGGACGCGGGTGCTGCAGGGCTTCCCCGGCGTGGAACGCATCGACGTACTCGAAATCAATCCGGGTTATGCCGACATCGTGCGGCAGTACGATGCCGTGCGCCCCATCCTGCACGACCCGCGCATCGTCATGCATTTCGACGATGGCCGGCGCTGGCTGAAGCGGCATCCGCAGGAAAAGTACGACCTGCTGGTGATGAACACCACCTTCCACTACCGCGCCTACATCACCATGCTGCTGAGCCAGGACTTCATGCACGTGCTGCGCAGCCACCTGTATCCCGGCGGCGTGCTGGCTTTTAACAGTACCGATTCGCCCGATACCTACAAGACCGCGGCCAGCGTGTTTGGCCGGGTCTACAAGCTGCACAACTTCGTGGTGGCGGGCGATGCCCTGGCGCTGCCCGACGAAGCGGAAGGCGTGCGCCGCCTGGGCGCCCTGGTCGATGTCGCGCAGGCGGACGTGCTGGCCAAGGTGCGGCGCGACCTGCAGCGCTTCATGCCCTACGATGAAGCGGCCATGGCGCGCACCGCGGGCCGGCCGCTGGAAGTCATCACCGACCAGAACATGCTGACCGAGTACAAGTACGGTGCGCCGCTGCTGCGGAAGCTCGGATGGCGGGAGTGAGGCGGGTCTGACCCTGCGGGTCTGACCCCGGTTTTCTGGTTCCCCGGGTTTTTTGCTGAACCTTTAAAACCGGAAAACCGGGGTACGGCCCGCAGGGCCGGACCTCATAAAAAAAGCCGGGCAATGCCCGGCTTTTCAATCAACCTGACCGAGATTACTCAGCGGTTGGTGCCTCGTCGGCGGTAGTGACTTCTGGACGGTCCACCAGCTCAACGAAAGCCATTGGAGCGTTGTCGCCATGACGGAAACCCATTTTCAGGATACGCAGGTAGCCGCCGTTGCGGTTGGCGTAGCGTGGGCCCAGTTCGGCGAACAGCTTCAGGACCATTTCGCGGTCGCGCAGGCGGTTGAAGGCCAGGCGCTTGTTGGCCAGGGAGTCGGTCTTGCCCAGGGTCAGGATCGGTTCCACAACGCGACGCAGTTCCTTTGCCTTTGGCAGGGTGGTCTTGATCGCTTCGTGGCGCAGCAGCGAAACAGTCATGTTGCGCAGCATGGCCAGACGGTGGGACGAGGTACGGTTCAGTTTACGGAGGCCGTGACGGTGACGCATGGTACTTCCTTTCGATAATGTTTAAATCCGAGATCTTCGATCGCCTTGGCAAGCCGTGGCGCGGTCCGGTTATGGTTTAAATACACCCGCCGCGAAGCGCGGCGGGCGGTACTGCAAATGATTACTTCTCCAGACCAGCCGGCGGCCAGTTCTCGAGTTTCATGCCCAAGGTCAGGCCGCGCGATGCCAGCACTTCCTTGATTTCGTTCAGCGACTTGCGGCCCAGGTTCGGGGTCTTCAGCAGCTCGTTTTCGGTGCGCTGGATCAGGTCGCCGATGTAGTAGATGTTTTCCGCTTTCAGGCAGTTTGCGGAACGCACGGTCAGCTCCAGGTCGTCCACTGGACGCAGCAGGATCGGATCGACCATTGGTGCGCGCGATGGCGCTTCAGCGGTGGTCTCGGTGCCTTCCAGGGCGGCAAATACGTTCAGCTGGTCGACCAGCACGCGGGCCGACTGGCGGATCGCTTCTTCCGGGGTGATCACGCCATTGGTTTCAATGTTGATGATCAGCTTGTCCAGGTCGGTACGCTGTTCCACACGCGCCGATTCGACAGCGTAGGAAACACGGCGCACTGGCGAGAACGATGCGTCCAGGATGATGCGGCCAATGGTCTTGTTGGCGTCTTCCGACAGGCGACGCACGTTGCCAGGAACGTAGCCGCGGCCTTTTTCGACCTTGATCTGCATGTCCAGCTTGCCGCCAGCGGTCAGGTTGGCGATCACGTGATCAGGGTTGATCAGTTCGACGTCGTGCGGCAGGTCGATATCCGACGCCATCACGGGGCCTTCGCCTTCCTTCTTCAGGGTCAGGGTCACGGAGTCACGGTTGTGCACCTTGAACACGACGCCCTTCAGGTTCAGCAGCAGGTC
>CBHWEO010000106.1:0-17088 GCA_966112955.1 uncultured Duganella sp. | reverse complement strand
CTTTACGGTGCAACGAAGGCGGCGGGCGAGCTGGTACTGCGCGCCGCATGCGCCAGCTTCAACATGAGCGGCGTCGTGATCCGTCCAGGTCCCGTGGTCGGGCCGCCGGCGTTCGAGGGCGCATCCTTTCACAGCGATCAACGCATTGAATCGATGGTGGCGGCCGCCCTGGAGGGCCGCCCGCTCGAGATCCCGGGAGTGGACGGGCGCCAATTCTCCGATGTGACAGCGATCGCAACAACCCTGCGCCTGCTTGCCGAAGCCGAGAATCCCCATGCCTGCTATGTGACCGTGGACCGGGAGATCCTTACCTGGGAATGGATCGCGCGCAAGGTGGTCGAGTGCCTTGGTTCCAGCAGCGAGGTGCGCCCAATCCCTTCGGAGGCCAATCTTCCCCTGCCCCATTTCCGCACCAACCGTTTCGAACAGCTTCTCGGCCGTCCCGGCGACGCGCGCGATGCACTCACGGCACACATTCTTCACCTTGCACACAACGTGCGACCTTCAATCAAGGAGACATGATGGCAAGCCTGCACTCGTATGACGAATTCTCCACCCTGCGCGAAGTGATCGTCGGCAGCGCTGCGAATTACACATCGCACGACCGGGAACTTTCATTCGACGTCTTCTTCCACGAGAACCTGTTCCGCTCCGACTGGGCCTATCCCCGCCTCAAGGCGTCCACGCCTGTACGGGACCGGGGCTGGCAAATCAAGCAGCGGTATGTCCATGAACTGAACGAGGATGTGGAAGGCCTGGCGCAGCTGCTTTCCTCCCTTGGCATCGTGGTGCACCGCCCACTGCCGCTCCCTCCGAACACGCCTTCGATCAAGGGTTTTGGCTGGGAAGCGATGCCGGTGCCGGCCCTCAATATCCGCGACAATACCCTGATCCTGGGCGACGAGATCATCGAGACGCCGCCTGCAATCCGCTCGCGATATCTTGAGACACGCCTGTTGGCGCCCGTGTTCAGCCAGTATTTTGAAGCGGGAGCGCGCTGGACCACCATGCCGCGCCCTATTCTCACCGACAAGTCATTCGACCTTTCCTATGCCCGCGACACCGAGACGACTCTCGGCGGCCCCACCGAACCGATCGCCGATCCGCAGGCGTCGCCATTTGACGTTGGCTACGAAATGATGCTGGATGGTGCGCAGTGCTTGCGGCTCGGCCGCGACCTGGTGGTCAACATCGCCAACGAGAACCATGCAAAGGCGGTCGATTGGCTGGCCCGGCACGTCGGCGACCGTTACCGGGTCCATCGTGCCTACCGCATGAGCGACAATCACATCGACTCGATGATCCTGGCGCTGAGGCCCGGCGTATTCCTGGCCCGCCACGCCGGCATTCGGGATCACCTGCCGCCTGCCTTCCAGAAATGGGACTTCATCGTGCCGGACCAGCCGGCCAGCTTCCCCACCTACGATGAAGGCGACCTGGTGTTGACCAGCCCTTACATCGACCTCAACGTGCTTTCGGTGAGTCCGAAAATGTTGTTGTGTAACGAGGCCTGCGTCGAACTGATACGCAAGCTGGAGCGCAACGGCTTCGAGGTGATCCCAGTGCGGCACCGC
Source organism: uncultured Duganella sp. (assembly GCA_966112955.1). Classification (GTDB taxonomy): domain Bacteria; phylum Pseudomonadota; class Gammaproteobacteria; order Burkholderiales; family Burkholderiaceae_D; genus Rugamonas. The sequence continues at coordinate 15,514 of CBHWEO010000106.1, read as the reverse complement.
CATCGCCGGCTGTTTGGCGGGGGCTTCCATTGCTTCACGCTCGATACGGTACGCGACGGCGGACTCGAAGACTATTCGCATTGAGGACTCGGCTCCAGATGCGTATCCTGATCGCCAACCACGTCGACGCCTCGCTGCTCATGCAAGCGGACCAGCGGGCGTTCGTCCAGCGCATATTCTGGTTCGCGCGGGACCACGACGCCGTCATCCTCCCCTCCCCGCCCGATCTGGACTTCCTGGCCTACGTAACCAGCCTGACGGGCGTCGATCCAGCAACCTTGAAGCTCCATGTGACGCCGCCCGGCTGCTTTGGGCATCGGCTTTTCGATCCCCAAACCCTGGAGCATGAGGGGTTGCTGCGTGCGGTTGCTGCCGATGCCGGCGGGGCAAGTGAGGTCTTTTCCCTCTGGCCTTCGGCACAGGTTGCGGACTTCGCGGCGCGGCTCGGGATAGCGAACGCCATGCCGGGCGCCGCCTTCTTTGCCCAGCAGGGCGACGAACTGGCGAACAGCAAAGCGAACTTCCGCGCATTCGCTGCTGCCGCCGGCGTCCCGATAGCGGAAGGTGCGGTATGCCGAACCAGGGAGCATGCGGCTTCCGTTCTGCGGCGCCTGCTCGCTTCTGGCGCTGTGATGGTCAAGCAATCGCATAACCATGCCGGCAACGGTAACGAACTTGTCGCCGTTGACGACCAAGCCATTGGAAGCGCCGGAGCCATGGGCATGAGGAAGCTGCGCACAGCGGATGATGCGCGCGAGTACTTCGATGAACGCTGGGAATGGGCCTCGGCGTGCAATTGCTTCCCTGTCGTGGTCGAGCGCTTCCAGCCCGGATCACGCACGGTGTATGCTGAATTCCTGGCCACCGATGCCGGTGTCCGCTTCAGTGCGACCGGCGCGCTCGGGTATCGCGACGGCATGCTGGTCGAGGAGACCATTCCGCTGCGTACCGTCAGCCCCGATGCCCACGCGCGCCTGGTCCACCACGGCAGCCGATTGGCGCAGCTGTATCAATCGTTTGGCTATCGTGGCTGCCTCAGTGCCGACGCGGTGGTCAACGCGAAGGGAGACCTGCTTTTCACGGAAATGAACGCGCGCGTCGGGGCTTCATATCACCTGTACGATGCGATCGGCTACCGGATTGTCGACGTATGGCGGCATCCGCAACGCAGCGTGGTGCAGTATGTCACCGGGCCCCATTGGAAAATTCCCGGCCTGAAGGCATTCCTCGATATCGCCAGGGAGCTTGGCTTATCCTATGACCCGGCCACGCGAAAGGGCGTCATGGTCACCATGCCGATGGCCGGCACGGCATACCAGGGTGGCTTTCTCTTCTGCGTGGCCTATGAGGACGAAAGCGAGGCCAGGGACACATATATGCGCCTCGAGCGCTGCTTTGCCTAGCCTCAGCGCCGGGAGTTCGTGATCCCGGCTGGGTTCCGCCCCACGTACGTGCCCGGTGTCATCGCATGGCGAGCCTTGAACGTGCGCTGCAGATGAGCTTGGTCCGCGAAGCCCATTTCGAGCGCCGCTTCGATGATGGGTACGCCCTTTGCAATCAGGCGCCGCGCGCCGTTGACGCGCCTGTCCTGCAGGTATTCCCCCGGCGTCATCGCATGACACTTCCTGAACTCGCGGATGAACTTCGTTGGCGTCATGCCGCAGGCTTCCGCCAGCGCGGCGACGGTCAGATCCAGGACGGCATCGGATTGCAATAGCGCCTCGGCCGCCGCCAGTTCATCATTCAGCTGTACGCTGGCGTCCTCCACCGCTGGACGGACCCACGCGGACAGGAACGCCGGTAGTTCCGCTGCCAGAAAGGCGCTCGTGCCAGCCGATGCTGCACATATCAAGTCCACCGCACGTGTTACGGCCGGCTCGTTCACGCAGCGTGCAAGGAACTCCAGCCCAGGCAACGGCCCCGCGATTTCCCATTGTTTCGCCATCGCCGCGTGCAACCAGTCCGCCTTGATATACAGCATGCGGTACGACCAGCGCTGCGTGGCCACGGGATTGCACGAATGGACCACGTGCGGCTCGATCATGACGACCGTGCCCGGCCCGGTGGTCGTGGATTCGTCGGCGCGCCGGAATTTCGCCGACCCGGCATCGACGATGCCGATCGAATATTCGTCGTGCGTATGCGGCCGATAGCAATCGCTGGAATTGCTGCTGATGCGCAGTTCCCACCATGGCGCGTCGGCATCGCGGAAGATTTTGTGTGACGTCAGAGAGCTCATGGCATTCAGCATAGCATTGCGACGACCGTGATTCCGAGCGCGCTGCCCAGCGCTCTGTTGAATATACGTTGCCGGCGTGGCGCCGCCAGCCACGCTTTGATCATCCGCCCGGCGGCCGCCCAGATGCCGACGCCGATACAGCAGACAATCGTCGAAATCAGGCAGAACAAAGACAAGGCAGAGCGCTCACCAGTTCGCCCCGCCGTGAAGAGCGCCACGCCGGAGATGGCAACCAGCCAGGCCTTGGGATTCAGCACCTGGAACAGCCCGCCATCCAGCAATGCGCGCCAGGCGTTGCGTTGCAAGCCGCCGCTGGAATCATCGGCCGCATCTACCGGCGCCGTGAAGATCTGCCAAGCCAGCGTGGCCAGGTAGGCCGCGCCCGCCCAGCGAACCAGTTGTGCCAACATGGGAAACTGCAGCAAAGGTGCGGCGCCAACCCCGGCAAACCAAAGTAACGCCCCGTAACTGACACTGGCCCCGACCGTGTATCCCAATGGCCGGGCCAAGCCTCCCTGCACACCGTAGCGCAATGCGACAAGATTCACCGGGCCTGGCGTTACCGCTCCGACCAGCGCGAACGCTGCCATTCCAATTGCATCGCCACCCATTGAACACCTCCCGCAGTATGAATGGCATGACTTTGAAGGAATCAGCTTGCCGCGTATTGAACAAAATCTCGGCCCGATTAATCCTGGCTCCTTTCGCTCAGCATTTCTTCCAATTGGGCGCGCTCATGGCGCCAATTGATTTTTTCTTCCATCAACTGCTCATGCAGGCCCTGGATGCGCTTCAGTTCCTTCTCCAGCAGCTTGATTTCACGGGCCTGCCCTACCGATTCAAGCCGCACCGCCATCAATTCTTCCCTGGAGCGCTGGTGGGCTTCGCTTTCGGCGGCCAGGCGCTGCTGCAGGCTCCGTTCGCGCTCACGGGAGGATGCCAGCTCGAGCCGCAAGCCTTCGGCAAAGTCTTCCTGCCGCTTGAGTTCCTCGGTGAACTCCTGCCTGGCCTCGGCGACGACCACGTCGGCTTCATGGCGCAAGCGCTCTGCCAGGCTGGCGACCAGGGTTTGCAGCGCGTCACTCAATGAAGAAGGCTTGGCTGTGAGCCCTTCTTCGGTCTCGATCTCCTTCAAGTATTTGTGAATGGTGGTCTTCGAGCCGGTGTTGCCCAGTTCGATCCGTACCGCGTCCAATGACGGATGACGCCCTTGCGCGAGCAGCGCATTCCGAGCCTTCCTTACCTCTTCCTTGTCCAAACCTGTCCGCGCCATTTTTCCTCCGCATTGGATACCGTAGTACATACCGCAATAGTACATACCGATCTGTCTAACAGTGTAGAAAAGTGTCGGAAATATTTACATTTCCCTAACCCCGCCAACGATTGAATCGCGCAAGTGTTTGATAGAAAACAAAGTTTCCTTTCGGGCACGAAAATTGCAAAGTGTTGCCGGTGTGTTACATACACAACTACAAACATTCTAGGGAGATTCAACGTGGCAGGAAAAATTACGAAAAAGTTGTTGGGCGTGGCACTGGCCTTCGTCGCCATGGGTAGCGCCCAGGCGTTGCCGGTGATGGGCACCATCACGCCGTTGGTGAGTTCTGGCGCGGCCCCGGACACCCCGGCCGGCCGTGTGGATCCAAACGTCCCCACCTCGCCTTTCTCGGGTGTGGTCAGCATCAATATCCGCTACGACGGCCAAAGCTTCATCTGCTCGGGAGCACTCGTTGGCAAGCGCCAGGTGATCTCGGCAGGCCACTGCGTGGACACGAACGGTCAGGGCAGCGTCATCGACCTGAACAAGCCTGGCAGCGACGTACGCGTGGTATTTAACGCCTCGTCGACCCCTGGCGATCCAGGCCGCGCCGTCGTCACTGCGACCAAGGTCCAGATGAACCCGAACTACGCTGGTTTCGGCAAGTGCCCACCGGGCGTGCCTGGCTTCTGCGTGAACGATGACCTGGCGGTGATCACCCTGGGCCAGGACGCGCCTGAGTCCGCCAAGATCTACAAGATCGCCGGCGCAGAAGTCGACGCAGGTACCCGCCTGATCCTGGCCGGCTATGGCACTTCCGGCGATGGCATCAATGGCTACACCATCAGCCCGGACTTCCGCGTCAAGCGTACCGGTGAAAACATTGTCGACCTCTTCGACGGCGACGACGAGAAGAACTTCAGCGGCGCGCGCGAAGTCTGGTATGCCGACTTCGACGGCAATGGCCATGACACGTTCTGCGAATGGGGCCTGGCATGCTCGGCGCAACTGCCGAACGACCGCGAGACCAACATCGGCGGCGGTGACTCCGGCGGTCCATCCTTTATCGAGATGTACGGCGAGCTGGTGCTGGTTGCAAACAACACCTTCGGCGGCACGCCGCAGGGTATCACCCCGGGCGCTTTCGGCAGCTACTTCGGTGGCATCCTGCTGCACAGCTACCTGGACTATATCGTTGCAGCAACCGAAGGCCAGGTGAGTGTGGTGCCTGAGCCGGCAACTACGGCAATGTTCGGCCTGGGCCTGCTGGCCCTGGCAGGTGCTCGCCGCCGCAAGCAGCAGCGCTGATCGCCACAGTCCGCTCATGAGGGCGGCCGGCATCGCAGTTTTGCGGTGCCGGCCGCCTTTTTGCTTTAGTTGACACAGATCATGCCGCCGGCTTGGGCGAGCGCCTAGACTCCTCTCCAATATTCCTGTTGTTCCCATTGGAGACTGTCATGGCATTCAAGACGATAGTGGTGCATGTGAACGGTTCTGCGGACACGGAGCGCCGGGTAAGGCTGGCGGCGCAACTTGTCCGGATGAGCAAGGGGCGCCTGGTCGGCGCTGCAATGAGCGGCGTTTCGCGCCTCTTGTATGCCGACCACGCGATGGCCATGGGCGTCGGCATGGCGGCGCAGTGCATGGATGACGCCCGCAAGCATGCGCGCGAGAACCTCGACCGTTTCGAGCGCCAGTGCGACAGCCTGGACCTTCCCTCTTACGAGTCGCGGTTGCTGGATGACCAGGCTACGGATGGCCTGGTGCTGCAATCACGCTATGCCGACCTCGTGGTCCTGGGACAGGCGAACCCCGACGACCCGCTGCCGCCGATGGAAGAAGAAACCCCGGAATTCGTCGCCATGAACAGTGCCCGCCCGGTGCTGGTGGTGCCCTACGCCGGCCATTTTGAGGCGCCTTTCAAGCGCGTACTGGTCGCCTGGGATGGCAGTATGGAAGCCACGCGCGCCGTGACGGCCGCTATCCCGCTGATGCAGCAGGCCGGCAAGGTCACGCTGGCGGTCTTCAACGCCGGCCGTCAACCGGATGCCCATGGCAGCGAACCGGGCGCGGACATGGCGCTGTACCTGGCGCGCCACGGCATCCGGGTCGAAGTCTCTTCCCAGGCCACCGACATCGACGTCGGCTCGGCCCTGCTTTCCTATGCGGCCGACATCGATGCCGACCTGCTCGTCATGGGTTGCTACGGGCATAGCCGGTTCCGGGAAGTCATGCTGGGCGGGGCGACGCGCACGATCCTGCACAGTATGACGCTGCCGGTGCTGATGGCGCATTAGGTCTATACTGGCCGCATGCCAAATCCATTCGCCAACGTCACTGCCGCATGGCTCGCCCATCCTGTGGAGATGGCCCGGGCCTGGCAGGAATTGGGCACGGTGGCCTGGGCCAGCGGCATGCCGGCACCGCTGGCCGAAGCTGCCGAGGGCGACGACCGTTTCAGCGACGAGGCATGGCGCAGCAATCCCTTCTTCCACGGCTTGATGCAGCAATACCTCGCCTTCACGCGCACGCTGGAACGGCTGGTGTACGACACACCGGGCGTGGATGAACGCGAGGCGCACAGCGCCGCCTTCTGGCTGCGCCACTGGTGCAATGCCGTCGCACCGAGCAATTTCCTGCTGACCAATCCGCAAGCCCTGCGGCGCGCGTTCGACACCGGCGGCGCGAGCCTGAAGCAGGGTTTCGAAGAATGGCTGCGGGACCTGCTGGCGGGCGACCTGCGCATGGTCGATACGGGTCAATTCCAGCTGGGGCGCGACCTGGCCCCGACCCCGGGCCGGGTCGTCATGCGCAACGACATGATGGAACTGATCCAGTACACGCCGGTGCGCGCCGAAGTGCGTGCCATCCCGCTGCTGCTGGTGCCGCCCTGGATCAACAAGTACTACATCCTCGACCTGACGGCGCAGCAAAGCATGGTGCGCCACCTGGTGGAGCACGGCTTCGACGTCTTCATCATCAGCTGGAAGAACCCCGGCGCGGCCATGGCGGGCGTGACGTTTGAGGACCATCTGTTCGACGGCATCCTGGCCGCGGCCGAGGCGGCGCGCGCGATCGCCGGCGTGCCCCAGGTCCATCCGGTCGGCTATTGCATTGGCGGCACCGCACTGTCGGCCCTGATGGCCTGGCTCAATCGGCGCCACGATGCGCGCGAGATGCCGGTTGCGCACTGGACGCTGCTGGCGACGCTGACGGACTTCTCCAAGCCGGGCGATATCGCCAGCTTCATCAACGATGAAAACCTGGCCCTGGTCGATGGCCTGATGCGCCGCCAGGGCTACCTGGATGCGGCGCAGATCGGCTGGAGCTTCCGCATGTTGCGGCCGAATACGCAGGTCTGGCGCTACGTGGTGCACAAATACCTGTTGGGTGAGCCGGCACCGGCGCTGGCGCCGCTGGCGTGGAATGCCGACGGCACGCGCCAGCCCAGGGCAACGCACGCCTTCTGCCTGCACGAGCTGTACCAGGCCAACCGGCTGGCGCAGCCGGATGCGCTCGAGATCCGCGGCCAGAAGCTGGACCTGGGCCGCATCCGCCAACCCTTGTACGCAGTGGGCGCCGTGGCCGACCACATCACGCCATGGCGCAGCACTTACCGCAGCGCAGCCCTGGTCGGGGCGCCGGTGCAGTTCGTGCTGACGTCTTCCGGCCATATTCTGGGCATCGTCAATCCGCCAGGGGGCAGCGCCAAGCAGCGCTATTGGTCGGCGCCCCTGGTCGCTGGGCGCGACCCGAAGGACTGGCTGGCCATGCAGTCGCCCACCGCCGGCTCCTGGTGGCAGGACTGGACGGAATGGCTGCACGCGCGCTGCGGGGCGCTGCGCACACCGGCGGCGGCAGCGCATCCGGACTTCCCCTGGCTGTGCGAGGCACCGGGCAACTACGTGCGGGAGCGCTAGCCCTGGCCTTATAATGCCGGCCATGGACAACGAACAAAAGCAATTCCGCCGCCGCCTTGCACTGCTTGGCGCGATTTCCCTGATCGGCTTTGCCGCCCTCGCCGGCCGCGTAATCTGGCTGCAGGCCTTCCAATGAACGGCAGTACCGCAACCTGGCATCGCCTGCGCGCGATGCTGGCCGTTGACGCGCCGCTGGCCTGCATCCTGGGCCTGCTGGTGACAGCCGGCCTGGTCACCCTGTATTCCGCCTCGGCCGACTTTCCCGGCCGCTTCGAACTTCAGTTGCGCAATGTGCTGATGGCGCTGGCGCTCATGTGGACCGCCGCGAACATTCCGCCACAGGTGCTGATGCGGCATGCGGCAACGCTGTACGCGGTCGGCGTCGGCTTGCTGCTGGCGGTCTTCCTGTTCGGCGTGACCAAGAAGGGTTCCACACGCTGGCTGCATGTGGGCTTCGACTTCCAGCCGTCGGAAATGATGAAGATCGCGATGCCGATGATGCTGGCCTGGTTCTTCCATCGGGTCGATGGCGCCAAGGGCTGGCAGGTATTCGTAGCGGCGGCCATGCTGCTGGCGATCCCGGTTGGCCTGATCGCCAAGCAGCCTGACTTCGGTACCGCTATGCTGGTGCTGGCGGCGGGCTTTTACGTGATTGTGCTGGCCGGCCTGTCGTGGAAGGCGCTCGCCGCGCTGGCTTTTGGCGGCCTGGCTGCCGCGCCCGTTGTATGGAGCCTGCTGCACGATTTCCAGCGGCAGCGCGTGTTGACGTTCCTGGACCCGGGCGCGGACCCGATGGGCAAAGGCTTCCAGATCACCCAGGCCACCATCGCCATCGGTTCCGGTGGCACGAATGGACGCGGCTGGATGGACGGTACCCAGGGCCACCTTGGCTTCGTTCCGGAACGTTCGACCGATTTCATCTTCTCGGTCTTCGCCGAGGAATTCGGCCTGCTAGGCGGCATTGCGCTGCTCGCGATGTATGCCTTGCTCGTGCTACGCGGCCTGCAGATCGCGGCCGGTGCAACGACCCGGTTTTCGCGCCTGCTCGGCGGCGCGGTCACCATGATCCTGTTCACCTACGTGTTCATCAACGTCGGCATGGTGAGCGGCGTGGTGCCGGTGGTGGGCGTGCCCCTGCCCTTCTTCAGCTATGGTGGCACCGCGCTGGCAACGCTGGGCCTGGGCTGCGGCATCCTGATGGCGATCCGCCGCCAAAGCCAGGCCTGACGCTGTTACAAATGTCTCGAATGAGACAAATACCGGCCGCTTGTCCGAGGTGTAACGCAAATGTTGTCGAAAAGGCGACACCGTTTAGCGCACCCAGGAATTTCGGTTGAACCGCCGCGCTCTCCCCGTCAAGATGGGACACCTATCACTCAACCGGATGGAGAGACGCATGAACCTGAAACACCTCGGATGCTTTGCACTGGCCGCTTCCTTCAGCCTCGCCGCGTATGCCGCCGACGGCCTGACCGCCAGCATCAGCATGGACAAGCGCGCCCTGGGCCCGCGCGACGACGTGGTGGTGCACGTCACCCTGAGCAATACGTCCGCCACCCCGCAGTACATCCTCAAGTGGCATACGCCATTCGGCGAAATCGAGGAGTCGCTGTTCGACGTGACCCGCGACGGCGCGAAAGTGGCGTATGAAGGCATGCACGTCAAGCGTCCGGCGCCAACCGCTGCAGATTATTACGTCATCCAGCCGGGCAAGTCGCACAAGGTCACGGTGGAACTGTCGCAGATGTATAACATGAGCATCTCGGGCGACTACACGATCCGCTACAGCACCAAGTCGGCCAAGCTGTTCAGCAATGTGGACCCGGCCGGCAAGGCGGTCGACAAGAAGCAGTCCGACACCCTGCAGTCCGAAGCGCTGACCGTCTCCATCGAAGGCACCCTGCCGCGCGGCAGCGTGGCCAAGGCCCCAGCGCAGCCGGCACCGGGCGCCGCCGGCCTGTCCTACAACCGCTGCACCGCATCGCAGCAGTCGGACATCGCCAGCGCCGTATCGACGGCGCAAGGCATGGTCAACGACGGCGACGCCTACCTGGGCGCCAACAAGACCGGTGCGCGTTACGTGAAATGGTTCGGCAGCTACGATGCCGGCCGCTATTCGACCGTCAAGTCGCACTTCGTGGCGTTGAAGGATGCCTTCGCCACCAAGCCGATCACTGTGGACTGCGGCTGCAAGAAGACCTACTACGCCTACGTCTACCCGACCCAGCCTTACACGATCTACGTGTGCAAGGCATTCTGGAGCGCACCGATGTCCGGCACGGATTCCAAGGGCGGCACCCTGGTGCATGAGATGAGCCACTTCAACGTGGTAGCCGGTACCGATGACTGGGTTTATGGTCAGTCGGGCGCCGCCAGCCTGGCGATCAGCGATCCGAACAAGGCGATCGACAACGCCGACTCGCACGAATATTTCGGCGAGAACACCCCGGCCCTGCAATAAGCTGCAACCTGCCGCTCACCGCCCCGTGTGTTCGAAGCGCAGCGGGCCGACGGTGAGCGGCACTTCTTTCCCATCCATGATGTAGTGGCCGCTATAGCTGATGGTATAGGCGTGCCGTCCCTGCCGGAAGGCGTAGGCGCGGGCCAGGTCGATGGCATTGCGCCGCACCGCACCGGGTGCCATGACCAGGTAGTCTTCCTCGGTCAGCGGTCCCCGTTTTACCATGATGCCCTGGTATTCCAGAGGCTGGCCGCTGGCCGCATCGCGCACCTCGAACAGCTTGCCGTACATCTCTTCTTCCGTGGCAAGGGCATGCAAGACCTTGACCGGCCGTCCCGTATGGTTGACCACGGTGATGTGCAGCACGGGATGGCTGCCAGAATCCTTGACCGAAAATGTCACGTCCAGCACCTTGGGCTCCCCCGACATCATGCCCAGCGCTAGCAAGGCGGCAATATTAATTTTCACTCCAGAGCCCGTTACACGTGAAACCTGGCCGTCAACGCGACTGTTCGAGTGCTTCGCCGACTACTTCGATGAAGTCGACAATGTTCAGCGGCTTGGTCAGGTAACGGAAGAATCCTGCCTCCAGCGCGGTCTGCACGTCCAGCGGCATCGCATTGGCGGACAGGGCAATGATGGGGATGTCGCGCGTGGCCGGATCCTGGCGCAGCCGGCGCTGGGCTTCGCGGCCGCTCATGACCGGCAGGTTCATGTCCATCAGGATCACATCCGGGCGCTGTTCGATGGCCATCGCCACGCCGGCCTTGCCATCGGTGGCGGACAGCAAGTCGATGTCCAGGTGCAGCTTGACGATTTCCTGCACCAGCTTGAGGTTGGCCGGGTTGTCTTCGACGTAGAGCATGAGCGGCTTGCTGTGCTGGCTGCGTAGGCCATTGACCAGGGTTATATCGTCTTCTGATGGCGCGGCCGGCAACTGCTGCGGCGCGGTCGCGTCCAGCTCCACGGTGAAGGTGCTGCCCGTACCGACTGCGCTGGTGACGCTGATGGTGGCGTTCATCAGCTCGGCCAACCGTTTGCTCAGCACCAGCCCGATGCCGCTGCCCTCCTCCGCGCCGCCCTCCTGTCCCAGGCGGTTGAAAGGCTGGAACAGGCTGCCCAATTGTTCGCCGCTCAGGCCCGGCCCGTCGTCGCGCACGGAGAGCCAGGTACGGCCTCCCAAGCCCCGGCCATTGTCGATCCAGACATGGCCGCCTTTGTGGTTGTACTTGACCGCATTGGTCAGCAGGTTGAGCACGATCTGCCGCAGGCGGATGCGGTCCGCCTGCACGAACAAACCCCGCGGCTCGGTATGGTGGACCGTCACGTTGCGCGATTCGGCCATGGCTTCGATCATCTTGCCCGCCTCGTGCAGCAGGTCGTCCAGCGCCACCGGCTCCAGCGACAGGGTCACCGCGCCGACCTCGATCTTGGCCAGGTCCAGCGTTTCGTTGATCAGGTGCAGCAAATGCTGGCCGGCCTGCACGATATTGCCTGCAAAGGCGTGGCGCTGCTGTTCGCTCAACGGCAGCTTTTCATTGTGAAGCAACTGGCCGAAGCCGAGGATGGCGTTCAGCGGCGTGCGCAATTCATGCGACATGCTGGCCAGGAAACGGTCCTTGGCCTTGCTGGCCTGCTCCAGTTCCAGCTTCTGCTCGAGCAAGGTGCGTTCGATCTGGCGGCGCGCCGTAATATCGCGGATGGCGCTCGAGACCAGCATTTCGTCTTCGGTCTTGAGCGGGCTCAGGCTGATCTCCACCGGGAATTCCGAGCCGTCGCGGCGCATGGCATACAGCTCCGAGCCGGCGCCCATGGCGCGCGGCTGGGCCTTGGCGAAGAAGCTGCTGCGCGCGGCCGGGTGGCCGGCGGCAAAGCGTGCCGGGATCAGGATTTCAATTGGCTTGCCCAGTAGTTCCTGGCGCTGGTAACCGAACAGCTGTTCCGTCTGCGTGTTGACCAGCACGATCTCGCCGCGCGCATTGACGATCACCATCGGGTCGGGTGCCGACTCCAGCAAGCCACGGAATTTCTGTTCGGCCTTTTTGCGGTCGCCAATGTCGCGGATGGCGCTCATGACGATGGCGCCCTCTTCCATCTGGATCATGCTCAGGCTGATCTCGACCGGGAATTCCAGGCCATCCTTGCGCAAGCCGTACAGCTCGAGGCCGGCGCCCATGGTGCGGGTGCGCGGCTGCACGAAATACTGTGCGCGGTGCGAGACGTGGCCGCCGCGGAAGCGCTCGGGCAGCAGCACTTCGACCGGCTTGCCCAGCAGCTCGCGCGGTTCGAAGCCGAACAGGCGCTCGGCCTGGCTGTTGACCAGCACGATGCGCCCGGTGGAATTGGCCATCACAATGGCGTCCGGCATCGATTCCAGCAGGCCGCGGTAGCGCGACTCCACCTGGCGTGCATCGCGCAAGGCCTTGGCGTCGGTGATGTCGTTCTGGCTGTGGATGATGTACTGGATCTCTCCCTGGCTGCCGTAGACCGGCTTGCAGGCCGCGCTGACGTAGACCGCCTGGCCATCCTTGCGCCGCCGCAGGTATTCGAAATCGGCGCCGAACTCCTGCTTGACCGGATGGCCCGGCATGCCGATCAGTTCTGCCAACTGCTGGCCGCGTGCTTCGTCGGGTTCATACCCATAGATTTCGGTCGCGCCGCGCGTCCAGAAAATCACGGTGTCGTGGGCGTCGGTAGCGATGATGCCACCGGGGGCTTCTTCCAGGATGAATGTACCCAGGTCAGTTTTCATGTCGCTTTCGTCAGGGAGGCAGCGGAATCCATTGTAAGCGAAGTAAACGAAAAAAAACCGCCTGCCCTTGCGGGCGAGGCGGTCGACGGCGCGGGGGTGCGCTCGTGAATTACCAGGAGGCTTTCAAGGTATAAGTGCCACTGCTGGCGCCAGTGCCGCCCGCGTAGTAATACACCTTGGCATACCACGTTACAGCAGTCGAGCCCGAGTTGGCGCGCGTTACGCTATCGGCCTGGCCGGTGCCGTTCACGCTTTGTGCCAGTTGGGTGCCGGCGGCGTCGTACAGCTTCAGATCGTAGTCCGAAGTCGCGTTCGGGGTCATGGTAGCGGTCAGGGTCTTGCCGGCCGGTACGGTGATCGCGAAGTAGTCGGCATCGGTGCTCGAGGCCATATTGCCGCTGGCCGTCGTGCACGACTGGGTGATCGCATTGGCGGTGCCGATGGTGTTATTGCTTTCGGTCTCGGAGATGCTGACCGGGGTGCAGCTGGCGGTCAGGATGTTCTGCGCCTGGAACTTGGCCTGGAAGGTGTTGGCATAGGTCAGGTCGGACGGGAACAGGGTCTTGGCCGCGTTCACGATCGCCGTTGCCATGGCCGGCATCTTCAGGTTGGAACCGAGGCCGAAGTGCGCTTCCAGGATGATCTTGTCGATGTTGGCGCGCGGCTTGCCGGCGGCGATCAGCGACACCATGGAGGAGTACAGCGGCGCCGACCACAGTTCATCGGACTGGAAGGTCACGCCGTTCTCGGTCACCGAGGTGTGTGCGCCGTAAGTTTTCGCACTGTTGTACTTTGCGTCAGTACGATTCAGCATGCGGCCGGCCCAGCACGAACCGTGGCCGTCCCAGCTGAAGGCCCACTCAGGGTGGTACACCTGGCCGTTCGGGGTGCTGTAGGAATAGGACGCGGCCCAGTAGTCGCCGAAGCCTTCGCCCATGGCGCCGGTGTCGCCGCCGGACCAGCTGGAGTTGATGCTGGCCTGGATGCCATGGCCGTACTCGTGCAGGATGACGTCGGCGTCTTCGCTGTCGTTCACGCAGCCGTGGCCGAAGGCCAGGTAGCCGGTGGCGCCGGTGCCGCTGAAGTGGGAGTTGTCGTCACCATTGACGCCGTCGGTGTCAACATCCATCGAGCGCTCGAGGATGCCCTTGGTGCCGGTGAAGCCCAGCGACTGCATGTAGCGCTGGCTCTGGTCGAGGTGGAAGTAGACGTTGGTGTCGTCGAAGGCATTGTTGCCGCGCTTGGCGGTCCACACACCGTTGGTGGTGGTGCTCGGCGCGGTGTTCGGCGACTCGATGTTCTTGATGTTGACGTATGGGCCGGTCAGCTTGTACACGCCGGAGGTCACGGTCAGGTCGCGCAAGGTCTTGGTCGAGTAGGCGGCGTCGAAGGCGGACGCGGCCGAGGTGTCGGTCAGCGCATCGGTGTTCAGCACGGTGCGCGGATCCGGGTCGAAGGCGTAACCGCTGCCGTTGATGCCGGAAGCGGCCAGCGTGGTCACCGTGCCGGTGCTGCCGGTCTTGCTGGTGGTGCCTGCGACGGCCTTGCCGGCATCCTTGGCAGCCTGGATGGCGGCTTTGCGGTCCAGCGCCTGGCCCGGCGCGGCTGCGCGGGCTGCCAGGCTGCGTTCGCCACCTTTGTTGGTGCGCGGCAGCGAGGTGCTGTACGAGTCGATCAGGCTGCCGTCATGAGCATTCAGGTATTGCACGAAACCGCCGGTCGGCATTTCGGCTTCGATACTGACCTTGCGCGCCAGTTGCACGCCATCCTTGGTCGGCACCCACACCAGGGCGGTGGAAGGCACGGTCACCAGGCCATGCTGGACGTTCATGTTTTTCCAGCCTTTGTCGAGCGCTTCTTCTTCGCTGATCTGGGCTTTGTTGTGCAGCTGGTTGACGGCGTCGGCATCCACCTTGGCCGAGATGTGGCGGGTTTCGTTGAAGATCTTCTGCAGGTCGCCGTTGGTGCCGATGGAAACGATGATCTGGGCGCGGTCAACCGGCAGGCCGCGCAGCATTTGCTGGTAGTAGTAGTGCTTGCCGGTCAGCGACTCCTTGACGTCCACCAGCACCAGGTTCTCCAGGTTGGCAGGCAGGCCGAAGCGGGCGGCATGAACCTTCAGCGCGCCTTCAGCCGAGGCGGCCTTGGTGTCGCTGAAGAAGGTGACGTTGCCGATGGTTTTGTCGGCGGCTTGTGCCAGGCTGGCGCAAGCGAGCATGACCAGGGAAGCAATGGTGGTACGAGTTGTGTTGCGCATGTTGTTAGTCTCTCCTGAAGCAGTTGTAGATGTATTTTTTCTCAGCCCCGCCGGGCTGGCACTCAACAGCGTGGGGCGAGTATAACGAGTAAAACTTCGTTGATTTAACTGGAATGATGATTAAAATCGCAAAACCGTCGAGTCAAGACCGCACGCGCAACGTTAGAAGGAGTCTTCAGTGAAATTTAACACTTTGTTATTTTCTGCATCCCTGTGCTGGGGCTGTGCGGCACAGGCCATCCCCGATGTGGAGCCGGAGGTGACGGCCCAGGTCGTCGACGTGCTGGAAGGCCTGGCCGACGGCAAGCCGGCCCAGGAACGCTTCACGGAACGAGGCGCCACTTACCTGGCGGTGCCGGGGCTGTCCTCGTCCTTGAAAGGCTGCAGCCGCCCGCTCAGCCTGGAACTGCTGTCGCGCAATGTAGATGGCGAAGACCGCCTTTACGTGTACCGCGCGAAATGCCAGCCGCGCGCGCTGCGCATCGCCATCGACTTCAATAAGGCGGCGCGCATCAACCGCCTGGAGCTGGCACCGGAGCGCTAGTTTCACGCGGCACTGGACTTGGCCTATTGTGTGTGGTCAGATATGCATTAATCAGCCAGGAGAAGAGCATGGACGTCATTACG
>CBHWEO010000105.1:0-17109 GCA_966112955.1 uncultured Duganella sp. | reverse complement strand
GGCGCTGGGTTGGCTGTCTGTCGCGGCGCTCGGCGCCGGACTGGCGGCCATGCTCGTGGCGACGCTCTGGCTGGCCCGCACATTCCGGCAGCGCCTGGGCGGCTATACCGGCGATTGCCTGGGCGCTGTCCAGCAGTCGGCGGAAGCGGCGTTCTATCTCGCAGCCCTGGCCTGCACGTGGAACTGATCCTCGTACGGCATCCGCAGCCCGAGGTGGCGCCGGGCATCTGCTACGGCAGCAGCGACCTGCCCGCGTCGGCCGCTGCGCTGGCGGAGGGCCATGCAAGGCTGGCGGACGAACTGGCGCCGCTGCTGGCGCGCGGCGTTCGCCTGTATTCCAGTCCGCTGCGGCGCTGCACGGCGCTGGCCGGCCTGCTCGGCAGCTTCACACCGGACGCGCGCCTGGTCGAAATGCATTTCGGCGCCTGGGAGATGCGCGCCTGGTCCGACATCCCGCGTGGCGAAGTCGACGCCTGGGCGGACGACCTGCTGGACTACCGCCCCGGCGGCGGCGAAACCGTGCGCGAGGCTGCGGCACGCGTGCAATCCTTCCTCGACGAACTGCAGCACGATGCCATCATCGTTTGCCACGCCGGCACCATGCGGCTGGTGTCGGCCATCGCGGCCGGCGTCTCGCTGCTGCAAGCGGCGCAAAACCCGAACCAGGTCAAGTATTGCTCCACCCTGCGCTTGTCCTGGCCTGCCAAGTCCGTATAATGGCGGGGTTTTGGTGCTCGCATTCGAATCCTCGAATGCAGTTAAACGGGAAACACGGCGCTGTCCCTGACAGCCAACGTGTGCTGCCCCCGCAACGGTAAGCAAGTGCCGCCTTCATAGTGCGGCAGCGACCTCCCCAGCCACTGTGCGAAAGCATGGGAAGGCCAGGCCGCCAGACTTGCCAGCCCGGATACCGGCCAGACCCAGGTGGGAACGCGCCTTCGTGCCGTTCCTGTTCATGCCGGCTTACGGGGACGTGGGTCGGCGGTTCGTTACGAAAGTTGTCATGACCTCTCCCGTCACCCGGCAAGCGGCCTTCACGTCGCTGGCCTTGGCTATTGCCGCACCTGCCGTCCAGGCACAAGTCCAGGCGCCTGCGCTGGACACCGTCCTCGTCACCGCCACGCGCACGCCGCAACATGCGCGCGACGTCGTCAGCGATACGCTGAGCATTACCGCGGAGGAAATCGCCCGCAGCGGCGCCGGTTCCATCACCGAATTAATGCAGCGCCAGCGCGGCATTGAAGTCACCCGCAACGGCGGTCCGGCCACCAACTCCGGCGTTTTCCTGCGCGGCTCCAACGGCAACCAGGTGATCGTCCTGATCGACGGCGTGCGCATCGGCTCCGCCACCAGCGGCGCGGCCGCCTGGAACGCCATCCCGCTGTCGGCGGTCGAGCGGATCGAAGTGGTGTACGGGCCACTGAGCACAATATACGGCGCCGACGCCATCGGCGGCGTGGTGCAGATCTTCACCCGCAAGGGCCAGGGCGGCCTGGCGCTGGATGCCAGCCTGCTGGCAGGGAGCTACGGCACGCGCTCCGGCGCGGCCGGCATTTCCGGCAGCGCCGGAGTGTTCAGCTACGCGCTTGGCGCGGGCAAGGAGCGCGCCGACGGCTTCTCCGCCACGCTGCCTTCCAGCGCGAGCTATAACAAGGACGACGACGGCTACGACCGCAAGCACGCCAACGGCCAGCTGTCCTGGCAAGTCGCACGCGGCCACGAGCTGGGCGTGCTGTTCCTGCACAGCGACCAGGAAGCGGACTACGACAGCGGTGCCACCGTGCGCGCCTGGAGCACACAAAAGCTGGACACGGCGGCGGTCTTCGCGCGCAACCGGCTATCCGAAGCCTGGCAGATGACGACGCAGGCCGCCCAGTCGCGCGACAAGTCGGGCAGCTTTGCCGCCACCGCCAGCCAGATCGACACCACCCAGTCGCAATACAGCTGGCAAAACGATATCGCACTGGGCCCGGACAGCCTGCAGCTGCTGGCCGAATATCGCAAGGAAGAAGTGGATGCCAACACCGCCGCCCTGGCGCGCGAGCGCAAGACCACGTCCTGGGCCGCCAGCTACAACATGAAGCGCGGCGACCACCTGCTGGCGGCGGCGCTCCGTCATGACGACAGTTCGCAATACGGTTCGAAGAACACCGGCTCGCTGGGCTACGGCTACCGCATCGCTCCCGGCCTGCGTTTGATTGCGAGCTATGGCACCAGCTTCCGCGCGCCGACCTTCAACGAACTGTATTATCCCGGATTCGGCCTGCCGTCCAACCGTCCGGAAGAGGGCCGCAACCGGGAAATCGGCCTGCGCTACGAACAGGGCGGCACGGCGCTGGGCGCGGTCGCTTACCGCAACCGGCTGACCGACCTGCTGGTCAATACCACGCCCTGCCCGCTCCCCGGCTTCCGCAACGGCTGTGCCTATAACGTCAACAAGGCCACGCTGGAAGGCTTTTCGCTGTCCGCAAGCCAGCAGTTGGGCAGTGGGTTCGCCTTGTCTGCCAGCGCCGACCTGCAGGATCCGCACGACGACAGCACCGGCAAGCTGCTGGTGCGCCGCGCCAAACGCCACGGCAACGTGGCGCTGGACTATACTGCGGGCAGCCTGCGCGGCGGCGCCGAATGGCAGCTGTCCAGCCACCGCTTCGACGACACGGCCAACCGCAACCGCCTGGGCGGCTATGGTCTGCTGAACCTGTACGCGGCCTGGGACCTGGCGCCGTCCTGGACGGCCACCCTGCGCTGGAACAACGTGGCCGGCAAACACTATGAGCTGGCGCGCAACTACGGCACCGCAGGTTCCGCCGTGTATGCCGGCCTACGCTACGGCTACAAATAAATGAGATAAGCTTGCCCGCTATGCACCCACTTTCCGCCAACCTGCGCGTGCGCGCCGCTACCGTCACCGTCCTGCTGGTTCTGCTGTCGCTCGCCAGCCTGGTGGCAGCCGGCATGATCGGCTCGGTCAGCATTCCGCTGGCCGACATGCCTGGCGCCCTGCGCGAACTGGCCAGCGGGCAGCCCAGCTCCCTGCCGGGCCACCTGCTTGGCTTGCGCGCCGAGCGTGCCGCCACGGCTTTCGTCACCGGCGCCTCGCTGTCGCTGGCGGGCCTGATGATGCAAGCCCTGTTGCGCAATCCGCTGGCTGACCCTTATGTGCTCGGCATTTCCTCCGGCGCGTCGGTGGGTGCGCTGGCGGCGCTGCTGTTCATGTGTGCGGCCTGGATGGTGGATGCCGCCGCTTTCGCCGGCGCGGTCATCGTGTCGATGCTGCTCTATGCGCTGGCGCGCCGCGACCTGCGCGGCGGAACGGCTGCGGAAGGCGGCACCGCGCTGCTGCTGCTGACCGGCCAGGTGCTGTCCGCCGGCTGCATTGCGCTGGTCACGCTGATGCTGTCGATCGCACCGGAAAGCCGGCTGCGCACCATGGTGTTCTGGCTGATCGGAGACCTGTCCGGCTCCCCGATCCGCTGGCTGCCCTGGTTCGTGCTGGCGGGCGGGCTCGCCTTTGCGCTGCGCATCGCCCGCTCCCTCAACGTGATGGCGCTGCACGCCGAAGCGGCGGCAACCCTGGGGGTGCGCGTCGGCGCGCTGCGCAAGGGACTGTTCTTCTGTTCCGGCCTGCTGACCGCCAGCGCTGTCACGACAGCCGGCAGCATCGGCTTTGTCGGCCTGATCGTGCCGCATGCCTGCCGCTTTGCTTTCGGCCCGGACCACCGCCTGCTGGTGCCCTCCGCCGCGCTGGTGGGGGGGGCCTACCTGGTGCTGGCCGACACGCTGGCGCGGACTGTGATCGCACCGCAGCAACTGCCGGCCGGCGTGGTCACCGCGCTGATCGGCACGCCGGTATTCCTGTATCAATTGCACCGGTTGAGGAAATAAGATGATCGGCACCCACCAACTGCGCCTGGCCATGGGCAAGCGCATCCTGGTCGACCGGCTGGACTGGCAGGTCGGCGACGGCGAGTGCTGGAGCGTCATTGGACGCAATGGCGCCGGCAAGAGCACCCTGCTGCGCACCCTGGCCGGCCTGCGCCAGCCGGAATCCGGCCATGTCGCCATCGACCGCCGCGCGCTGGGCGAATGGCCGTTGCAGGAGCTGGCGCGCAAGCGTGCTTTCCTGGCGCAAGCGCGCAGCGACGCTTTCTCCTATTCCGTGATCGAGACCGTGCTGTCGGCGCGCCATCCCTACCACGACAACCGCTACTGGGAAAACAGCGACGACCATCACGCCGCCATGGCGGCGCTGGCGGCGATGGAGGTGGACCAGCTGGCGGCGCGCGACGTGCGCACCCTGTCCGGCGGCGAACGCCAGCGCGTCGCGATTGCCGCCATGCTGGCGCAGGATACGCCCTTGCTGCTGCTGGACGAACCGGCCAATGCGCTGGACCTGGCGCACCAGGTGAGCGTGATGTCCTTGCTGGCCAGGTTGTGCCGCGAGCAGCGCAAGACCGTGGTGATGGTCGGCCACGACCTGACGCTGGCGCACAGCGTTTCCACGCATGCACTGCTGCTGATGGGCGACGGACGCTGGCTGGGCGGCCCGGTGGCGGACGTGATGCAGCCGGCGGTGCTGAGCGAATACCTTGACCATCCGATCGAGATCGTGCGCCACGGCGAGCGGTCCATCTTCATTCCCGGGAGTCCCCAAGCATGAGCGACCTTAACGAGCGGCACCGCGAGCGCATGGCGCGCAAGAAGGCCATCATTGACGCCAAGATCGCTGCGGCCGACAAGCATATCGGCGTCCTGATCGTCAATACCGGCAATGGCAAAGGCAAGAGTTCCAGCGGCTTCGGCATGGCGGTGCGCGCCATGGGGCATGGCATGAAGGTCGGCGTGGTGCAGTTCATCAAGGGGGCCATGTCGACCGGCGAGGAGCTGTTCCTGCGCCGTTTCCCCGAAGAGTGCAGCTTCCACGCCATGGGCGAAGGCTATACCTGGGAAACCCAGGACCGCGAACGGGACGTCGCCAAGGCGCGCGAAGCGTGGGCGCAGGCGCGCGCCTTCCTGCGCGACCCATCCTACGGCATGGTGGTGCTGGATGAGCTGAACATCGCGCTGAAATACCGCTACCTGGACGTGCACGAAGTGATTGCCGACCTGCTGGACCGGCCGGCCATGCAGCACGCGGTCGTCACCGGCCGTGCGGCGCCGCCTGAGCTGATCGAGGTGGCCGATACGGTAACGGAAATGACGGTGGTGAAGCACGCCTTCAAGGCCGGCATCGCGGCGCAGCCGGGGACCGAATGGTAGCGCGGGCAGTCCTGATCGCGGCCGCGGCATCGGGCCAGGGCAAGACCACGGTCACGGCCGCCCTGGCGCGCAAGCTGGTGCGCGCGGGACGGCGCGTGCGGGTATTCAAATGCGGACCCGACTTCATCGACCCGATGCTGCTGGAACGCGCATGCGGATCGCCGGTCGAGTCGCTCGACCTGTGGATGGTTGGAGCTGAACGCTGCCGCGCCTTGCTGGCCGATGCGGCGGCGCATGCCGATGCCATCCTGGTCGAAGGGGTGATGGGACTGTATGACGGCACGCCATCCGCTGCCGACCTGTCGCGCGCATTCGGCCTGCCCGTGCTTGCCGTGATCGATGCCGGGGCCATGGCGCAGACGGCCGGTGCGCTGGTGCACGGCTTGCGGGATTATGGTCCGGTCGACATGGCGGGGGTGGTGGCGAACCGCATCGCCAGCGCGGGACATGCAGCGATGGTGGCGGCGTCGTTACGCGACATCCCTCTGCTGGGGACACTGCCCAAGCAGGTCGCATCGCTGCCCGAGCGTCATCTGGGCCTGGTGTTGCCGGATGAAGTCGCGGACCTGGACGCCTTGCTCGACACCCTGGCCGACCAGCTGTCATTCGACCTCGCGGCGTGGGATGCGCTGCCTGCCGCGCACATCGCCTCCGCCGACGGGCACGAAGCCGGCGCCGGGCCAGCCACCGGGGCACTGGCGGCGGCACGGATCGCGATTGCGCGCGACGCAGCCTTCATGTTCCTCTACCCGGCCAACGTGGCGACGCTGCAGGCGCTTGGCGCCCAGCTCGAGTACTTCTCGCCGCTGGCTGACGAGCCGATTCCGGCCACGGCCACCGCCGTGTACCTGCCCGGCGGCTATCCGGAGCTGCATGCCGCGGCGCTGTCCGCGGGCCAGCGCTGGCAGGCATCGCTGCGCGCCGCGCATGCCGACGGCCTGCCGATCGTGGCGGAGTGCGGCGGCATGATGGCGCTGGCCGAGTCCCTGCAGGACAAGGAAGAGCGGGAATGGCCCATGGCCGGCCTCCTGCCCGGCAAGGTGCTGATGCAGGCCCGCCTAGCCGGCCTTGGCGCGCAACAGATGCCGACGGCGCAAGGACCGCTGCGCGGGCACACCTTCCATTACTCGCGGCTGGAAACAAGCCTGCCGCCCGCCGCAACGACGGAGAAACATCCCAGCGGTGGGGCCGGGGAGGCGGTCTACCGCAGCGGTTCGCTGCAAGCTTCGTACTTCCACGGCTACTTCCCTTCGAACCCCGCCGCCGTTGCGGCCATATTCTCGCGGAGCACGCGATGAGCCGCACATTGGTCTTCGGCGGCGCCCGCTCCGGCAAAAGCGCTTACGCCGAGCGGCTTGCCGCGCAATCCGGCAAGGAGGTCGTGTACGTCGCCACGGCCGCTGCGGGCGACGCCGAGATGGCGGCGCGCATCGCCCACCATCGCGCACAGCGCCCGCAGCACTGGCGCACAATCGAAGAACCACTGGCGCTGGCAACCACGCTGGCCCAATGGCGCGAGCCCGGGCGGCTGGTGCTGGTCGACTGCCTGACGCTCTGGCTGTCCAATCTCATGTTCAGCGAAGGCACGCGATATCCGGACGTCGGCGCCATCGAACTGCCCGCACGCCTGCACCAGGAACGTGCCGCGCTACTGGCCGAACTGGCCATCGATCGCGGCGACGTAGTGCTGGTGTCGAACGAAGTCGGTATGGGCATCGTGCCGTGGGGCGCGGTGTCGCGCAGCTATGCCGACGAAGCCGGCCGCCTGAACCAGGCCGTGGCGGCATTGTGCGACCGCGTCGCCTTTGTCGCGGCAGGGCTGCCGCTGATGCTGAAAGGGGCATGGTGCTGACGGCAGGCCTCGACGCCAACCTGTTCGCCGCTGCGCTGCTGGCAGGCGTGCTGCTCGACGCCCTGCTTGGCGAAGTGCCGCGTTGGCACCCGCTGGTGGGGTTCGGCCGCCTGGCCGGCGCCATTGAAGCGGCCCTCAACCGTCGCGCCAACGCCGGCGGCCCGGGAACCCGCTTCCTGCTTGGCCTGCTGGCCTGGTCGCTCGCCGTGCTGCCGCCCACCACCCTGGCTGCCTGGGCCTGCGCACAAGCCTTGCCGCCGCCGGCCCAGGCGGCATTGCACGCTGCCCTGCTCTACTTCTGCCTTGGCCTGCGCAGCCTGCGCGAACACATGCTTCCCATCTGGCATGCGCTGCAGGCCGGCGACCTGGCCGGCGCGCGCGCGCTGACCGCCCGTATCGTCAGCCGCGATACCCAGCAAGCCGCCGCATCCGACCTTGCCAAAGCCGCTACGGAATCCATGCTGGAGAACGGCAACGACGCCGTCTTCGGCACCCTGTTCTGGTTCGCCATCGCAGGCGGACCGGGCGCGCTGCTGTTCCGGCTCGCAAACACCCTGGATGCCATGTGGGGTTACCGGAGCGAGCGCTTCAACCTCTTCGGCCGCGCCGCCGCACGCATCGACGACGCCCTCAACTACCTGCCCGCCCGACTGACGGCGCTGGCCTATGCCTTGCTGGCGCCCGGCGCCGCCGGCACGCGCCGCGCACTGGCCTGCTGGCGCAGGCAAGCTCCTGCCTGGAGCAGCCCGAATGCCGGCCCGGTCATGTCCAGCGGCGCCGGCGCACTCGGCCTGCAACTGGGCGGCGCCGCCAGCTACGGCGGCGAAATCGAGCAGCGCCCGCCGCTCGGAGAGGGCGGCATCGCGACAGCGGCCGACATCCCCCGCGCCTGGTGCCTGGTCCGCAATACTGCCGCGTTGTGGGTCGCGCTCATGCTGGCCATTGTCTATGGAGTGGGCCATGCTTGAACACGGCGGCAAACTGCGCGAAGCAGCGCAACGCTACTGCCGCAACGACTGGCTGGACCTGTCGACCGGACTGAACCCGGTCGGCTACCCGGCCCCCGCGCTGTCGCCCGATGCCTGGCATCGCCTGCCCGAACACGACCCGGCCTTGCTGGAAGCGGCGCAGCGCTATTACCGCGCACCGCGCATGCTGGCAGTGGCCGGCACGCAGGCCGCGATCCAGGCCTTGCCGCGCTTGCGCCGCCCATCCCGCGTAGCGGTATCCAGCCCGAGCTACGCCGAGCACCTGCACCACTGGTCGCAGCACGGCCACCGCACCAGCGCCATACGCTACGGCGAGCTCGGCGCGGCAGCCGCCACGGCCGACGTGCTGGTGGTCTGCAATCCGAACAACCCCACCGGGGAGCACGTACCGCGCGCCACGTTGCTGGAGTGGGCTGCCATGCTGGCTGCGCGCGGCGGCTGGCTGGTGGTCGACGAAGCGTTTGCCGACACCGAGGGTGCGCACAGTGTCGCCGATGCTACGCAAGCTCCCGGCCTGGTCGTGCTGCGTTCGGTCGGCAAGTTCTTCGGCCTGGCCGGCGTTCGGCTCGGCTTTGTGGCGGCATGCGATGACATCCTTGATCCCCTGGCCGACCTGCTAGGCCCCTGGGCTGTCAGCGGCCCGGCGCAGACAGTGGCACGCGCGGCGCTGGAAGACAAGCCATGGCAGCGCGCCACGCAGGAAAGGCTGCTCGCAGACGGCAAGCGCTTGCGCGCGCTGCTGGCCAGCCATGGTATCGACAGTCACGGCACGGCACTGTTCCAATGGTGGCCGGAAGCGTGTGCCGAAGCATTTCACGACCACATGGCCCGCCGCGGAATCTGGGTACGCCTGTTCCGCGAAGCGGGACGCGGCATCCGTCTCGGCCTGCCGCCCAACGAAACCGGCTGGCAGCGCCTGGCACAGGCATTGAATGAATGGACCACACAATGAAAAGACTCCTCCTGATCTCCGCGCTCGGCGCCGTGCACTTCCATGCGCAGGCGGCCATCACCGTCAATGACGACGACGGCAAACCGGTCACGCTGCAAAAGCCGGCCCAACGCGTCATTGCGCTGGCGCCGCACGTCACGGAACTGCTGTTCGCGGCCGGCGGTGCTGAGAAAATCGTTGGCGCCGTCACCTATAGCGATTACCCGGAAGCTGCGAAGCAGGTGCCGCGTGTGGGCGACAACCGCCAGGTCGACATGGAACGGGTGCTGGCAATGAAGCCGGATTTGCTGGTGATCTGGCGCCACGGGGCGTCCGAACGCCAGATCGAGCAGCTGCGCCAGCTCGGCATCCCCATGTTCCACAGCGAACCGAAGAAGCTGGACCAGATTGCCGACAACCTTGAAAAGATGGGCAAACTGCTCGGCACGGAAACCGCCGCCAACGCTGCGGCGAAAGAGCTGCGGCAGAAGCTTGCAAGCCTGCGCGCCCAGTATGCAACGCGGCCACCCGTGCGCACCTTCTACCAAGTGTGGGACAAGCCGCTGTACACGCTCAACGGCGAGCATATCGTCAGCGATGCACTCAAGGTCTGCGGCGGCCAGAATATCTTCGCCGACCAGAAAGTGACGGCGCCTGTCGTGAGCCTGGAAGTCGTGCTGGAAGCCGATCCCGAAGCCGTCTTCGCCACGGCGGAAAAGGACTACGGTGGCGTCAACCTGTGGCGGCCGTACAAGACGCTGAAGGCGACGCGCCAGGACAACCTGTTCACCATCGATGGCAACCTCCTGAACCGCGCCGGCCCGCGCATGATCGCCGGCACCGCCGTGCTGTGCGAAAAACTGGAAGAAGCCCGCAAACACCGGCCGGCCAAATGAACTTCCCTTACCGCACCCTGATGGTCCAGGGCACTACTTCGGATGCCGGCAAGAGCACCCTGGTCGCCGCCCTGTGCCGCCTGTTGAGACGCCGCGGCGTACGCGTGGCGCCATTCAAGCCGCAGAACATGGCGCTGAACAGCGCCGTTACCATCGATGGCGGCGAGATCGGGCGCGCGCAGGCACTGCAGGCCATTGCGGCCGGCGTGCCGGCCCACACCGACATGAACCCGGTGCTGCTCAAGCCGAGCAGCGACATCGGCGCCCAGGTCATCATCCACGGCAAGGTGCGCGGCGATATGAATGCGCGCGACTACCACCAGTACAAGACCGTCGCCATGGCCGCTGTTCTCGAATCGCACCAGCGCCTGCTGGCGCAATACGACGTTGTGGTGGTGGAAGGCGCCGGCAGCCCGGCGGAAATCAACCTGCGCGACCGCGACATCGCCAATATGGGCTTTGCCGAAGCGGTCGATTGCCCGGTCATCCTGTGCGCGGACATCGACCGTGGCGGCGTGTTCGCCCATATCGTCGGCACCCTGTCCTGCCTGTCGGAGAGTGAGCGCAAGCGCGTCATCGGCTTCGTGATCAACCGCTTCCGTGGCGACATCAAGCTGCTGGAACCTGGCCTGGACTGGCTGGAAGCGCAAACCGGCAAGCCGGTGCTGGCGGTTATTCCTTACCTGCACGGCATGTATCTGGACGCCGAGGATGCCGTGCAGCCGGCGCAGGAACAGCGTGGCAGCTTCCGCGTGATCGTGCCAAGCTTGCCGCGCATGAGCAACCACACGGACTTCGACGCACTGCGCGCGCATCCCGACGTCGACCTGCGTTTCGTGCGCAAGGGCGAAGCGATCCCGCCGGCGGACCTGATCGTCCTACCGGGCAGCAAGAACACGCGCGCCGACCTCGCGGCCCTGAAAGAAGGCGGCTGGCCACAGGCCATCGCACGCCACCTGCGCTACGGCGGCAAGGTAATCGGCATTTGCGGCGGGTTCCAGATGCTGGGCCAGCGCGTCGATGACCCGCACGGCGTCGAAGGCCATGCCGGCGCCGACGAGGGGCTTGGCCTGCTGCCGATGGGTACCATGCTGACGCGGGAGAAGCGCCTGGAACAAGTGCGCGGCAGCTGCACCTTCGCCGACGCGCCAGTCGAAGGTTACGAAATCCATATGGGAGTGTCGCACGGCGATGCGCTGGCACAACCAGCGTTCACGATCGACGGCCGGCCGGAAGGCGCCTTGTCGCCGGACGGCCAGGTGCTGGGTACTTATCTGCATGGGTTGTTCGACCACCCGGCCGCAGGCAAGGCGCTGCTGGAATGGGCGGGACTGCAAGGCGCGCAAGCGGTCGACACGGCGGCCCTGCGCGAAGCGAGCATCGAGCGCCTGGCCGATGCCTGCCGCCCGCTGCTCGAAGCGATCTTGGCGCAGTCCCCTTAGACCTTCGCGCTTTCGGCAACGGCGCCACGCCACCTCCGCGCCTGACCGGCTGCGCTTCCCCGCCGGTACGGTTCAGCGGGGCCTGCAAAGGCCGTACCCTATCAGTGCGGCACCATCCCTGTGAACACATACGCCTGCAGGAACGTCATGAGGCCAACGATCGCGGCAAACAGCAGGCTATGCTTGAGCGTGAAGCGGAACAGTTCCGACTCCCGCCCGACCAGGCCGGTCGCCGCGCAAGCGACGGCAATCGACTGCGGCGAGATCATCTTGCCGGTCACGCCGCCGGTGGTATTCGCAGCCACCAGAAGCGTGTCGGATACGCCGACCTGGTGAGCAGTCGTATTCTGCAGGGAGCAGAACAGGGCATTGGACGAGGTGTCCGAACCCGTCAGGAATACCCCCAGCCAGCCGAGGAAAGGCGAGAAGAAAGGAAATGCCGCGCCGGTGCCCGCCAGGACCAGGGCCAGCGTCGACGACATGCCAGAATAGTTGGCGACGAAGGCGAACGCCAGCACCAGCCCGATCGACAGCACCGGACGGCGCAGCTCGACCACCGTGTCGCGCATGGCACGCAGGCCATTACCCGGGCTGAAGCGCAGCAGGACCATCGACAGCAGCGCCGACACCAGGATCGCGGTACCGACCGCCGAGACGAGGTCCAGCTTGAAGATGGCTTCATATGCTTTGGGCGCGGCGGCGATGGGGGTCATCTTGACGACCATCATGTCCAGGTACGGCACATGGAACTTCAGCACCGTGCCGGCCAGCGCGCCCTTGGCGGCAAACAGCGCCTTGAACTGGGGCAGGCTCCATACCGTGACCACTGCGGTCAACAGGCCGAAAGGAGCCCAGGCGCGCACCGTCTGCGCGGTGGTGTATGGCGACTTGCTGCGGCTGCGCGGCGCGGTGCCTGCCGCGAGAGCGCCGCTGAACGGGGAGAGTGCCGCCGTGCCGCCACCCACCGCGATGCTGCCGCGGGCGCCGGCTTTCGCGCTGGCCGGCTGCCAGACCTTCAGGAACGCGGTCAGGGATCCGAGGCTGACCAGCGCGGAAGTAATGTCCGGCAGTTCAGGGCCAATGTAGTTGGAGGTGATGTACTGCGTGACGGCGAAGCTGCCGCCGGCCACCAGCGTGGCGGGCCAGGTCTCCTTGATGCCGCGCGTGCCATCCATCATGAACACCAGCCAGAACGGTACCAGCAGCGACAGCAGCGGCAACTGGCGACCGGCCATGGCGCCAATGGTCATGGCATCCAGGCCGGTGACCTGGCCGGCGACGATGATGGGAATTCCCATCGCGCCGAATGCCACCGGCGCGGTATTGGCGATCAGGCACAGGCCGGCCGCGTACAGGGGATTGAAGCCAAGCCCCACCAGCAAGGCGGACGTGATCGCGACCGGCGCGCCAAAGCCTGCCGCGCCCTCCAGGAATGCGCCGAACGAAAAGCCGATCAGCAGCATCTGCAAGCGCTGGTCGTCGGTAATCGACACCACCGAGGCGCGGATGATGTCCAGCTGCCCGGTACGTTCAACGACCTTGTACAGGAATACCGCGCTGACAATGATCCATGCGATGGGCCACATGCCGTAAGCGAAGCCGAAGCCCGCCGCGGCCAGCGCCTGCGGCAGCGGCATGCCGTAGATGAAGACCGCAACCGCCAGCGACAGCCCCAGCGTCACGGCGGCGGCAATGTGGCCCTTGATGCGCCATACCGCCAGCGCGGCAAAGAAGAAAAAAATGGGGACGGCAGCGGCCAGCGCCGACCACCCCAGCCCCCCCAGGGGCGCGTAGATCTGGTTCCAGGTTTGCATGTTGAACTCCTCCAATGGAATGAAATTTTTCTTATGCCGGCGCCGCGCGCCGGATCGATTGCTATGGCCTTATTCCGCCTGCCCCCTTTCCCGCAGCAGGTCGGCCAGGCTGCGCCGGGCCGGAACCAGCGGTGTGCGGTGACGGGTCCAGCCCAGTTGGCTGGACGGGGCAAACGCACGCAGCCGCGTCGCCAGCCAGCGGAACCAGTGGTACACGGCGGGACGCGCAAAGGCACCGCTCCAGAAGCGCCACACCAGCCGTTCGCCGCGGCTGAAATGGGCGCCCTGCCCCCGCAGCGGCCGGTCAACCTGCTGCGCCGGGTCGCGGTTGGCCTCTGTGCGCAGGCGCACCAGCAGCGAAGGAATCGGTATGCGCACCGGGCATACTTCGGCGCAGGCGCCGCACAGGCTGGACGCCGTCACGAGGTCGGCGGTTTCCTCCAGGCCGAGCAAATGCGGCGAAATGATCTTGCCGATCGGGCCCGGATAGGTGGTGCCATAGGCGTGCCCGCCCACCCGTTCGTACACCGGGCAATGGTTCATGCAGGCGCCGCAGCGAATGCATTGCAAGGTGGCGCGCAACTGCTGGTCGGCGTAGGCTTGCGAGCGCCCGTTATCCAGCAGCACCACGTGCATCTCGCGCGGGCCATCCAGTTCGCCGGCGCGGCGCGGGCCGGTGATCAGGTTGAAATAGGTGGTGATCGCCTGGCCGGTGGCCGAGCGCGTCAGCAGGCTCGCCAGCGGCACGATGTGCTCCAGCCTGGCGACCACCTTCTCCACGCCCATCAGCGCGATATGCACGTCCGGTACGGTAGTCGACAGGCGGCCGTTGCCCTCGTTCTCCACCAGCCATAGCGTGCCGGTGTCCGCAGCCGCGAAGTTGACGCCGGACAGGCCAATGTCGGCTTCCGCGAACTTCTGGCGCAGGGCGCGGCGGCCGGCCAGGATCAAGGAGTCGACGTCTTCCGTGTACTGCATGCCGGGCAGGTGGCGCTCGAACAGTGCGCCAATTTCGGCGCGCGTCTTGTGCAGGGCGGGCATCACGATATGCGAGGGTTTTTCCTCAGCCAGCTGGACGATGTATTCGCCCATGTCCGACTCGATGCATTCAATGCCGCGTTCGGCCATGTAGTGGTTGAGTTCCACCTCCTCGCTCGCCATCGACTTGCCTTTGACGATGCTGCGCGCACCGCTGCGCTGCGCGATGCCATGGATGATGGCGTTGGCCTCGTCCGGCGTGGCGGCCCAGTGCACCTGCACGCCCAGCGCCTGCAGGCTGGACTCGAACTGCAGCAGCAGGTCGGGCAGGTTGGCAAGCGCGTGCTGGCGTACCGCTTCGCCCAGGTCGCGCAGTTGTTCCAGTTCGGCGGCATCCGGAAACTGCACGCTGCGTTTGGTTTGCAGGAATTCCATCGCTCCGCGCATGCTGGTCCGCAGTTGCTGGTCCAACAGGGCGCCTCCGGCACGCTCGCGAAAGTCGGCTGGCGAGACAAAATGCATGGGCCGGGCGTTCATGCCAGCACCTCCAGGGCATCATCCACAATCACCACCCACAGGGCGCGCGGGCCGTGCGCTCCATAAGCCAGGGTTTGCTGGATGTCCGATGTCTTTGACGGGCCGGACACCAGGACCAGGTTGGCCGGCATGCCGACACTCCAGCCTTCGGCATGCATGGCCGCGTGCAGGTCGGCATGCAGCGTGCTGGCATACACCAGCGCCACATGCAGCGGAGGCACCAGCGAAACGGTGCGCGGCGTGCCGGCATCGGGCGCCAGCACCAGCGTGCCGGTGGCCGCGATGCCGGAACGGGCCACGGTAAAGCCGGCATCCACCGTGGAGAACAGCGATTCCTTCCAGGCTTCGAGCGGTTGCGAGAACGGGAGAGCCTGCACGCCGGACGGCAGCGCAGCGGCCAGCGCCGCACCTTCAGCCTTCCCTGGATCGAGCAGCAGCCGCTGCACGCCTGCCTGTGCCAGCTTGTCCGCCAACAGCGCCGGCCAGCTCGCCGCGTCGCTACGCCACACTTCGGTGCGTACCGAGGTCATGATGCGCTCCATCACGTCCGCATGCTGCCGCGGCGTTGCGCTTCGCAGGGCACCTTGTGCATGGTGCTGGTTGATGCGTTGTTCAAGTCCGCTGCAGTCCGGCGCCGGTACCGGGGCCGCAGCGCGCAACTTGCCCAGGATACGCTCGCGCGTAGTCATGCCGCTCATGACGCACCACCCGCGCGGCGCCACAGGAAGCTGGCCATATGCTCCACCTGCAACGGCGCTCCCTGGTGACGTGCCGCGTGGCCGATGTTCAGCAGGCAACCGCAATCGGCGGAAACCAGGCGTGTGCAGCCGGTCGCGGTAGCGGCAGCCACCTTGTCCGCCACCATGGCGCCGGAAATGTCGGGATGCTTGAGCGAGAAGGTGCCGCCAAAGCCGCAGCACTCAGACTCGCGCTGGTGCTCCACGCGTGTAACGCCCGGCAACGCATCGAGCAATGCCACGCCATGGTCGCGCGTGCCCATTTCACGCCGCGCACCGCAGGAAGTATGCAGCACGACCCTTTCATCGGGCAGTCCCGGCGCAGCCTGATAGTCGGCTTTCAGCACATGCAGCAGGAATTCACTCAGCTCATAAATGCGTTCCCCCAGTTCGCGCGCCTTGGCCGCCGTTGCAGGATCGTCGTCGAACAGTGCGGCCCAATGATGGCGCATCATGCCTGCGCAGGAGCCCGATGGCACGATCACCGGCCAGGGCTGCGGGAACAGGTCGAGCTGCGCGCGCACCACGGCGCGCGCCTGTTCAGGGTTGCCGCTGCTGTATGCCGGCTGGCCGCAGCAGCTCTGGCCGCGGGGGTAATGTACGGTCACACCATGGTGTTCCAGCAGGCGCACTGCATCCACGCCCGCTTCGGGCATGAACAGGTCGATCACGCAGGTGCCGAACAGGTACACCTGCGGCGTACGCTGTCCTGCCAGCGATGGGTATTGTCGGGGCTTCATGATGCGTCTCCTCTGTTTTGCTTATTCCGTCGACAGGTCCCATAATTCCCGCATGCCGGCGGCGCCGCAAACTGGTTGGACCAGGCGCTGCAAAAGGAGAAAAGCAAGATGAAAACGAGCGGGCTGGTAGAAGAAGTACAACGCCAACTGGAGGTGGCGCTGCTGGATGGGCGCTATCCTGCCAACGCCAAGCTGCCGTCGGAGCGCATGCTCGCCGAGCAGTTCGCGGTGTCGCGCAATACCGTACGCGAAGCGTTGCAAAGGATGTTGGCGCGAGGCCTGCTGCGCAGCCGGCCTGGCGCCGGCATCTACGTGGGCGACCAACTGCGCACCGGCAGCTCATCGCCTTGGGCGCAACTGGTGGTGGATCATCCGGTACTCCTGACCGAAGTGCTGGAATTTCGCCGCGTGCTGGAGGGCGCGACCGCCTATTACGCCGCGCTGCGTGGCACCGATGAAGAATATGCCGGCATCCGCGCGCTGCTGGCGGGGCTTGAGCAAGCGCGCCGCGATGAAGAGGCGGTGAAGGAGGCGGCACTCGATGCGGAACTGCATGAAGCAATCGCACTGGCGTCGCACAACAGCATGTTCCTGCACCTGCACGCAAGCGTGCTGGGCATCCTGCGCGAGCACATCACCCTGAATGGTTCGAATCTGAGGGCGCTGGATACGGAGGTGTCTGCCCAACTCCTGCAACAACACCGGGCGATCTGCCAGGCCATTTGCGGGCGCCGGCCGGAGGCTGCACGCACGGCGATGCAGGCGCATATCGATTATGTGGCGGGGAAGCTGGAGGAGGGTTGAGTGGTCCAACCAGTAGTTGGGAAAAACAGTTTGGAAAAGCAAAAAGCCCGCTGGCGCATGCCGAGCGGGCTTTCAAATAAGAGCCTGACGATAACCTACTTTCACACTGGTTGCAGCACTATCATCGGCG